>NZ_RBWV01000012.1:272057-432728 GCF_003634695.1 Motilibacter peucedani
ATCGGCCTAGCCGATCAACATCGGGGCCCGTCAGGGCTGGGACTTGGTGCGGTGGAGGAGCCAGTCGCGGTCGGTGCGGATGAGGGCGTAGCGGACGGGGCCGCGTACGCCGTGCAGCACGAAGACGAGCCGCTTGTCGGTGCGGCTCTCCTCCTCCCACCAGCCGATGTCGGCGATGGACTTGTCGGCGTCGGTGTAGGTCAGGTGGTCGAGGTCGTGGTCGGGCACGGCGACGGCGAGGCGGTTCTGGCCGGTGGCCTCGGGCAGGCCGCGGGGCACCGCCCACGAGCGGAGCACGCCGTCCTCCTCGAGCCGCAGGTCGAAGTGCGGCCGCGGCTTGCGGTGGTCGTGCAGCACGAACGCCGGCCGGTCGTCGGTCACCACCGCGACCTCGACCGGAGAGCGGGACGTCGCCGCGCGTACGCAGCGGTGGCCACGAGCGCGAGGCCGCCGACCGCGACCTCCGCCGACGAGCCGTGCACGCCGTCCCGTCGCAGCTCGACGAGGCGGCCGAAGACGTAGTCGTCGTCGGCCGGGGAACGCCGCGGGAGAGCCAGCGCCCGTTCGAGCGCCGCGTCGCGCGGGACGGTGCGGGTGCGCCACCACCGGTCCTGCCAGACGACCGAGTCGGACAGCGGGTCTGCCTCGAGCCGCCACCACGGCCCGAGGCGCTGGACGCCGCCCGGCTCGACCGAGCGCGGGGCGCCGCCACGCTCAGCGCGGACCAGCGCAGCGGCGGAGCCCTCCCGCGGCCACGTCCACCACACTGGCAGTGCGCACGCGGCCACCACCAGCGCGAGCGCCGCGAGCACGACGCGCCGGGGGAGTCGCCGTCGCCGTGCAGCCCGACCAACGACGAGGGCGCCCGCCCCGGTTGGCACCGGCACGGACGCCCTCATGGCGAGGAGCCTCAGCTCTCGCCGAGGGTGTTGCCGGCCCCTGCGGCGCGGATGTCGCCGAGCTGGTACTTCTCGACGGCCTCGCGGGCCGCCTCGGGCTTGACCCCGCCCTGCCTGGCCAGCTGGGCCAGCGTCGCGACCGTGATGGAGGCGGCGTCGACCTTGAAGTGCCGGCGCAGCGCTCCGCGGGTGTCGGACATGCCGAACCCGTCGGTGCCGAGCGAGGTCCAGTCGTGCTGCACCCACGGGCGGATGCCGTCGGGCACGGCCCGCATGTAGTCGGACACCGCGACCACGGGTCCCGGCGCGCCCGCCAGCTTGCGGGTCACGTAGGGCACGCGCTGCTCGCCGTCGGGAGAGAGCAGGTTGGCCGAGTCGCAGTCGAGGGCCTCGCGGCGCAGCTCGGTCCACGAGGTGGCCGACCACACGTCGGCCGACACGCCCCAGTCGTCGGCGAGCAGCTGCTGGGCCTCGAGCGCCCAGGTCAGCCCCACGCCCGAGGCGAGGATCTGCGCCTTCGCCGCGTCGGCGCCGAGGTCGGGCCCCGGTGCATAGCGGTAGAGGCCCTTGAGCAGCCCGTCGAGGTCGAGGTCGGCGGGCTGGGCCGGCTGGAGGTAGGGCTCGTTGTAGATCGTGAGGTAGTAGAAGACGTCCTCGGGGCTCTCGCCGTACATCCGCCGCAGGCCGTCGCGGAAGATGTGGCCCGCCTCGAAGGCGAACGCCGGGTCGTACCAGACGGCGGCCGGGTTGGTCGCCGCGATCAGCGGCGAGTGCCCGTCCTCGTGCTGGAGGCCCTCGCCGTTGAGCGTGGTGCGGCCGGCGGTGGCGCCGAGCAGGAAGCCGCGGCCGAGCTGGTCGCCCAGCTTCCACATCTGGTCGCCGGTGCGCTGGAACCCGAACATCGAGTAGAAGATGTAGATCGGGATCATCGGCTCGCCGTGCGTCGCGTAGGACGTCGCGGCCGCGATGGTCGAGCCCATGGAGCCGGCCTCGGTGATGCCCTCGTGGAGCAGCTGGCCCTGGACCGACTCCTTGTAGGAGAGCAGCAGCGCGCGGTCGACCGCGTCGTAGCGCTGGCCGTGGGGCGAGTAGATCTTCGCCGTCGGGAACAGCGCGTCCATGCCGAAGGTGCGGGCCTCGTCGGGGATGACCGGGACGAAGCGCGACCCGATCTCCTTGTCCTTCATGAGGTCCTTGATGAGCCGGACCAGCGCCATCGTGGTGGCGACCGGCTGCTTGCCCGAGCCCTGCGCCATGGATGCGTACGCGGCGTCCCCGGGCAGCGTGAGCGTGCGCGGGGCGTCCACCCGGCGCGGCACCGAGCCGCCGAGCGCGGCCCGGCGGGCGCGGACGTACTGCACCTCGGGGGAGTCCTCGGCCGGCCGGTAGTAGGGCGGCAGGTCGGCGAGGTCCTCGTCGGTGAAGGGCATCTGCAGGACGTCGCGGAAGCGCTTGACGTCGTCCTTGGTGAGCTTCTTCATCTGGTGCGTGGCGTTGCGCGCCTCGAAGGACTGGATGCCCCAGCCCTTGACGGTCTGCACGAGGATGACGCTCGGGCGGCCCTGGTGCTCGGTCGCAGCCTTGAACGCCGCGTAGACCTTGCGCGGGTCGTGGCCGCCGCGGCGCAGGCTCTTGAGCCGCTCGTCGCTCCAGCCCTCGACCATCGCGGCGAGCTTCGGGTCGCGGCCCCAGAAGTGCTCGCGGAAGTAGGCGCCGGACTCGACCGAGTAGGTCTGCCACTGGCCGTCGGGCACCTCGCCGAGCGCCTCGGTGAGAACGCCGTCGACGTCCTGGGCGAGCAGCTCGTCCCACTCGCGGCCCCAGACGACCTTGATCACGTTCCAGCCCGCGCCACGGAAGTAGCCCTCGAGCTCCTGGATGATCTTGCCGTTGCCGCGGACCGGGCCGTCGAGGCGCTGCAGGTTGCAGTTGACGACCCAGGTGAGGTTGTCGAGGCCCTCGCGGGCGCCGACGCCGAGCGCGCCGAGCGACTCGACCTCGTCCATCTCGCCGTCGCCGAGGAATGCCCACACCCGGCAGCCGGAGACGTCCTTGATGCCGCGGTTGGTGAGGTACTTGTTGAACCGCGCCTGGTAGATCGAGTCGATCGGGCCGAGGCCCATCGACACGGTCGGGAACTCCCAGAAGTCCGGCATCAGCCGGGGGTGGGGGTAGGACGGCAGGCCGCGGCCGGGGCCGGTCAGCTCCTGGCGGAACGAGTCGAGGTCGTCCTCGCTCAGGCGGCCCTCGAGGAACGCACGGCCGTAGACGCCGGGCGACGCGTGGCCCTGGAAGAAGATCTGGTCGCCGCCGCCGGGCGCGTCCTTGCCCTGGAAGAACGAGTTGAAGCCGGTCTCGTAGAGCAGCGCGGACGACGCGTAGGACGCGATGTGCCCGCCGACGCCGACTCCCGGGCGCTGCGCGCGGGTGACCATGACCGCGGCGTTCCAGCGGTTGATCGCCTCGATGCGGGCCTCGAGCGCCTCGTCACCGGGGAACTCCGGCTCGGCCTCGACCGGGATCGTGTTGACGTAGTCGGTGCGCACCAGCGAGGGCAGCCCGATGTCGGACGCGCCGGCGCGCTCCAGCAGCGTGCGCAGGACGAAGCGGCTGCGCTCCGGCCCGGCGTGCGCGACGAGGGCCTCGAGCGAGTCGAGCCACTCCTGGGTCTCCGCCGGGTCCGCGTCGGGGTGCGACGGGGCGACGGTCTGGGCCGGGGAACTGGGTACGCCCACCGGTGTCTGCTTGTCTGCCACGGGTCCAGTGTCCTACCCGACCGCCCCATCCGTCACCACGGGGTCCTCCGGCCGCTGGTGAGAGGCTCCTCGCATGCAGACCCTGGTGCTCCACGTCCCCACCGGCGGGCGCGAGGCGGCCGTCGACCTGACCCGCCGCTGCGCCCAGTTCGTCGCCCAGGCCAGCGGCGGGGGCGACGGGCTGCTCTCGCTGTGGGTGCCGCACGCGACGGCGGGGATCGCGGTCATCGAGACCGGCGCGGGCAGCGACGACGACCTGCTCGCGGCGCTGCGCGACCTGCTGCCGGCCGACGACCGCTGGCGCCACCGGCACGGTACGCCGGGGCACGGCCGCGACCACGTGCTGCCTGCGCTGGTGCCGCCGCACGCCACCGTGCCCGTCCTCGGCGGGCACCTGGCCCTGGGCACCTGGCAGTCGCTGGTGCTCGTCGACACCAACGTCGACAACCCGCAGCGCGAGGTGCGGCTCAGCTTCCTGTCGGGCTGACGGGAGCGCTACTCCTCGCCGTCCGCGCGGCGCAGGGAGGTGGCGCGCAGGCCGTGCTCGCCGGAGACGTACGCGACGGCGACCAGGTCGCCGACCTCGACGTCCCAGCCCTCGACGTCGTCGACGACGTCGGCGCTGACCGCGATCTCGCTCGGCACGCCGTGGGCGACGACCGCGCCGACCCCCTCGGGCGCGTCCCAGCGCACGACGCGTCCGGTGGCGTGCGAGGCGTCGCTGGTGCGGCTCATGGCCCGCATTCTGCCGTCGCGCCCGACCGGCCCGGCACGCCGGGGGAGCGCCAATACGGGCGTTGCGCTTGCGCATCGCTCCGCGTGGGGCGTTGACTACCCCGCAACCGGTCCCCGACCACGGGTGGGGCCACGCACGTGGAGGAGCACGGTGAGCGCGACCGCCGGTCCCACCGAGGGCCAGCGCACCCTGGCGTCCAGGCTCGGCATGCAGCCCGGTCAGGTCGTCCAGGAGCTGGGCTACGACGACGACTGCGACGCCGAGCTGCGTGCCTCCATCGAGGAGGTCACGGGCAACGCCCTGGTGGGCGAGGACCCCGACGACGTCGTCGACGTGGTCGTCATGTGGTGGCGCGAGGACGACGGCGACCTCGTCGACGCCCTCGTCGACGCCCTGACCGACCTGGCCGACGGCGGCGTCGTCTGGCTGCTGTCCCCCAAGACCGGCCGCTCCGGGCACGTCGAGCCGAGCGACATCGGCGACGCCGCGCCCACCGCCGGCCTCTCCGCCACGAGCAGCATCAGCGCGAGCCGCGAGTGGCAGGGCACCCGCCTGGTCGCTCCCAAGGCCTCTCGCAAGTGAGGCTGGGCGACCCCGCGCCCGCCTTCACCCTCGAGGACACCCACGGCACTCCGGTCTCGCTCGCGAGCCTGCGCGGCACCCGCGTGCTGCTCGTCTTCTTCCCGCACGCCTTCACCCCGGTCTGCACCGGCGAGGTCGCCGAGCTCGACGGGCTGCGCGAGGCGCTGGCGGGCCACGGCGTACGCGTCCTCGGCGTCTCGTGCGACCCCGCGCCCGCGCTGCGGGCCTTCGCCGAGCAGCAGGGCTTCGGCTTCGACCTGCTCTCCGACTTCTGGCCGCACGGCGCCGCGGCCCGCTCCTACGGCGTCTTCGGCGAAGCCCGGGGCATCGCCGGGCGCGGCAGCTTCCTCGTCGACGAGGACGGCCTGCTGCGCTGGTCGGTCCTCAGCAGCGGCGGGGAGCCGCGCGACGCGGCCGGCTACCTGGCTGCGGCGGCTGCTCTAGGCTGAGCACGCGCTGACGGGCCTGTAGCTCAGTGGTAGAGCATCTCGTTTACACCGAGAGGGTCGGCGGTTCGAAACCGTCCGGGCCCACCGTCCCTCGCGAGGAGGTCGTCCTGCACCGCCTGCACTGCACCCGGTGCCACGCGTCGTGGCCCGACGAGTCGGGCGGCGACCCGTCGACCCGCGTGTGCCCGGTCTGCTCGCTCGAGGTGACCGGCAACCCCAACGCCCACGGCAGCCCCTCGCCCGCCGAGGACCTGCTGGCCACCGAGCTGGAGCCGCCCGCGTGACCGCCACGCTCGCGCAGGTCGTCGCGGCGCTCGAGGGCCTCTGGGACCCGCGCACCGCCGAGAGCTGGGACGCGGTGGGCACGGTCTGCGGCGACCCTGACGCCGAGGTCCGACGCATCCTGATGGCGGTCGACCCCGTCGAGCAGACTGTCGACGAGGCGGTCGAGGACGGCTTCGACCTGCTGGTCACCCACCACCCGCTCTACCTGCGAGGCACCTCGACGGTGTCGGCGGCCACACCCAAGGGCCGGCTGGTGCACCGGCTGATCCGCAGCGGCGTCGGCCTGCACGTCGCCCACACCAACGCCGACGCGGCGGTGCCCGGCGTGTCCGACGCGCTGGCCCGGGCGGTCGGCGTCGAGGGGCCGCTGGAGCCGCTCGACCCGCAGCCGGCCGACCCGCTCGACAAGATCGTCGTCTTCGTCCCGGCAGCGCAGGCCGAGCAGGTGGTCGACGCTCTGGCGGCCGCGGGCGCCGGGGAGCTCGGCGACTACTCGCGCGCCGCCAACCTCTCGGACTCGACCGGTACGTTCCGGCCCGGTCCCGGCGCGCACCCGAGCGTCGGGCGCGCGGGGGAGTCGGCGTACGTCGCGGAGACCCGCGTCGAGATGGTGCTGCCGCGCGCGCGGCGGGCGGCGGTGGTGGCGGCCATGCGCGCGGCGCACCCCTACGAGGAGCCGGCCTTCGACGTGCTGGAGCTCGCGCTCCCTGCCGGTCCCCGCGGCATCGGGCGGGTCGGGCGGCTGGCCCGGCCCGTGGCGCTCGACGAGTTCGCCGCGCGGGTGGCCTCGGCGCTGCCGCCCACGGTGGTCGGCGTGCGCACCGCGGGCGATCCTGACGCGGTCGTCGAGCGCGTGGCGGTCTGCGGCGGGTCGGGGGACTCCTTCGTCGCGGCGGCGACGGCGGCGGGCGCCGACGCCTACGTCACCGCCGACCTTCGTCACCACCCGGTCTCCGAGTCGCAGCTCGCAGGGGGTCCGGCGCTGCTCGACGTGGGGCACTGGGCCAGCGAGTGGCCGTGGCTCGCCCAGGCGGCGCAGCAGATCGTGACCGTGCTGTCGGAGTCCGGCACTACGGTGGAGGTCGAGGTCTCGGAGACCTGCACCGACCCGTGGACGATCCAGAGCAGCGTCCCCGACTGGTGACCGGAAGAGCAGCGAGGAGCAGGCGTTGAAGGCAGACCCGTCGGAGCAGCTGCGGCTGCTCGACCTGCAGGCCCTCGACACCCGGCTCGACCAGCTCGAGCACCGGCGGCACTCCATGCCGGAGCTCGCGGAGATCGCCGCCCTCGACAAGGAGCTCGCGCACCTGCGCAACCTGCTCGTGGCGGCCGAGACCCAGCTCTCCGACCTCGAGCGCGAGCGGGCGCGGGCCGAGACCGACGTCGAGCAGGTGCGCACCCGCGTGCGCCGCGACCGCGACCGCATGGACTCCGGGCGCATCACCAACTCCAAGGAGCTCGTCGAGCTGTCCTCCGAGCTCGAGTCGCTCGCCCGGCGCCAGTCGGTGCTCGAGGACGTCGAGCTCGAGGTCATGGAGCGCATCGAGGTCTCCTCGGCCGAGCACCAGCGCGTGAGCGTCGACGTGGCCGCGGTCGAGGAGAAGCGGGCCGCCGCCGCAGGCCGCCGCGACGCCGTGCTGGCCGAGGTCGACGGCGAGGCCGCCCTCACCACCTCGGCGCGCGAGGCCGTCGTGCGCGACATCGGGCCGCAGCTGCTCGCGCTCTACGACAAGGTCCGCGCGTCCTCGGGCGGGCTCGGCGCCGCCGAGCTCAAGGCGCGCCGCTGCCAGGGCTGCCGGCTCGAGCTCAACACCGTCGACCTGAGCACCTTCCGCGACGCCGCGCCCGACGAGGTGCTGCGCTGCGAGGAGTGCCGCCGCATCCTGGTGCGCACCCCCGAGTCCGGGCTGTGACGGTGCCGGAGCTGTGACGGGTCGCAGGCTGGTCGTCGAGGCCGACGGCGGCTCGCGCGGCAACCCCGGGCCCGCGGGCTACGGCGCGCTGGTCAAGGACGCGGTCACGGGCGAGCTGCTCGCCGAGCGGGCCGAGGCCATCGGCAGGGAGACCAACAACGTCGCCGAGTACCGCGGCCTGATCGCCGGGCTCGAGGCCGCCCGCGAGATCGACCCGGAGGCGCGGGTCGAGGTGCGCATGGACAGCAAGCTCGTGGTCGAGCAGATGAGCGGGCGCTGGAAGGTCAAGCACCCTTCGATGCAGCCGCTGGCCCTGCGGGCGCGCGCGGTCTTCCCGCCCGGCCAGGTGTCGTTCTCCTGGATCCCGCGCGAGATCAACAAGCACGCCGACCGGCTCGCGAACGAGGCGATGGACGCGGCCGCGCGCGGCACCACGTGGGTGGCGCCGGGCCTGTCGCCCGAGCGCGGCGAGCCCGCACAGCCGGAGCCGGTGCAGGAGCCGCGCGCCGGCTCCCGGCTCGTCGGCTGGGACGACCCCGGCGCGCCGACCACGACGGTGCTCGTGCGCCACGGCGAGACGGCACACACGGTGGCCAAGGTGTTCTGCGGCCGCGACGGCCTCGACCCCGGTCTGACCGAGCGCGGCCGCGCGCAGGCGGCGGCGGTCGGCCGGGCGCTCGCGGCGGGCTTCACCGACGACGCACCGGTCGCGGTGGTCTGCTCGCCGCTGCGCCGGGCCCGCGAGACCGCCGACGAGGTCGCGGCGGCGCTCGGGCTCGAAGTGCGCGTCGACGACGCCTTCGTCGAGGCGTCGTTCGGGCAGTGGGACGGGCTCGGCTTCGCCGCTGTGCGCGAGCGGTGGCCGGCCGAGCTGCAGGCCTGGCTCGACGACTCGGCCGTGGCGCCGCCGGGCGGCGAGAGCCTCGACCAGGTGCACCGGCGGGTGCGCCTCGGTCGCGACAAGCTGCTCGCGCGCTACCCCGGGCGCACCGTCGTGGTCGTGAGCCACGTGACGCCCATCGGCCAGCTGACGCGGCTCGCGCTCGACGCCCCACCGGCCACCGTCTACCGCGTCGAGCTCTCTCCGGGCTCGCTCCACGTGCTGCGCTGGTGGCCCGACGGCGGGTCCTCCGTGCGCGCGCTCAACGCGACGACGCACCTCGCGGGCATCGCCGCGCCCGACTTCGTCTGACGTTCAGCGCCAGGCCAGCGCGAGGCACCCGCTGACCACGGCGAGCGGCGCCACGAGCAGGCCCTCGCGGGCGAAGGCGAAGGCACCGACGCGTACGCCGCGGCTGGCGCACCGCTCGCGCCACAGCAGCGTCGCGAGCGAGCCCCAGACGAGCACCAGCGGGCCGGCGTTGACGCCGACCAGCAGGGCGAGGACCTGGGTGGTGCCGTGCGCGACCGGCTCGACGGCGAGGAACGCCGGCAGGTTGTTGACCAGGTTCGAGGCGACCGCTGCCACGCCGCCGAGCCGCAGCAGCCCGCCGGTCGAGCTGCCGCCGGCCCCGGCGAGGTCGGAGATCGTGCCGTCGAGACCGTGCTCGAGCAGCGTCTGCACCACCAGGAAGAGCCCGAGCGTCATCAGCACCAGCTGCCAGGGCAGCAGGCCCGCCAGCCGGCGCGGGCGCACGGACGCTGGGCGGCGCGCGGCGAAGCCGGCGACCAGCACCACCGCCGCCGCCGTTGCCACGACCCACGGCGCGAGCCCGGCCACGAGCAGCGGGCCGACGGCCAGCGTCACGACCGCGCTGAGCCGCAGCAGCACGCGGTCCTCGACCGCGACCTCCGGAGGCGTCGAGTAGCGGCCGCGCAGCGTACGCCGGTGGCGCAGAAGCAGCACGGCGAGCGTGACGACGAGCAGCGCGAGCTGGGCGGGCCACGAGTGCGACGCGAACTCCACGGCTCCGAGCCCGGTCTTCGTCTCGGCCAGCAGGTTGGTGAGGTTCGAGACGGGCAGCAGCAGGCTGGCCGTGTTGGCCAGCCACACGGTCGCGAAGGCGAAGGGCAGCGGGTCGAGCTCGAGCGCCGACGCCAGCGCCAGCACGACCGGCGTCAGCAGGACCGCTGTGGTGTCGAGGCTCAGCACCGTCGTGGTCGCGGTCGCCAGGACGCAGACGAGGAGGAAGAGCGTGCGGGTGCGTCCGCGCCCGAGCAGCGCCGCCCGCCGGGCGGCGACGTCGAACAGCCCGGCCTCGTCGCTGAGCTCGGCCACCACGGTGATCGCGACGAGGAAGCCGAGGACGGGCAGCGTACGGTGCGCCACCTCGCTCGCGCCGTGCCGGGACAGCGCGCCGGTCAGGACGGCGAGCAGCCCGGCGAGGGCTGCGGCGATGGGCACGAGGCGGAAGCGTACGGTGCGCGGCCCGTCGGGCACGCTGCCGCTCCGGTAGCACCGGACGCCGCTCCGGTAGCATCGGGAGCGGACGAGCCGGCCGGGCGGTCGCGTCGTCGCAGCTCGCTGCGGCGCCGAGGAAAGTCCGGACTCCACAGGGCAGGGTGGTGGCCAACAGCCACCCGGGGCGACCCGCGGGACAGTGCCACAGAGAACAGACCGCCGGCACGCGCGCTCTCGGGCGTGCGGCGCCGGTAAGGGTGAAACGGTGGTGTAAGAGACCACCAGCGTCCGGGGTGACCCGGACGGCTCGGCAAACCCCACCCGGAGCAAGGCCAGACAGGGAGCGATCGGCGGCTGCTCGCAGCTGCCGGGGAGGGCTGCCCGCCCGAGCTCCCGGGTAGGCCGCTCGAGGCTGTCGGCAACGGCAGCCCTAGATGGATGGCCGCCGGGACCGCTCTCGCGGTCCTACAGGATCCGGCTTACAGGCCGGCTCGTCCCCCGCCTGCCGCTCGCATGATCTGCCCCCTTCGAGGGCATCTGCCCCGCACCACCACCGGGAGCGGGGAGCAGACATGCCAGACGCACGCACCACCACCCGCCGGGCGGTCCTCCGCAGCGGCGCAGCCGTCACCGGGGCGGCGGCGCTGGGCGCAGCGGCGCCGGCCACCGCCCAGGCCGCCCCGGAGCCACCCCGGCCGAGGGTGACCGCGAAGGTCGGCTTCGTGCTCTCGCACGAGCAGTTCCGCACGCAGTCGCTGGTCAGCTGGGCCTCGCAGGCCGAGGCCGTCGGCTTCAGCCACGTGTGGACCAGCGACCACCTCCAGCCGTGGGAGGACGTTCAGGGCCACTCGATGCACCCGTGGATCACCCACGGGATCATCAGCCACACGACCTCCCGGGTGCACTTCGGCACCGGCGTGACGTGCCCGACCTACCGCCACCACCCCAGCGAGGTGGCGCAGGCCTTCGCCTCGCTGGGGATCCTGGCGCCGGGCCGCGTCTTCCTCGGCGTCGGCACCGGCGAGGCGCTCAACGAGCAGGCCGGCACGGGCAGCTTCGGCCCCTACGCCGAGCGCGCCGCCCGGCTGGTCGAGGCGGTGCAGCTGATCCGCCGGCTCTGGGAGGGCCAACGCGTCAGCTTCCGCGGCACCTACTACACGGTCGACCAGTTCCAGCTCTACGACGTGCCCTCGAAGCCGGTGCCGATCCTGATGGCGGCCAGCGGCCCGAAGAGCGCCTACAACGCCGGGCGCTACGGCGACGGCTGGATCTGCAGCGCCAAGGACCTGATGAAGCCCGAGCTCCAGGCGGCGTTCGCGCAGGGTGCACGCGACGCGGGCAAGGACCCCGACACGATGCCGAAGTACGCCGAGAGCTTCGTCAACATCGGCGGCCCGGCCGAGCTGCTCTACTCCGGCGTGCGCTGGCGCTTCACCTACGACTCGTGGAACCCCGAGCTGCTCTACGAGCCCAACCCGCTGCGCATCCAGCAGAAGGCGGCCGCGTCGTTCTCGCTCGCCCAGGCGACCGCCGCCTGGCCCAAGGGTCCCGACCCCGACGTCCACATCAAGGCGGCGCAGAAGATCCTCGACATGGGCGGTACGCCGTTCATCCACTCCGGCGAGCACGACCAGCCCGGTGTGATCGAGTTCTACGGCAAGAACGTCCTGCCCCGGCTCACCGCCTGAGGACCGACTCCACCTCGGCCGCCGTCGCCAGGGCGGCGCGCGCTCCCACGGCGCGCGTCGCCAGGGCGCCGGCAGCGCACGCCTGCTCGACCGCGTCGCCGAGGGGACGCTGCGCGGCGAGCGCCCAGGCGAGGGTGCCGCTGAACGCGTCGCCCGCTCCGGTGGTGTCGACGGGGCCGCCGGCCACCGCGTACGCGTCGTGGTGCTCCTGCCCCTGCGCCGTCACGACGTCGGCGCCGGCGGCGCCGCGGGTCACGACCACCGCACCGACACCCGCCTCGAGCAGGGCGGGCGCCCCGCCGGGGGAGAGCAGGCCCAGCTCGTGCTCGTTGGGCGTGAGCACGTCGACGAGCGCCAGCAGCTCCGCCGGCAGCGGCTGGGCGGGCGCAGGATTGAGCACGAAGCCCCATCCCCGCTGCCGGGCGGCCCGCGCTGCCGCGTGCACCGTCTCCACCGGCACCTCCAGGCAGGCGAGCACCACGACGTGCTCGCCCGGCAGGGGCGCGAGCGCACCGGCCACGTCGTCCGGAGAGAGCCGGGCGTTGGCGCCGGGCACCACGGCGATGGCGTTCTCGCCGTCGCCTTCGAGGAGGACCAGTGCCGTGCCGGTCGGCTCTCCGGCCGTCGGAAGCAGCGCCGCGCAGTCGACGCCGTCATCCTCGAGCGCTGCGCGGGCCGCGGCGCCCTCGGCGTCGTCGCCGACCCGACCCACGAAGCGGACGTCGCCGCCGAGCCGGGCAGCGGCGGCCGCCTGGTTGCCGCCCTTGCCGCCCTGGCGTCGCTCGAGTCCGCTCGCGGTCAGCGTCTCGCCCGCCCGGGGGATCCGCTCCAGCGCGACGACGAGGTCGGCGTTGACCGATCCCACCACGACGACGACGCCCGGGCCGGCCACGCCGGTGCTCGCTGCGCTCACCGCCCGGAGTGTAGGAGGGATCGCTGCCCGCAAGGGCGTTGACGAGCCGCGGACCCGATGGGACGGTGATCAGGAGAGCAGGGACGGTGGCATCCGATGGGCTCCTCGCAGCACGACAGCTCCCGTGGCTTCCACGCCTCGGCGCCATGGCGGGCCCTCCGGGCGTTCGCCCGGGTGGTCGACCAGCGCCGCGGCTGGGACCGGCTGCCGCTGCCGCTGAGCCTCGTCGTGCTGATCGGCCTGCGCGACTCCTTGCGCCGCGACAACCTCTACGACCCCGCCGATCCGGCGTCCTACGTGCCGCCCGCGGCGCCGCCCACGACCGTGGAGGCGTGGACGACGCGCACCGTCGACGGCAGCTCCAACGACCTCGACGACGTCACCGCCGGCATGGCGGGTCGGCGCTTCGGCCGCAACGTCCCGCCCTCGGTGCTGCACCGCCCGACGCGGGACGAGGTGCTGCACCCGAGCCCGCGGGAGGTCAGCCGCGCGCTCATGACCCGGGTCGACGGCCGCATGGTGGAGGCGCCGGGCGCGAACGCCCTGGTCTCCGCCTGGCTGCAGTTCATGATCCGCGACTGGTTCAGCCACGGTCCAAGCGTCAAGGACGACCCGTGGGAGGTCGACCTGGTCCCGGGCGACGCCTGGCCGCGGCGCACGGTGACGGTGCTGCGTACGATGCCCGATCCGACGGTGCCTCCGGGCACCCAGCCGCCGTTCCCCACCTCGGTCAACACCTGCACGCACTGGTGGGACGCCTCACAGGTCTACGGCACGACCACCGAATACCAGCAGATGACGCGCACTCACGTCGGCGGCAAGCTGGTCATCGGACCCGACGGCCGCCTCCCGGTGCCCCAGGGCGAGGACGGACCGACGAAGGAGCCGGGCTTCTGGGTCGGCCTGGCGATGCTGCAGACGCTGTTCACCCTCGAGCACAACGCGATCTGCGACATGCTCAACGCCGCCTACCCGTCGTGGTCCGACGAGCAGACCTTCCAGCGGGCGCGTCTCGTGCTCGCGGCTGTCACGGCCAAGATCCACACCGTCGAGTGGACTCCGGTGGTCATCGGTCATCCCACGACGAAGTTCGCGATGCGAGCCAACTGGTTCGGGCTCCAGGGTGAACGGCTGCACCGCAGGTTCGGCCGTCTGTCGAAGAGCGAGGTCATCAGTGGCATCCCCGGCTCGGAGCTGCAGTCCTACGGCGTCCCCTACTCGCTGACAGAGGAGTTCGCTGCGGTCTACCGCATGCACCCACTCGTACGCGACTGGTACGACCTGCGCTCGGTCCGCGACGACAGCCTCCACGCGCGTCGCTCGCTGCGTGACCTCTCCGGGCAGGGCGGGGTCGACGTGCTGTCCGAGGTCTCGCTCGAGGACCTGTTCTACTCGTTCGGCACCGAGCAGCCGGGCGTGGTCACGCTGCACAACTTCCCGCACTTCCTGCAGGAGTTCGAGCGCCCCGACAACGGCGAGCCGATGGACCTGGCGGCCACCGACATCCTGCGCCACCGTGAGATGGGGGTGCCGCGCTACTGCGAGTTCCGCCGCCAGCTGCGCCTGCGCGCCCCGCGCAGCTTCTCCGAGATCACCGACGACGTCGACGCGGTGCGGGAGATGAAGCGCATCTACGGCCCCGACGGCATCGAGCGGCTCGACCTGATGGTCGGGCTGTTCGCGGAGCGGCGGCCCGAGGGCTTCGCCTTCAGCGACACCGCGTTCCGCATCTTCATCCTCATGGCGTCGAGGCGGCTCAACAGCGACCGCTTCTTCACGACCGACTACCGGCCGGAGGTCTACACCCGGCAGGGCATGCGCTGGATCGCCGACGCGAGCATGGCCTCGCTGCTGCGCCGCCACTACCCGGCGCTGGCCGCGTCCATCGGCACCCGAGCGAACGCCTTCGAGCTCTGGGACCGGGCGCGGACCTGACCCACCCCTCGAAAGAGGCGCGGCGTCAGTCGGCGAGCGCCTGCTCGAGGGTCGGCACGAGGGTGAAGACCTGGTCGAGGGCGGTCAGCTCGAACAGCGTGAGCACCACGGGCCGGTCGCTGACGATGCGGATCTCGCCGCCCTCGGGCAGCAGCCGCTTGTGGGCGCTGACCAGCACGCCCAGCGCGCTGGAGTCGAGGAACGAGACGTCGGTGAAGTCGAGCACGAGGCGGTGGCGGCCGGCGTCGACCGCGTCGTGCAGTGCTGTGCGCAGTGCCGGCCCGGTGTGGGCGTCGATCTCGCCCTTGACCGACAGGACCGTCCAGGTGCCCTCGTCGCGGCGCTCGACACTGAGCTCGGGAGGAGGTTCCTCCGACATGGCGCTCCCTGGGGTGAGGCTGGACCGGTCTCCGCACGCCGGTCCCTGCTTGACCCGACTGACGAGTGCCAGTATGCCCAGCCCGTGATCGTCTGACCAGCCCGTCGACCGCTGCCCCTGCGGCCGCTGTGACGAAGCCGTCGTTCGTCGCAGGCGTGGCGAACGCCTCGCAGGGGGTAGAACGGGCTCGACCGCCATCCGCGCCGGCTCCGCTGCGGCGACCCACCTCCAGACACGGGGGCCCCTGCTGTGTGCAGCACCACCGCACCTGTGCAGCTGGTGCTGGCCCCGCGGACCGACTCGGGCGCGGTGGCCCGGCGGTTCCTGCGGGCCGCCACGTGCGCCGACCACCCGGGCGCCATGCTCGACGACGCCGCGCTGCTCGTCTCCGAGGTCGTCGCCAACGCGGTGCGCCACGGCGCACCCCCCATCGTGCTGAGCGTCGAGTGCCTCTCGGCCCGGGAGCTGGAGGTCGCAGTGCGCGACGGCAGCCCCACCGACCCCCTGCCCCGCGTCGCGTCGGAGCTCGACGAGAGCGGCCGGGGCATGGCGCTGGTCGCCGCGCTCAGCGAGAGCTGGGGGACCCGGCACGACGCCACCGGCAAGCAGGTGTGGTTCCGGGTCCGCAAGACCGCCTGAGTCG
Organism: Motilibacter peucedani; assembly: GCF_003634695.1. Taxonomy (NCBI): domain Bacteria; kingdom Bacillati; phylum Actinomycetota; class Actinomycetes; order Motilibacterales; family Motilibacteraceae; genus Motilibacter; species Motilibacter peucedani. The sequence continues at coordinate 287,577 of NZ_RBWV01000012.1, forward strand.
CCGGCGCCGGTCGCTCAGCGCTGGCGCGCGACCGGTGTGGTGGCCGGCTCGAGCACGACTCCGACCAGCCGCTCGGCACGACCGTCGGGCCCGGGCAGGGCCCGGCCGCGCACCTGCAGCCGGCGCAGGGAGCCGCCACCCTCGCGTACGCGGTAGTCGGCGACGAGGTCGCCGACCGTGGAGACCGCGGTGTCGACGGCGCTGCGCAGGCGCGGGACGTCGTCCGGGTCGACTGCGGCGAGGAACCGCTCGAAGGTGCCGGTGGTGCCGCGCCACCCCGCGTCGTGCATCACGACGAGCAGCTCGTCGGCGACCAGCTCCCCGCTCGCGACGGTGAGCTCGAACGAGCCGATGCGTGCGGCCTGCATCGCCTGGTCGAGGCGCACGGAGACGGTGTAGGTGCGGACGTTGTCGAGCGCCACGCCGGCCCGGCGCCCGACGTCCTCGACGGTCGCGACGTCGTCGACCGGCAACGGGTGCGGGCCGGGGCGCGCGACGGACACGGCGCCGACCGCGCCGCCGCGCGAGACGAGCGGGACGACGATGCACTGCTGCCGGGAGCCGGCGCCACCGGGCCCGCCGGCGCCGGGCACGTCGGCGAGGTCCTCGACGAGGCGGGTCGCCCCGGAGGCCATGACCTCGCGCACCGTCGGTGAGCCGCCGTCCTGCGCGAAGCGGGCGAAGACCTCGGCCGTCCCCGGCGCCCGACGGGCGTCGTCGCTCCGGCGGGCGAGCGGGCACCAGACCCGGCCGTGGTCGCCGACCAGGTGCACCGCGACCCACTCGCCGTAGCGCGGCACGAGGGCGTCGGCGACGGCGTCGAGCACCGCGGCCGGGCTGCGCGAGGCGGCCAGCGCCTCGCCCAGGCGGGCCAGGCTGCGGCTGCGCTCCTCGGCCTCCCTGACACGCTCGAGCGCGTCGCTGCGCGCGACCGCCTGGGCGGTCTGGGCGGCCAGCCCGTCGAGGTAGGCGCGCTCGGGCGCGGAGAACACGTGCGCCCTCGGGAAGGAGAAGCGCAGCGCGCCCACGACCTCGCCGGCGACCAGCAGCGGCGCGGCCGCCACCGCGAGGGCGCCGGGCTGCATGGAGACCAGGTGGGGGAAGCGGGCGTCGTACTCGTCGCGGCTCTCCACGTAGACGGCGCGCCCCGTGCGGATCGCCCGCGTCGAGGGCCCCGCCGGCCGGTTGGGGTCGAAGCCGTAGCGGGCACCGAGCCCTTCGTCGACGCCGCGCTCGAGGATGGGCAGCGTGAGGCCGCCGCCCGGGCGCGACAGCGTGCCGCCGGCCGCCCGCAGCGCGAGCATGCCCTCGCTGACCGCGGCCTCCGCGATGTCCATCAGCGTCTCGGCGGCGGCCAGCCGGGCCGTGACCTGCTGCAGCTGGGCGGCCAGCGCGCTGTCGCGGTAGCGCTGGTCGAGGCTGCGGACCTCGCGCAGCAGCCGCGCCTCGAAGCTCTCCGCCGGCTGGACCGGCCGGCCGGCCTCGGCGTCGCGCAGTCCGGCGACCAGCCCCTCGACGTACCACTCGCGCAGCACCCGGAACTCGACCGGCGACTCGAGGCTGAGCAGGCGCTTGTCCTGCGCCACCGAGTCGGCCGCCGCGAGCGCGCGCAGGTAGCCCTCGCCGGCATCGGCGAGCTCGACGGGCAGCGTGAACCGCAGCGTGACGCGGGGGAGCCGCTGCTCGAGGGCGTCTGCCAGCAGGGCGCGGATCTGCACCCGGGCGACGGTGAAGCGGGCGACGGCGGCGCGGATGTCCTCGACGACGCGGTGCGGCAGCGCACCCCCCTCGGTCGTGTCGGCCAGCGCCAGCTCGCGCAGCACGCCGTCGAGGTGGTCCTTGGCAGCGGCGAGCAGCTGGGTCGGGGCCTCGCCGACCGTCACGCGGTGCCCGACCGGGCCGGGCACCTCGACGTCGTCGCCGAACATCGCGAGCAGCGCCTCGGGGTCGATGTCGGGGCCCTCGGGCTCGGCGACCCCGCCGCCGAGCTCGCACCACACGACCTTGCCCGGCCGGCCGTCGGCGCGGGGCCCCGCGCCCCACGAGCTGCTGACGGCGCTGAGCAGGTTCAGCCCGCGTCCGGTGGTGCCGCCGTCGCTCGCCTTGCGGCGGACCGGCAGCGCCGGGTTGGTGTCGAGCACCTGGAGGCGCACCCCCTGCGGCTCGCTGGCGACCTCGACGACGGCCGGGCCGGGCGCGTGCAGCACCACGTTGCCCACCAGCTCGCTGACCGAGAGCTCGGCCTCGTCGACCAGGTCGTCGTGGCCCCACCCGACCAGCAGCCGGCGCAGCCACCGGCGCACCTCGGGCACCACCGCCGCGCTGGACTCGAGCGCGAGGGACTCCCTGCGCGCGAGCTCCTCGTGGGCCATGGGGCGAACTGTATTGAATGGTGCGCCAGCGCACCTCTCCTACCCGCCAGAAACCGTGAACTCGACCGGTGCACCGGGTTCGTTCCTCGCCCGAGCAGGGGCCTGTGTGTGCGTCAGCGCGACCCCAGGTGCACGCACTGCGCTCCGCTAGCCTCGCCCCCATGCCCGTGCAGCGCGTCGCCTCCCCTTCCCGCTACGCCCCGGTCATCGGGTTCTCAGCCGCCGTGCGCGCGGGGGACCTCGTCTTCGTCGCCGGCACGACCGCGGTCGACGGCTCGGGCGAGGTCGTCGGGGGTGACGACGCGTACCTCCAGGCGCAGGACGTCTTCCGCAAGATCGGCGCCGCGCTCCAGGGAGCGGGGGCGAGCATCGACGACGTCGTGCAGACACGCATGTTCCTCGCCCGGGCGGGCGACTGGGAGGCCGTCGGCCGCGCCCACGGCGAGGCGTTCGCCACCGCGATGCCTGCGGCGACGATGGTCGAGGCGCGCCTGCTCGACGAGCGGATGCTCGTCGAGGTGGAGGCCGTCGCCTCCGTCGGTGCCTCGGGGCAGGGCTAGCGCGCGAGCGTCGCCGGGTCCTCGTCGCGCACGTCGACGATGCGCAGCGGCCGCAGGTAGTGGGCCGCGCGGGTGCCCCTCGTCTCCTCGACGATCCAGCTCGCGCCCTTCGCCGTGGTCGACGGCTCGTCGGGCAGTGCGACGGCACCCGAGTCCCGCCAGCGCTCGAGCAGTGCGCTGAGCACCTCGCCGTGGGTGCAGAAGAGCGTGCCCTGGGCGGCCGGCTCCGCCAGCAGGGCGTCGAGGGCGGCCGCGTCGGACTCCGGCGCGAGCAGCGGCTCGTCCTCCGGCTCGGTGCCGAGCGCGGCGGACAGCGGCACGAGCGTCTGACGGCACCGGCGGTAGGGGCTCGTGCGCAAGGAGGTGACCGGCAGCTCCCGCAGCAGCTGGGCGAGGCCTTCGGCCTGCTGGTGGCCACGGGCGCTGAGGGGACGGTCGACGTCGCCGAACGGCCACAGTCGCTTGTCGCCGGCGTGCGCGTGCCTCACCAGGATCAGCAAGCCGGGCTCCTCGCGTTGCCGTGCTCTCGACAGTGCCGAGGCAAGTAGACGCTCTCCGGCCACCTGCAGGCAACCTGCCCTCGGGCGCCGGACCTCAGGGCTCGACGAGGCGGTCGCGCTGTGCGGCGAGCCAGCGCTCGTCGAAGCCGGTGCGCGCGGCGGTGTGGGCGACGGAGTAGCCCTGGCGGAGCAGGTCGACCGCCTGCTCGGGCGTCCACCCCTGCTTGGGGACGTTGGCCTGGCGCACGACGACGTCCCCGAACGCGGGGGTTCCGTCCGTGGGGCGGGTGGCGCCGAGCCGAGGCATGATCACATCGTACGCGCCCGTGGTCTGTCAGGGGAGTGCGCGAGACTGGTCGTCCGGGTCGAGACCGTGCGACGAGAGGTCGACCCGTGCCGCCCCCAGCCTCGCTCCCGCGACCGGTCGAGGTGCGCCACCAGGGCCGCTGGGTGCACGGTTCGCTCCTCGCGGTCTACCGCCGCGGCGGCCGCTGGCGCGCCGTCGTGCGCTACTCCGTCGCCCCGGGCGAGCAGTACCAGCAGGCGCGCTGGGCCGACGACGTACGCGCGGCGGGGGCCCAGCAGGAGGCAGGGCGGGCGCAGCGGTAGGGCGGGCGGGCTTAGGGGGAGACGGCGCCGGGCAGGACGCCCTCATGTTCGAATCGGAAAGCATCACCCTCTGGCGCGACGCCGACGTCATCGACCCCAAGGGCGACAAGATCGGCTCCCTGGAGTCGGTCTACGTCGACACCGCCACCGACGAGCCCTTCGTCGCCGGGCTCAAGGTCGGCATCATCGGCCGGCACCGGCTGGTGTTCGTGCCGCTCACTGCCGCGACCGTGGGGCCGGGCTACGTGCGCGTGCGCTACGACAAGGACCTCGTCCGCAACGCTCCCGGCATCGAGACCGACGGCGAGATGGCTGCTGACATGGAGCCGACGATCTTCGCGCACTACTCGATGGACTACTCGCCCGGCGCGAGCGGGGAGCGCAGGCTGGCTCGCCGCTGACGGCGCGTCGCGAGCGCTAGGCCGAGGCGCGTACGCCGGGCAGCGTCAGGACGTCGGCGCCCGTGTCGGTCACCACGAGCGTGTGCTCGAACTGAGCGGTGCGCCGGCGGTCCTTGGTCAGCACGGTCCAGCCGTCGTCCCACATGTCCCAGGCGATCGTGCCGAGCGTGAGCATCGGCTCGATGGTGAAGACCATCCCCGGCTCCATGACGGTGGTCGCCGCGGGATCGTCGTAGTGCGGGATGACGAGGCCCGAGTGGAACGCCGGACCGACGCCGTGGCCGGTGAAGTCGCGGACGACGCCGTAGCCGAAGCGCTTGGCGTAGGCCTCGATCACCCGGCCGATGACGTTGACCTGGCGGCCCGGGCGCACCGCCTTGACGGCCCGCTCGAGCGCTTCGCGGGTGCGCTCGACGAGCTGGCGCGACTCCTCGTCGACCTCGCCCACGAGGTAGGTCGCGTCGGTGTCGCCGTGCACGCCGTCGACGAAGGCGGTCACGTCGATGTTGACGATGTCGCCGTCGCGCAGCACGGTCGAGTCGGGGATCCCGTGGCAGATGACCTCGTTGACCGAGGTGCAGCACGACTTGGGGTAGCCGCGGTAGCCCAGTGTCGAGGGGTAGGCGTCATGGGCCACGAGGTAGTCGTGGCAGACCGCGTCGAGCTCGTCGGTGGTCACGCCGGGAGCCGCGACCGCAGCGGCGGCCTCCATCGCCTCGGCGGCGATGCGTCCGGCGTGCCGGATTCGTTCGACGGTGGCGGGGTCCTGCACGTGGCTGCCGGTGTAGGGCGCGGGCCCGGGACGCCCGACGTACTCGGGCCGGGGGATGCGGGCAGGGACCGGGCGCTGGGGGGACAGGGTCCCGGGTACGAGCGTGGGCATGATGGGCGCGAGTCTAGTTGGCCGCACAGTGAGCGAGAGGGACGAGATGGCCGAGTTCTGGTACTGCCTCAAGCACGGAACGGTCGAGGACGAGCCGCGCTGCCAGGGTGCTGACCGGATGGGTCCCTACGCGACCCGCGCCGAAGCGCAGAACGCGCTGCAGACCGCGGCGCAGCGCACCGAGGCGTGGGACGAGGACCCGAAGTGGAAGGACGAGTGAGCGACGAGCAGGCTCCGCGCGTCGGGGTGCTCGGCGGCACAGGTGACCTGGGTCGCGGCCTCGCGCGCCGGTGGGCGGCGGCAGGCGTACCCGTCGTCCTCGGCTCCCGCGACGCGGCGCGCGCGCAGGAGGCGGCCGACGCGCTCAACTCCGAGCTCTCGCCCGACGTGCCCGTCGCTGGCGCCGCCAACGCCGACTGCGCCCGCGCGGCGCAGGTGGCAGTGGTCGCGGTGCCGTGGGAGGGGCACGCGGCGCTGCTCGAGGAGTGCCGCGACGCGCTGGCAGGCAAGGTCGTCGTCGACGTCGTCAACCCGCTGGGGTTCGACGAGCGAGGCGCCTTCGCGCTGCCGGTCGAGCAGGGCAGCGCGTGCCAGCAGGCCCAGGCGCTGCTGCCCAGCAGCACCGTCGTCGGCGCGTTCCACCACGTGTCGGCGGTGCTCCTGCTCGACCCCGAGGTGACCGCGCTCGAGCTCGACGTGCTCGTGCTCGGCGACGACCGCGCGGCCACCGACACCGTGCAGGCACTGGCGGAGCGGCTGCCCGGGGTGCGCGGCGTCTACGGCGGCCGGCTGCGCAACGCCCACCAGGTCGAGGCGCTGACCGCCAACCTCATCTCGGTCAACCGGCGCTACAAGACCCACGCCGGCGTGCGCGTCACGCGCCCCTAGCTGTAGGAGTTCTCCTCCGACGGCCAGGTGCCCGAGGTGACGTCGGCGGCGTACGCGGTGGCCGCCTCGCGCAGCACGCCGCGGACGTCGGCGTAGCGGCGGACGAACTTCGGCACCGGTCCGCTGGTCAGGCCGGCCATGTCCTGCCACACCAGCACTTGGGCGTCGGTGCCGGGACCGGCGCCGATGCCCACGGTCGGGATGTCGAGCTCGGCGGTGACCTTGGCGCCGAGCTCGGCAGGCACGGCCTCCAGCACGACGGCGAAGGCGCCCGCCGCCTGGAGGGAGCGGGCGTCCTCGAGCAGGCGCGTGCCGGCGTCGCCGCGGCCCTGCACCTTGAAGCCGCCGAGCTGGTTGACCGACTGCGGGGTCAGTCCGAGGTGGCCCATGACGGGGATGCCAGCGGCGACGAGCGCCTGCACCTGCGGCACGACCGCAGCCCCGCCCTCGAACTTCACCGCGTGGGCGCGCCCCTCCTTGAGGAACCGCGACGCCGTGGACAGCGCCTGCTCGGGGCTGGCCTGGTAGCTGCCGAAGGGCAGGTCGGCGACGACGAGGGCGCGGCGGGTGCCCCGCACGACCGCGGCCACCATGGGCAGCAGCTCGTCGACCGTCACGGGCAGTGTGGTCTCGTAGCCGAGAACGACGTTGGCCGCGGAGTCGCCGACGAGCAGCACCGGGATGCCGGCCTCGTCGAAGATGCCTGCGGTCAGGGCGTCGTAGGCCGTCAGCATCGGCCAGCGCTCGCCCTCGAGCTTGGCGGCCGAGATGTCGCGGATGGTGACACGCCGGGTGGCCGGCACGTCGGCCAGCGGGTGGTGGGAACTCGCCATCAGTGGCGCTCCTTGCGATCTCGAGGCGCTCTGCCGCGTCCCCGGACTGCTCCCTATCGTGCCACTTCCTTCGGTGCCTCGTGGGAGGCGCCGGGCGCGGGCTCGCGCCAGCGGCTGGTGATGGGGAGGCGCCGGTCGCGGCCGAAGTTGCGCACCGAGATCTTGGGGCCCGGCGGGTACTGCCGGCGCTTGTACTCGGCCGCGTCGACCATGCGCAGCACTCGCTCGACCAGCTCGGGGTCGAAGCCGGCCGCCACCAGGTCGGCGCTGCCGAGGTCCTGCTCGACGTAGGCGTCGAGCAGCGCGTCGAGCACCGCGTAGTCGGGCAGCGAGTCGCTGTCGCGCTGGTCGGGGCGCAGCTCGGCCGAGGGCTCCTTCGTGATCGAGCTCTCCGGGACCGGCGGGGTCTCGCCGCGCGACTCGGCGTCGGCGTTGCGCCAGCGGGCGATCTCCCACACCAGCGTCTTGGGCACGTCCTTGATCGGGGCGTAGCCGCCGACCGCGTCGCCGTAGAGCGTCGAGTAGCCGACCGCGAGCTCGCTCTTGTTGCCGGTCGCGAGCACGAGGTGCCCGTGCTGGTTGGACAGCCCCATCAGCGTCGTGCCGCGCACCCGGGCCTGGACGTTCTCCTCGGCCAGGCCGGTGAGCTCGACCGAGCCGAGGAACGCCTCGACCATCGGTGCGATCGGCACGGTCGAGAAGTGCAGGCCGGTGCGCTGGGCCAGCTCGGCCGCGTCGTCCTTCGAGTGCGCGGAGGAGTAGCCGCTGGGCAGCGACACCCCGTGCACCGCGTCGGCGCCGAGGGCGTCGACCGCCAGCGCCGCGACGACGGCGGAGTCGATGCCGCCCGAGAGGCCGAGGACCACCGAGCGGAACCTGTTCTTCTGCACGTAGCCGCGCAGCCCGACCACCAGTGCTCCCCACACCTCGGCGCAGTCGGGCAGGTGCTCGGCGACCGTGCCGGTGACCGGCTCGCCGAGCTCGCGCGGTGCGGTGGGAACCGCGGTGCGGGTGATGCGTACGCGCCTGCCGTCGCGCGCGGTCTGCGTGCTGTCCTCGTCGCGCAGCGGCGCGGTGGCGGCCGGCAGGTCGACGTCGAGGACGAGCAGCTCCTCGCGGAACTGCGCCGCGCGCGCCAGGATCTCGCCGTCGGGCGCGACGACCAGCGAGTCGCCGTCGAAGACCAGCTCGTCCTGGCCGCCGACGGTGTTGACGTAGGCGAGCACGCAGCCGGCCTCGGCGGCGCGCTTGCGCACCAGCGCCAGCCGGGCGTCGTCCTTGTTGCGCTCGTAGGGCGAGGCGTTCGGCACGACCAGCAGGCCGGCCCGCGCCTCGCGCGTCACCGCGGCCGGACCGCCCTCCTGCCAGAGGTCCTCGCAGATCGCGATCGCGACGTCGACGCCGCGGAAGCGCACGACGGCGGAGGCCAGCCCCGGCACGAAGTAGCGGGCCTCGTCGAAGACGCCGTAGTTGGGCAGGTGGTGCTTGGCGTAGCGCGCGACGACCCCGCCACCGTGCAGGAAGGCCGCGGCGTTCTGCGGCCAGCCGGCCGGCTTGCCGAGCTCGGGCACGGCGTCGGGGGAGTGGTCGAGGTAGCCGATGACGACAGCGGTCCCGCCGAGCCCCTCGTCGCCGAGACGGACCGCCAGCTCCTCGAGCGCCGCGGCCGAGGCGCGCTGGAACGAGCGGCGCAGGGCCAGGTCCTCGACCGGGTAGCCGTCGAGGGCCAGCTCCGGCAGCACCACGAGGTCGGCCCCGGCGGCCGCCGCGCGGCGGACGGCGTCGAGCGCCCGGTCAGCGTTGCCGGCGAGGTCGCCGACCACGATGTCGATCTGGGCGAGGGCGAGGCGCAGCGTGGGCACGGCCCGACTCTAGTGCGGCGCGCCGTAACACGGATTTAACACTCGGGCGGCAGACTCCGCGCTCATGGGACGGCAGGAAGAGTTCGTACTCCGCACGATCGAGGAGCGCGACGTCCGCTTCGTACGGCTGTGGTTCACCGACGTCCTGGGCTTCCTGAAGTCCGTGGCCGTGGCGCCCGCGGAGCTCGAGGCCGCCTTCACCGAGGGCATCGGCTTCGACGGCTCGGCCATCGAGGGCTTCGCCCGCGTCTCCGAGTCCGACATGCTGGTCAAGCCCGACCCCTCGACGTTCCAGATGCTGCCGTGGCGCTCGGAGTCCCCGGGCACCGCGCGGATGTTCTGCGACATCCTCATGCCGGACGGCACGCCGTCCTACGCCGACCCGCGCTACGTCCTCAAGCGCACGCTGTCGCGCGCCGCCGAGCTCGGCTTCAGCTTCTACACCCACCCCGAGATCGAGTTCTTCCTCTTCGAGCGCCAGCGCGCGGCCGACGGCCGCCCGGTGCCCGTCGACCAGGCCGGCTACTTCGACAACACGCCCCACGGCGTGGGCCACGACTTCCGCCGCCAGGCCATCACGATGCTCGAGTCGATGGGCATCTCGGTGGAGTTCTCCCACCACGAGGGAGCGCCGGGCCAGCAGGAGATCGACCTGCGCTACGCCGACGCGCTCACCACGGCCGACAACATCATGACCTTCCGCCTGGTGATGAAGCAGGTCGCGCTCGAGCAGGGCGTCGAGGCCTCGTTCATGCCCAAGCCGTTCACCGAGTTCCCCGGCTCGGGCATGCACACCCACCTCTCGCTGTTCGAGGGCGACAGCAACGCCTTCCACGAGGCCGGCGCCGAGTACCAGCTCTCCAAGGTGGGCCGCGCCTTCATCGCCGGCGTCCTGCGCCACGCCGCCGAGATCACCGCGGTCACCAACCAGTGGGTCAACTCCTACAAGCGGCTCTCCGGCGGCGGCGAGGCCCCGAGCTACGTCTGCTGGGGCCACAACAACCGCTCGGCCATGGTGCGCGTGCCGCTCTACAAGCCGCAGAAGGGCGGGTCGACGCGCATCGAGGTGCGCTCGCCCGACACCGCGACCAACCCCTACCTCACCTTCGCCGTGCTGCTCGCCGCCGGGCTCAAGGGCATCGAGATGGACTACGAGCTGCCCGAGGGCGCCGAGGACGACGTCTGGTCGCTCACCGACGCCGAGCGCCGCGCGCTCGGCATCCCGCCGCTGCCGGCCTCCCTCGACGAGGCGATCCGCGTCATGGAGGGCAGCGAGCTGGTCGCCGAGACGCTGGGCGAGCACGTCTTCGACTTCTTCTTGCGCAACAAGCGCCAGGAGTGGCTCGACTACCGTCGCCAGGTGACCGCGTTCGAGCTCGATCGGCTCCTCCCCGTCCTGTGACCGCCGGGTCCCCGAGCCGCAGCGCGCTGATCGGCGGCCGACGCTGACCGAGCGCGGAGTGCTCCGGCTGGCGCGGCTCGGGTTCGGCGACTCGGAGCGCGCCGCCGCGCTGCTCGCGGGTGGCGCGCTGGCCGAGCTCGCCGACGACTCCGCCGTCGTCGCCGCGCTGGGCGGAGCGGCCGACCCGGACCTGGCGCTGCGCACGCTCGCCGACCTCGCCGCGGCGCAGACCGAGCCTGCGGCGCTGGTGGACGCACTGCGTACCGACCCGGCGCTGCGTACGCGGTTGTTGGCGGTCCTCGGCACCACCGCCGCGCTCGGCGAGACCCTCGTGCGGCACCCCCCGCTCTGGCGCGAGCTCGCTGGCGCCGCACCGCTGCGGCTCCCGGACCTGCGCGCGACGATGCTCGCCGCGGTCGACGCGGCGCCGGCGCCGGTCGACGCGCTGCGGCGCGAGTACCGCCGCCTGCTCCTGCTGGTCACCGCCCGCGACCTGACCGGTGAGGACGACCTGGCCGCGACCGCCGCGTCGCTCGCCGACCTCGCCGGCGCTGCCCTCGACGCCGCGCTCGCCGTGGCCCGCGCCGCGGAGCCGGACGGGGGAGCGGGCGTCCGGCTGGCCGTCATCGGCATGGGCAAGTGCGGCGGGCGCGAGCTCAACTACGTCAGCGACGTCGACGTGGTCTACGTGGTCGAGCCGGCGGAGGGCACCGACGAGAGCGAGGCGCTGCGGGTCGGCACCCGCCTGGCGCAGGGGCTCATGCGCGCCTGCACCGCCCCCTCGCCGGAGGGTGCGCTGTGGGAGGTCGACGCGGCGCTGCGTCCCGAGGGCAAGCAGGGCCCGCTGGTGCGCACGCTCGCGAGCCACGCCGCCTACTACGAGCGGTGGGCCAAGGGCTGGGAGTTCCAGGCGCTGCTGAAGGCACGGCCGGTCGCGGGCGACCTCGAGCTGGGTGCCCGCTACGTCCAGACCGTCTCGCCGCTGGTGTGGCGGGCGGCCGCCCGGGAGGGGTTCGTCGCCGACGTGCAGGCGATGCGCCGCCGTGTCGAGCAGCTCGTCCCCAAGACCGAGCAGGCCCGCCAGCTCAAGCTCGGCCGCGGCGGCCTGCGCGACGTCGAGTTCGCGGTGCAGCTGCTGCAGCTCGTGCACGGCCGGGCCGACGAGACGCTGCGCTCGGGCACGACGCTGGCCGCGCTGGCCGCCCTCGGGCACGGTGGCTACATCGGGCGCGAGGACGCCGCCGCCTTCGACGAGGCCTACCGGTTCCTGCGCACGCTCGAGCACCGCATCCAGCTCTTCCGCCTGCGCCGCACGCACCTCGTGCCCGAGCGCGAGGAGGACCTCCGCCGCATCGGGCGCTCCCTCGGGATGTCGGGCGACCCGGCGGCGGCGCTCGTCGACCGGTGGCGGCGCTACGCGCTCGAGGTGCGGCGCATCCACGAGAAGCTCTTCTACCGCCCGCTGCTCGACGCGGTCGCGCGGCTCTCGGCCGGGGAGGCGCGGCTGACGCCGGAGGCTGCGCGGGCCCGGCTCGAGGCGCTCGGCTACGCCGACCCCGCGGGCGCGCTGCGCCACCTCGAGGCCCTGACGAGCGGGCTGTCCCGCCGGGCGACCATCCAGCGCACCTTGCTCCCGGTGATGCTGGGCTGGTTCGCCGAGGCGGCCGAGCCCGACGCCGGTCTGCTCGCCTTCCGCCGGGTCAGCGACGCGCTCGGCGAGACCCACTGGTACCTCCGCGACCTGCGCGACGAGGGGCTGACCGCCGAACGGATGGCGCGGGTGCTGGCCTCCAGCCGGTTCGCCGCCGACCTGCTGCTGCGCGCTCCTGAGGCCGTCGCGATCCTCGGCGACGACGCGGAGCTGCAGCCGCGTACGCGTGCCGCCCTCGTCGACGAGGTGCGGGCAGCCGTCGGCCGGCACGACGACCCGACCGCCGCGGCCGCCGGTGCGCGCGCGGTCCGCCGCCGCGAGCTGTTCCGCACCGCGGCGTCCGACGTGCTCGGCCTGCTCGACCGGCGCGGCGTCGGCGCGGCGCTCACGGACGTCGCCGTCGCCACCCTGCGCGGTGCTCTCGACGCGTCGGTGCGCTTCGTCGAGGGCGAGCGGCGCGGCCCGCTGCCGGTGCGCTTCGCGGTGGTCGGCATGGGCCGGCTCGGCGGCGGCGAGATGGGCTACGGCAGCGACGCCGACGTGCTGTTCGTGCACGACGCCCTGCCCGGGGCCGACGAGCGCGACGCGACCGACGCGGCCTACGCGGTGGCCAACGAGCTGCGCCGGATCCTCGCGCTCCCGGCGCCGGACCCGCCGCTCCTGGTCGACGCCGACCTGCGGCCCGAGGGCCGGCAGGGGCCACTGGTGCGCTCGCTGTCGTCCTACGCCGCCTACTACCGGCGCTGGGCCGTGGTGTGGGAGCGGCAGGCGCTGCTGCGCGCCCGCCCGGTGGCCGGCGACGTCGAGCTCGGGCGCGAGTTCCTCGAGCTGGTCGAGCCGCTTCGGCACCCGGCGTCAGGCATCACCGACGCCGACGTGCGCGAGGTGCGGCGCATCAAGGCGCGGGTCGAGGCCGAGCGCCTGCCGCGCGGGGTCGACCGGTCTCGGCACCTCAAGCTCGGGCCCGGCGGCATCGCCGACGTGGAGTGGGTGGTGCAGCTGCTGCAGCTGCGCCACGCCGGTCGCGTGCCCGGGCTGCGCACGGCCAGCACCCGGGACGCGCTCGCGGCGGCCGTCGAGGGCGGGTTGCTCGCCGCGGACGACGCGGCGGCGCTGGGTGCCGCGTGGGAGTTCGCTGTCACCGTGCGCGACGCGGCCGTGCTCGTGCGCGGCAAGGCGGGCTCGGAGCTGCCGAAGGACCTGCGCGAGCTGCGCGCGGTGGCGCAGCTCGCGCTGGGACGCGACAGCACCGCCGGCGATCTCCTCGAGGAGCACCGCCGGACGGCGCGTCGCGCACGGGCGGTCTTCGACCGCGTGTTCTTCGTCTGAGCGCTCGTCACGTCCTCAGATGCGGGCGCGGCCGCGGCCGTTGGCGGCGCGGTAGACCAGCAGGGCGATGACGGCGCCGATGACCGAGCCGATGAGGCCCGAGGGCTGGAAGGCGCCCTCGTCGAGGTCCTTGCCGAAGATGACGTAGCCGAGGAAGCCGCCGATGAACGAGCCGACGAGGCCCAGCACCAGAGTGCCGACCACGCCCATCGGGTCGCGGCCCGGCACGATGGCGCGCGCGAGGAAGCCGGCGACGAGGCCGACGACGAGGAAGACGATGAGCGCGCCGATCACGGGGACCTCCATGCGGTGAGTACGTCGTTGCAGCGTCGATACCCTGCTGTGCAAGGGAATTAACGAGTTCTTCCCCCGAGGTCGTGACAAAGCGAGTGGGGCGTGCCAAGGTCCCACCTGTCGGTCCACCTCAGGAGGGCACTGCATGCACGTCTCACGTCTCCGCGCCTCGGCCGCACTGGTGGGCGCGGTAGCCCTCCTCGCCGGCGCCCAGGTAGGCACGTCCGCCGCAGCGTCAGGGCCGGGGCGCACGCTCCCGCCGTGGCCGGCCGCCCAGCGGTACTCGCCCTCGACCGGCCCCTCGGTGTCCGCGTTCGCGCGCTCCGAAGGGGGCGACGGCGACGGCGACTCGGGTGAGGAGAAGGCCAGCGAGATCATGGACGGCGCCGAGCAGTACGCGTACGCGCGCACCGCTCCCGCCGCCTCCCTGCCTCCCGCCGCGCTCGCGGCGGCGAAGGCGGCTGCTGACGCCCTGCCGGTCGCCAACCGGTCGTGGAAGGAGGTCACCGACCAGCCCTACGACTCCGAGCCGGCCGGGTTCGACGACCCCTTCTGGTCCAACGCCGGTGCGGGCACCGGGCACGCTGCAGGCCGCATGACCGCTCTGGCCAGTGACGGCGTCTCGCAGGTCTACGCCGGAGCCGCCATGGGCGGGGTGTGGCGCACCGGCGACGGCGGTGCCCACTGGAAGCCGGTGTTCCAGGACCAGGCGAGCATCTCCATCGGCGCGCTGGCCGTCGACAAGGCCGACCGCTCGCTGTGGGTCGGCACGGGCGAGTCGAACACCAGCCAGGACGCCTACATGGGCCAGGGCGTCTACCGCTCCGACGACCGGGCGCGCAGCTTCGCCAAGGTCGGCGGCTCCGAGCTCGACGGCACCACGATCTCGCGCCTGGTCTTCGACGGCTACGGCACCGTCTACGCCGCCACGAGCGGCGGGCTCTGGCGCCACGCGGCCGGCACGGCGTCCGGAGCGTGGCAGCTCGTGCTGAAGCCCGACCCCAACCCCGACGGCTCGCCCTACCGCCAGTCGTTCATCAGCGACGTGGTCGTCCGGCCGGGGTCGCACGGCAAGAACGTGCTGGCAGTGCTGGGATGGCGCGGTGGAACGGCGGCCAACGGGTTCTACCTGTCCACCGCCTACGGCGCGGCCCACACCTTCGGCAAGATCACGCCGACGGGCGACATCGACGTCGACGACATCGGCCGCACGACGCTGGCCTACTCCTCCGACGGGCGCCGGCTCTACGCCATCATCGAGTCGCCCGAGCGGCTGGCCGACGGTGACGACTCGGTGCTGCAGGGCGTCTTCGTCTCGCGCAGCGGGCGTCCCACCGGTCCGTGGTCGCTGATCGCCGACACCGACAAGCTCGCGGCGTCCGGCTCGGCCATCGCCGACCCGGGCTACCGCCCCGGCGTGCAGGCTTGGTACAACCAGGCGCTCGCGGTCGACCCGAAGAACTCCGACCACGTCTACGTGAGCCTCGAGGAGACCTACGAGACGCGCAACGGCGGCAGCACCTTCCAGACCATCGCGCCCTACTGGAACTACGGCCTCGCCTGCGGCGACGACTGCCCGATGACGACCCACCCCGACCAGCACGCGCTGCTCATCAGCGGCGGGCAGGTCTGGCAGGGCAACGACGGCGGTGTGTTCCGCCGTCCGCTGACCGCGACGGGGCTCGGCTCGTGGACGAGCACGAACGACACCCTGCACACCCTGCAGTACTACGGCGTCGACACCAGCGCGCTCGGCAAGGACACCGCCTACTGGGGCGGCCTGCAGGACAACGGCACCTCGCTGCTGCTCGGCGACAAGGCGCCGACGATGCTCGAGCCGGCAGGCGGTGACGGAGGCAAGACGATCTCCGACCCGGGCAACGCGGACAACGCGCTCGGCGAGTACGTCGACCTCGACATGTACATCACCCAGGACGGCGGCCACTCCTTCCGCCAGGCGACGCCGACCTGCGAGTCGAACCCCGACTTCGCCGACTGCGACCCGTCGGCGCGCTTCATCGCCCCGGTCGTGCAGGACGTCGACGACCCGACGCACTGGGTGTCCGGCGGCAGCCGCATCTGGGACGACACGGTCGGCTGGGACACCACCTGCGACGAGGACTCGTGCGACTGGAAGCCGGTGCACGACCTCGGCACGGACGCCGTCGGCGGCGAGAACGTCGCGACGGCGCTGGCGGTCAAGGGCGGCGTGACCTACGCCGGGTGGATCGACAGCGGCGGCAACCCGAGCCCGAGCTTCGCCACGGGCATCGACACCAACTACGGCGGCACCTGGCACCGTGTGACGGCGCCGAACCTCCCGCAGCGCATCGTCGCTGCGCTGCAGGTCGACCCGACCGACGCCGCGCACGTCTACGCGGTCTACGGCGGCTACTCGCGGCGCTGGATCCCGGACGGCGGGCTCGGGCACGTGTTCGAGTCGCACGACGGTGGTACGTCGTGGACCGACATCACCGGCAACCTGCCCGACGTCCACGCCGGAGCAGCCGTGCTCGACGGCGGATGGCTCGTCGTCGGCACCGACGTCGGCGTCTTCGCCACCTCCGCGGCGTCTCCGGGCACGTGGACCCGTCTGGGCAAGGGTCTGCCGACGGTGGCGGTCGACGACCTGAACGTCACGCCGGACGGGCGGTACGTCGTGGTCGGCACCCACGGTCGAGGCATCTGGAAGGTGCGCCTCTAGGCCGCCTGCGACCCGACCGACCGGCCGGCCCGGACCTCTCGACGAGGTCCGGGCCGGCCGGCTGTCGGGCGGCCGCGACGGTGGACGTGGCGCATCTCGCCCAGGTGGCCCAACCGCGCCTGCTCAGGTGCTCGGAGCAAAGGCCGATGAGTGCTGCCGACGGGACGGCTGGCAGTAGGGGGACTGATGCGCTGGAGGCGGAGGTCCCTCGCGCGCCGGCTGCGGGTGCGCGAGGCCCAGCAGCGTGCCACCGCCCAGCTCGGTCAAGCCGCGCTCTCGGGCCGTCCGCTCGCGGAGCTGCTGCCCACGGCAGTCGCGTCCGTGGCCCGCGTCCTGGACCTGCCGGTCGTCAACGTCTTGCGCTCGGCGCCCGGCGCAGAAGCCTTCACGTTCGTCGCCGTGCACGGCTGGGACAAGCCCGTGGGATCGACGGCGCCCATGGGCGGCGGTCCGGTCACCCAGCTGCTCAGCTCCGGCGGGACGCTCGTCGTCGAGGACACCGAGTCCCTCGACGAGCCCGGCCGCACCACCTTCCGGCGGCTCGGGCTGCGCTCGAGCGCCTCGGTGCTGGTCGCCTCGCACGACGGCAGCCGCTGGGTCGTCGCTGCCCACGCGCGTACGCCTTCCGCCTTCACCCCTGACGACACCGCCTTCCTGCGCGCCATGGCCAACGTGCTGGCCGCCGCCGCCGGCCGCGAGGCGGCTGAGGCGGAGGTGCAGCGCCGCGCGACGCACGACCGCCTGACCGGGCTCGCCGACCGTGAGCTGTTCCGCAGCCGGGTGGGGACGGCGCTGGAGCGCCCCGGCGAGGCGGTGCTGGCGCTGCTGCTGCTCGACCTCGACAACTTCAAGGACGTCAACGACTCGCTGGGCCACGACGTGGGCGACCAGGTGCTGCTGGCGACCTCTCAGCGGCTGCGCGACGTCGCGGACGAGGGGCTCGCCTGCCGGCTGGGCGGCGACGAGTTCGCGTTGGCGCTCAGCGGCGACCTCGACGAGATCGGCGCGCGGGTCCAGGCGGTCAGCGAGCAGCTGCGACTGCCCATCGAGACCGCCGTCGGGCCGGTCACCGTCTCGGGCAGCGTGGGCGTCTCGCTCTCGCCGCGGGACGGCGCCTCCGTCGCCGACCTGCTGCGCCACGCAGACCTGGCGATGTACCGCGCCAAGCGCCAGCGGGCCGTCGTCGCGTGGTACGACCCCTCGACCGACCTCGACCCCTCGCGCCGGCTGCGCGCGGTGCAGGACCTGCGCGAGGCCATCTCCGACGGCAGCATCACGGTCGCCTACCAGCCGTGCGTCGACCTCGTCACGGGCGTCGTCACCACGGTCGAGGCGCTGGCCCGGTGGAACCACCCGACGCTCGGGCCGCAGTCGCCGGCGGAGTTCGTCGCCCTCGCCGAGGAGACTGGGCTGATCCTGCCGCTGACCGACTGCATGGTGCGCCAGGCGGCGGGGCAGACGGCGCGGTGGCTGCGAGAGGGTCGTCGGCTCGGGGTCTCGGTCAACATCCCCGGCTCGGTGCTCGAGGTGGAGGGCTACCCGGACCGCCTGCGCGCGCAGGTCGCCGCGAGCGGCCTGCCCATCGAGCTGATGCGCATCGAGGTCACCGAGACCGCACTCGTCAACGAGGGCGCGGTCGACGCCCTGCGCGAGCTGGCGCGCGACGGCATCCGCATCGCCATCGACGACTTCGGCACGGGCTACTCATCGCTCGGCCGGCTCAAGCAGCTGCCCGTCAAGACCATCAAGATCGACCGCAGCTTCGTGACGGACCTCGGCCGCGACAGCCGGGACGCCGCCATCGTGCGGGCGGTCGTCGCGCTCGCAGCGGACTTCAACCTCAACGTCGTGGCGGAGGGCGTCGAGACGGTGGAGGTCGCCGACCAGTTGCGCGTGTTGGGCGTCAACCGGGCACAGGGCTACCTGCACAGCCGACCGCTGCCGGCCGCGCAGTTCGCCGCGTGGCACGACCAGTGGTTGGCGCAGACGACCCTCTGCTCCGCCTAGAGCTGCGGTCGCAGGAAGTCGACGGTCGACTCCTCGCCCTTCCAGGCGATAGTGGTCTCGGCTGGTCTGGTACGCGCGACGACCTTGCCGTCGCGCAGCACCAGCAGGCGTCGAGGGACCAGGCGCAGCGCGTCGGCCTCGGTGGGCGCGTCGTGCACCACGAGGTCGGCCGGGCCGCCCACACGGATGCCGTAGCCCTCGAGCCCCAGCGCCGCTGCGGGCGCCGTGGTCACCATGGACAGCAGCCGGCGCAGCTCCTCGTCGCCACTCATGTGGCCGACGTGGACCAGCACCATCGCGGCTTGCACGGGATCGGCGTAGCCCAAGGGGTACCACGGGTCCATGACGGAGTCGTGCCCGATGGCGACGTTGACGCCGGCCTCCTGCAGCTGCTTGACCCGGGTGAGGCCCCGGCGCACGGGCCCGGTGTCGAAACGACCCTGCAGCACCGAGTTGTCGAGCGGGTTGACCACCATGTGGAGGCCCGCACGGGCGATGTTGCTGACCAGGCGGTAGGCGTAGGCGGCGCCGTAGGAGCCCATCGCCGTGGTGTGGCTCGCGGTGACGCGGCCCGACATCCCTCGCCGCAGCGTCTCGGCGACCATGACCTCGACGAACCGGGAGTGCTCGTCGTCGGTCTCGTCGCAGTGGATGTCGACGCGCAGGCCGTGCTCCTCAGCCAGCGCGAACGCGAACTCGACCGAGGCGACACCGTCCTCGCGGGTCATCTCGTAGTGCGGGATGCCGCCGACGACGTCGGCGCCGAGCTCGACGGCCCGGCGCATGAGGTCCTTGCCGCCGTCGTAGCCGAGGATGCCCAGCTGCGGGAAGGCGACGATCTGGAGGTCGACGACCCCGCGCGCCTCTTGGCGCAGCTGGACCATCGCGCGCAGCGCGGTGAGCTCCGGGTCGCAGACGTCGACGTGCGTGCGGACGTGCTGGACGCCGTTGGCCAGCTGCCAGCGGAGCACCTCGCGGGTGCGGGCCAGCACGTCGTCGACGGTGAGGTCCTTGACGCGGTCGGCCCACACCGCGATGCCCTCGAACAGCGAGCCGCTGACGTTGGGCCGCGGCTGGCCCACGGTGAGGACGGCGTCGAGGTGGATGTGCGGCTCGACCAGCGGGGGAGTGACCAGCCGCCCCTCGAGGTCGAAGGTCTCGCGGGCCAGACCATCGGCGGGCGGGTCGACGAGGACGCCGCCCGAGACGGCGAGGTCGGTGAGCCCCTCGGTCCCTGCGACCTGCGCGCGGCGCAGGAGCAGGTCGACGGGCCCTGCCGAGGTGGGCTCGCTCATGCTGCTGACGCGGAGGTCGTACGGCTGCGGCGGGTCTCCCACGTGTGCACCGCGACGTAGACGGCGAGCGAGACGACGAACCCGACCTCGAAGGTGAGGTCGCCGACCTTCGGGGCGTGGTCGGGCACCACGCCGACGTACTTGGTCTGGTTGGAGAACAGCGGGATGGAGACCGCCATGCCGACCGCCATCGCCAGCCACCCGGCGAGCGGGTTGTGGGTGCGGTCGAAGAGCAGGCCCTCGAGCCGGCCGCCCCTGCGCAGCCACTGGTCGGCGAAGAAGACGCCGAGCCACGGTCCGATCCAGTAGGCGATGATCAGCAGGAAGTTCTCGTACTTCGCACCCGCGTCGTCGAGCGAGGTGAGGGCCAGCACGAAGCCGATGGCACCGAAGCCGACGGCGACGATGGCGCGGCGCAGGGCCAGCGGTAGGCGTACGCCCAGGGCCAGGAACGACATCGAGCCCGAGTAGATGTTGATCGCGTTGGCCGAGACCGCCCCGATCGCGATGCAGAGCAGCGTGAGCTTCGCGAGCAGCGTCGGGAGGTGCGAGGTGAACTCGGAGGTGGGGCTGCCGCTGCCGTAGGCGCCGATGGTCATGGACGCCGCTCCGGCGATCTCGAGCACGCTGCAGGAGACGAAGACGCCCAGGCCGGCGTAGAGGCCGACCTTGACGCGGTCGGCGGAGCGGGGGAGGTAGCGGGTGTAGTCGGAGGCGTAGGGGTTCCAGCCCGCGGCGTAGCCGAACGTCGCGCCGAGCAGCACGAGGAAGCCGCCGATGCCACCGCCACCGCCGTGGGCGCCGGGGTGCGACTTGGCGAGGATGACGACGGTCGTCACCGCGAAGACCACCGCGAGCAGCGGGAACGCGTAGCGCTCGAACGCGTGCACCATGTTGTGGCCGAGGAACGCGACGGCCAGCTGCGCGGCCACGATGATGCACAGGCACAGGGAGTTCGGCAGGTCGGTCAACGAGCCGAGGGCCAACGCGCCGCTCACGCTGTTGACGGCGAACCACCCGATACCAGCGGTGAGCGCGTTGAGCCCGGCGGGCAGCACGTTGCCGCGGAAGCCGAACGGCAGGCGGCTCAGCACCATCTGCGGCACGCCGAAGGACGGGCCGCGGGCGCTGAGGACGCCGTGCGTGATGCCGCCGAGCGCGGAGCCCAGCAGGATGGCGGCGACGGCCTGCCAGAAGCTCAGCCCGAAGGCGAGCAGCCCGAGCACGCCGACGAACACGGTCGCGAACTCGAGGTTGGGCGATGTCCAGGTCCAGAACAGCTGGACGGGCGAGCCGTGCCGCTCGTCGTCCGGGACGACCTCGGCACCACCGGGCTCGACCGCCGCGACCTTCGTGCCGTAGTGGCCCTCGCGGACCTCGACCGGGCCGGCGGGCTCGGGCGCGTAGGGACGGGTCGTCGTGCTCATCGGCATGCCTCTCGGTACCTGCGGGGGCGCAACGGTGAGCAGGATGCCTCGGGCGTGTTACGGGGAGATGTCGGGGGGTGCCGTCTGGGAGTCAGAGGAGCCGCACCTGCGCAGCCTCGGGCAGCTTCGCCCACCAGTGCGCGTAGCGGGAGTAGGCGGTGGGCTCGCGGTCGGCGAGCAGCGCCGTGAGGACGTGCGCCTCGGCGGCCAGGCCGTCCCACGCCGCGGCCGGGAGCGGCTCGAACGCGGTCGCCTCGACGCGCCCCTCGACCGGACGCCACACCCCGGCCACGCGTCCGTCCACCAGCAGGGTGGGCAGCGAGTCCCCGTTGACCCGGCCGACGAGCCGGCGGTGCTCCTCCGGCACCACCCGGGCGCGGTCCCCGTGGGCCAGCAGCGCGCTGTCCCACATGCCGAGCAGCCGGGGAGGTGCCGGCTCGTCCTCGTCAGGCAGCGCAGCGCCCGCGAGGTCGACGAGCTCCTCGCCCGACGGGCCCTCGTAGCGCACGAGCTCGTCGTCGAGCGCCTCGAGAGCGGCTCGCACCCGCGGCCGGTGGACCATGGCGAAGGCCCACACGTCGGCGACCGTGGCCGGCCCGAAGGCCGCGAGGTAGCGGCGGACCAGGTGCACGACGCCGGCGGTCTGCTCGGACTCGCCGGGCACCTCGCCCGCCGCCTGGTAGGCGGGCCGGCGCCCGAACGACCACGAGCCGCCGGTCGGTGCGTGGCGCACGGGCGCGTAGGTCTTCAGCGCCCACCAGAGCCGCTTCGCGGTCTCGGGGTCGCGGTGCCCGGCGAGCGCGGTCTCGACCTCGGCCCCTGTGCGCGGCTGCTGCAGCAGGTCGAGCACCTCGGGGAGCGCGTCGTCGGCGTCCTGCGCGGTGAGACCGGTGGAGGTGAAGCGGCGGTCAGCGAGGCGCGAGGCGCGCAGCGTACGCAGCACCGCCGCGTGCAGCGGCGCGCGCTCCGCGGCAGCGACGGCGTGCAGGGTGATGCGCATCAGCGTCGCCTTGACCAGGCGCCGTTCGGCGAAGGCCGTGTCGAGCTCGGCCGGGTCGAAGGCCTCGACGCGGTTCCAGAGCGCGAGGTAGGGAGAGGCCGGCTCCTGAGCCTGCAGGGCGCCCACGCGACGCACCGCGTCGACGACGTCGAGGCGCTCGCGCCGCAGCAGCAGCTGGCGGGCGAGGGTCGCCCGGCCGAGGCGGCGGGCCGACAGCTGGGGGCGGGGACCGGTCACGGTGCACATCCTGCCCCTGCGGTCTGACAGCCGTATCACTAGCTGAGACGTCATCCCGCTGGATGAGACACCCGGGCTAGCCTGCGCTCATGGAGACTCCACGACCGAAGGACACCGCCACCTACACCCACGGCCACGCCGAGGCGGTGCTGCGCTCGCACCGCTGGCGCACCGCCGAGAACTCCGCCGCCTACCTGCTGCCGCACCTGCGACCGGGGGACCGGGTCCTGGACGTCGGGTCGGGGCCAGGCACGATCACCGCCGACCTCGCCACGCGCGTACCCGCCGGGTCGGTGACCGCGCTCGAGACCTCGGAGCAGGCGGTCGACCTGACCCGCCAGGAGGTGCAGCGGCGCTCGGTCGGCAACGTGGACTTCGCGGTGGGCGACGTGCACGCGCTCGACTTCGCGGACGACAGCTTCCACGTCGTCCACGCGCACCAGGTGCTGCAGCACGTCGGCGACCCCGTGCAGGCGCTGCGCGAGATGCGCCGGGTGTGCCGGCCGGGCGGCATCGTCGCCGTGCGCGACAGCGACTACTCGGCGTTCACGTGGTTCCCGGCCTCGCCGGGCCTGGACACCTGGCTGGAGCTCTACCTGGGTGCCGCGCGGCGCAACGGCGGCGAGCCCGACGCCGGCCGCCGGCTGCTGTCGTGGGCGCACGCGGCAGGCTTCTCCGACGTGACCGCCTCGTCGTCGACGTGGTGCTTCGCGACGCCCGAGGACCGCGAGTGGTGGGGCGGCATGTGGGCCGACCGGATCCTGCACTCCGCCATGACCGAGCAGCTGCTCGCGGAGGGCACCCCGCAGTCGGTGCTCGACGAGGTGTCCGCGGCCTGGCGCGCCTGGGCAGCGGAGGCGGACGGCTGGTTCTCCTTGCTGCACGGCGAGGTGCTCGCGCGGGCGTGACCGCCCTGCGGCCACGCACGGAGGGTCGGCAGCAGCGGCGCACCGCGGCGTACTCCGCTCGGAGTACGCCGAAGTGCCTGCCCTGGGCAGACGCGTCACCCGCGCCCGCTCGGCAGCCTGGCTGTCATGACTTCGACCGTGAAGACGCCCGCCCGCTCCGCCGCCGACAGCAGACCGCGGAGGTCACGCACCAAGACCGTCCTGCCGTGGCTCGTGCTCGCCGTGTGGGTCGGGCTCCTGCTGGCCGGCACCTCGCTCGCCGGCAAGCTCGGCTCGGTGACCCGCGACGGCCAGGTCGACTACCTGCCGGCCAGCGCCCAGTCGACCAAGGTGCTCCAGGCCGAGGCCCAGCTGCCCGGCGGCGAGAACGGACTGTTCGTGGTCGTCTACCAACGACCCGGCGGCCTCCGGCCCGGTGACCGGGAAGCGGTCGAGCGCGGGCAGGCCGCGCTGGCGCAGCGGTTCGGCGACGGCACCGCAGCGGCTCCCGCCATCGTCGACTCCGACGACGGCACGGCCCTGATGTACGCGCTGCCGCTCGACCACGCGTCGGTGGACGACGAGGCTGCCGCCACCACGGCAGCCCGCGACCTGCTCGCCGACCGGCCGACCGGGCTGGACGCCTACGTCACCGGTCCTACCGCGATCGGGTCCGACATGGACGAGGTCTTCGACTCCGTCGACTCGACGTTGCTGCTCGCCACCGCCGCTGTGGTCGCAGTCCTGCTGGTATTGACCTACCGGAGTCCGGTGCTGTGGCTGGTCCCCCTGGCGGCGGTCGGCGCCGCGGCGGTCCTCTCGATGGGTGTCGTCTACGCGCTCACCCAGGCCTTCGACATCACCGTGACCAGCATGAGCTCGGCGCTGCTGATCGTCCTGGTCTTCGGCGCGGGCACGGACTACGCGCTGCTCCTCGTGTCGAGGTACCGCGAGGAGCTGCACCGCTTCGAGCACCCGGTCGACGCCATGCAGGCTGCGCTGCGCGGAGCCGGCCCGGCGGTCCTCGCCTCGGCGGCGACGGTCGTGGCCGGCCTGCTGTGCCTGCTCTTCGCGGACCTCAACAGCACCAGCGGTCTCGGGCCAGTGGGTGCAGCGGGCATCGGGTCCGCGATGCTCGTCATGCTGACGTTGTTCCCCGCCCTGCTGGTGGTGCTCGGGCGCCGGGTCTTCTGGCCCTTCGTGCCGCGGCTCGGGGACGACGCCCACGCGTCCGGCTCTCGATGGGGCCGGCTCGCCCAGCTGGTCGCTCGCCGCCGCGTCGTGAGCTGGGCAGTGCCGCTGGTGGTCCTCGGCGGGCTCGCGCTGGGCACGGTGGGGGCCAGCGGCTCGCTCCCGCAGCTGGACCAGTTCGCGCGTTCGACACCGGAGTCGGTGGTCGGTGCGCGGCTGGTCGAGGCGCGCTACCCCTCCGAGAGCGGGCAGCCGCTCACCGTGATGAGTCGACCCGGCCAGAGCCGAGAGGTCCTCGCCGCCGTCACGAGCACGCCGGGGGTGGCCGGAGCCGAGCTCGGCCGAGCCGGCGACGACTGGGCGGAGATCTCCGTGACCCCGGTCGACCCGCCGGACAGCGCGGGTGAGACGGCCACGATCCACCGACTGCGGGCAGCCGTGCGTGACATCGGCGGGGGATCGGTGCTGGTGGGCGGGCCGAGCGCCGAGCGGCTCGACGAGGCCTCGGCCAACTCGAGCGACCGCACCGTGGTGATGCCGCTGATCCTGCTGGTGGTGCTCGGCATCCTGGGCCTGCTGCTGCGAGCGGTCGTGGCTCCGCTGGTGCTGGTCGCCACCGTGGTGGTGTCGTTCTTCGGGGCTCTCGGCCTGTGCACCCTGGTCTTCGAGCACGTGCTCGGGTTCGCCGGGCTGGAGGCGTCGGTGCCGCTGATCGGCTTCCTCTTCCTGGTCGCTCTCGGTGTCGACTACAACATCTTCCTGATGACCCGGGTGCGCGAGGAGTCCGCGCGGCACGGCACCGTCGCGGGCACGAAGCGCGGCCTCGCCATGACCGGTGGGGTGATCACCTCAGCCGGCGTGGTGCTGGCGGCGACGTTCGCGGTGCTCGCCTCGTTGCCGCTCGTCCAACTCGTCGAGATCGGGATACTGGTCGCCGTCGGCGTGCTCGTCGACACCGTGCTGGTGCGCTCCGTCGTGGTCCCGGCACTGACGATGTCGTTGGGCTCGTGGACCTGGTGGCCCAGCAACCTGTGGCGCAAGGGACAGGACCGTGCCCATGACCTCGTGTGAACCATGATGGCGCTCCGGCCGCCCGCAGCCGACCGGCTGCTGGCGGCGGGCGCGTTCGTGCTCGGCGTCGTCGTCGCCGTCACGCTCGAGGCGCTCCTGGTCGAGGACGAGCGGAGCGTGGACCTGTGGGCGGTCGCACTCCTGGGAGCGATGTCGGCGCCGTTGCTGGGCCGCCGGCGTCGGCCGATCGCCGTCGTCCTCGCGGTCCTCGCCGTGTCGACGCCCTACCACATCCTCGACTATCCGCACGAGGCCACGATGCCGGCCCTGCTCGTGGCGGCGTTCACGGCGGCGCGCTACAGCGAGCTACCCCGTCCTGCCTACTCCGCACTAGTGGCGGTGGCCGCGGTGCTGCTGCCGGTGGTCGCGGCGTCGGGGCAGACCAGGTACGCGCTCATCGCCGTCGGTTGGCTGTTCGTGGCCTTCTTCGCGGGGCTGGCGGTCCGCTTCTACAGGAACTGGAAGGCTGCGGACACCGCGCGGCTCGAGCGGGAGCGAGCCGACGAGGTCGAGCGGCGCGTCGCCGAGGAGCGGGTCCTGATCGCTGCCGAGCTGCACGACGTGCTCGCGCACGGCCTCGCGGTCGCCAACGTCCAGGCGTCGGTCGCTGCGCACCTCATCGACCAGCTGCCCGGGCGCGGGGACGCCACGCTGCAGGAGCTCTCGACCACGCTGCACCACCTGTCGGACACGAGCCGGGCCACGCTGCACGAGCTCCGCGTCGTCCTGGACCTGCTGCACGGCGGCGAGGTCGAGCCGACCGAGCCGGCGCCCCACCTCGGCGAGCTGCAGCGCCTGGTGGAGATGGCCGAGGCGGCGGACCTCCGGGTGGAGGTGCAGGCCGACGCGCTGCCGGAGGCGCTACCGTCGACGGTCTCCGTCGTGGCCTACCGGATCATCCAGGAGTCGCTCATCAACGTCGTCCGGCACTCGACGGCGACGCACGCGACCGTCCGGCTCGACCGCGACGGCGACCGGCTGCGCATCGCGGTCGTCGACCGCGGAACGGCGCGACCGAGCTCGAACCTGACGCCGGCCGGCTTCGGGATCCTCGGGATGACCGGGCGGGCGCAGGCCGTCGGCGGCGAGCTGTCCGCCGGGCCGGGGGAGTCCGGCGGGTTCGAGGTCCGCGCCAGCCTCCCGCTGCCGCAGGTCTTGCGGGTGCCGTCGTGATCCGCGTCCTGCTCGCCGACGACCAGGCCCTGGTGCGCGGCGCGTTCGCACTGCTGGTCGGCTCCGTCGACGACATGAGCGTCGTCGGGGAGGCCGGCACCGGCGACGAGGCGGTGATGCTCGTGCGGGAGCTGCGCCCCGACGTCGTCCTGATGGACATCCGGATGCCGGGCACCGACGGCATCGAGGCGACCCGGCAGATCTCCGCGGACGATCGCTCGCGCGGGAGCAAGGTGCTGATCCTGACCACGTTCGAGAACGACACGAACGTCCTGCGCGGCCTGCGCGCGGGAGCGTGCGGCTTCCTGCCCAAGGACACGCTTCCGGAGGCGCTGCTGGACGCCGTCCGCACCG
Organism: Motilibacter peucedani; assembly: GCF_003634695.1. NCBI lineage: Bacteria > Bacillati > Actinomycetota > Actinomycetes > Motilibacterales > Motilibacteraceae > Motilibacter > Motilibacter peucedani. Next base: position 314,507 of record NZ_RBWV01000012.1, read on the forward strand.
TCGCGGCGGGGGACTCGTTGCTCTCGCCCGGCGCGACGAAGGCGGTCATCACCCGTGCACTGAGCCGCCCTGACGCTCCCGCGCACGAACGGCTGGCCAGCCTGACCACGCGCGAGCGCGAGGTCCTCCAGCTGGTCGCCGCGGGCCTCACCAACCAGGAGATCGCGTCGGAGCTGGTCGTGAGCCCGCTCACCGCCAAGACGCACGTGGCCCGCATCCTCGCGAAGATGGGCGTCCGCGACCGGGTCCACCTCGTGATCGCCGCGTACGAGGCCGGCCTGCTCTAGGCGCTCCGGCTGCGGCGCCACCGTACGGGTCCGGCCCCCGCCGCGCCATCCCGTGAGGGGGTGCGGGGCGAGGGCCGGCTCGTGCGTACGGCAGTGAGAGGCCGAGTGGCCTCCACCGGTCAGATGTCGAAGTACATCTCGAACTCGTGCGGGTGCGGGCGCAGGCGGATCGGGTCGATCTCGTTGGCGCGCTTGTAGGCGATCCAGGTCTCGATCAGGTCCTCGGTGAACACGCCGCCCTCGGTGAGGTAGTCGTGGTCGGCCTCGAGCCGGTCGAGCACCTCGCCGAGCGAGCCGGGGACCTGGGCGATCTCCGCGTGCTCCTCGGGGGGCAGCTCGTAGAGGTCCTTGTCGATCGGCGTCGGCGGCTCGATCTTGTTCTTGATGCCGTCGATGCCCGCCATCAGCATCGCCGAGAACGCGAGGTAGGGGTTGCTCGACGGGTCGGGCACCCGGAACTCGATGCGCTTGGCCTTCGGGTTCGAGCCCGTGACCGGGATGCGGATGCAGGCCGAGCGGTTGCGGGCGGAGTAGACCAGGTTGACCGGCGCCTCGTAGCCCGGCACCAGGCGGTGGTAGGAGTTCACCGTCGGGTTCGTGAACGCGAGCAGGCTGGGCGCGTGGTGGAGCAGGCCACCGACGTACCAGCGGGCCGTGTCGGACAGCCCGCCGTAGCCGAGCTCGTCGTAGAACAGCGGCGCGCCGTCCTTCCAGAGCGACTGGTGCACGTGCATGCCCGAGCCGTTGTCGCCGAAGAGCGGCTTCGGCATGAAGGTCACGGTCTTGCCGTGGGCGTGTGCGACGTTCTTGATGACGTACTTGAACAGCATGACCTTGTCGGCCGACTTCGCCAGGCTGTCGAAGCGGTAGTTGATCTCGGCCTGGCCGGCGGTGCCGACCTCGTGGTGCGAACGCTCGACCTGGAGGCCCAGCTCGTCGAGCGCCACGACCATCTGGTCGCGCAGGTCGGAGTAGTGGTCGACCGGGGCCACGGGGAAGTAGCCGCCCTTGTAGGGCGTCTTGTGCCCGAGGTTGCCGCCCTCCTCGACCCGGCCGGTGTTCCAGGCGCCCTCGATCGAGTCGATGAAGTAGTAGCCGGCGTTCTGCTTGGTCTCGAAGCGGACGTCGTCGAAGATGTAGAACTCGGCCTCGGGGGCGAAGAACGCGGTGTCGGCGATGCCGGTGCCGCGGAGGTAGGCCTCAGCCTTCGCGGCGATCTGGCGCGGGTCGCGGCTGTAGGGCTCGCCGGTGTAGGGGTCGACGATCGAGAAGTTGAGGACCAGCGTCTTCTCGGCGCGGAACGGGTCGATGAACGCGCTCGTCACGTCGGGGATGAGCTTCATGTCCGACTCGTGGATCGCCTGGAAGCCGCGGATCGAGGACCCGTCGAACATCTGGCCCTCGGTGAAGAAGCTCTCGTCGACGGACTGCGCCGGCACGTTGAAGTGCTGCATGACGCCCGGCAGGTCGCAGAACCGGACGTCGACGAACTTGACGTCGTTCGCTGCGATGTAGGACGTGACCTCGTCCGCGTTGCTGAACATGCACCCTCCTGGTTGCCGCGGTCCGACGCCGCTGTGCGGAAAGGTAGGCACGGCGGATTGCGCGTCGGTGACCCGGTTGTTTCCGGTGTGTTACGGACCCGCCGCTGCTCCTGGTGCCGCGGCTCGGACCCGACAGTAGCCTGGTCGCATGGCAGCTCCCGTCGACCGTCGTGCACTGGGTTCCTGGCTCGAGGGGCCGCGCGCGGCCGCTCAGGCCGACGGCGTCGTCTTCGCCCCGCGCGGGGAGCGACTGGGCCTGCCGGCCGAGGGACCGGGATCGATCGCGCCCGTCGGGCGCCGGCTGCTCGCCCTGGTCGTCGACTGGCTCGCCGCCAGCCTGCTCGTGCTGGCGACCGGTACGCACACCTCCGACCGCGCCTACGGCTGGCTCGTGCTCGCCGTCTTCGCGGTGCTGACGACCGCGCTGCTCGCGACCACGGGACGCAGCCTCGGCCACGCCGCCCTGCGGATGCAGCTCGTCGACGCGCGCCCGCGGCGGCTGCGCCCGCTGCGCGTCCTGCTCCGTCAGCTGCTGCTGTGCCTGGTGGTGCCCGCGGTCGTCTGGGACGGTGACGGCCGCGGCATGCACGACAAGGCCGCCGGTACGGTGCTCGTCCGCAGCTGACGGCTCGCGCGTCGACGCGTGGGCGACGGCGTCGTCAGCGCATCTGGCGCGGTGCGCGCATCCCCTTGGGCAGCGGACCCTTCGGCACCTGCATGCCGAGCGAGCTCAGCGCCGAGATGCGTCGCTCCACGTCGGCGACCTGCGAGGGCTGCAGGATGCGCGGGAGCTTGACCAGCTTGCGCTGGAACTCCTTGAGCGAGATCTGACCCTCGCCGCTGCCGACCTGGAAGTCGATGACCGGTGCGTCCGGGGCGACGCGGCCGAGCTTCTTGCGCTCCTGCGCGAGCAGGGTGCCGACCCGCTGCGGCGAGCCCTCGCCGACCAGCACGATGCCCGGGCGGCCGATGGCCCGGTGGACGATGTCCTGCTTGGGCGTCGCGGCCACCGCGGGCTGCACGGTCCAGCCGCGCTTGAGCTGGTTGAGCACGGCGGCCGCTGCGCCGGGCTGGCCCTCGACCGTCGCGTAGGCGGCCTTCTCGGCGCGGCGCCCGAACACGATCAGGGCCGACAGCACCGCGAACGGGATGCCGACGATCGAGAGGTAGACCGGGTGGTCGAACACGATGCCCAGCACGACGAACACGGCCAGGACGGCCACGAACGTGCCGAGGACCCAGGCGCCGATCCAGCGGTCGGTCTTGCGGGTCATCGAGTACGCCTGGACGATCTGCCGAGCAGTCGCGAAGCGTTGCTTCTTGGGGGCCGGTCCGGGGTCCATCGCGCGCGCCATGCGCACCAGGGTACGGGCCCGCGGGCCGCTCAGCGCCGCGTACCCGACGGCGCCCGCTCAGGCCGAGGTGCGCGCCTCGACCGCCTGGGCGTAGAGCCGGCCTGCGCGGTAGGACGAGCGCACCAGCGGGCCGGAGAGCACGCCGGCGAAGCCCACGGCCTCGGCCTCGGCGTTGAGCTCGACGAACTCCTCGGGCTTGACCCACCGCTCGACGGGGTGGTGCAGCGGGCTCGGGCGGAGGTACTGCGTGATGGTGATCAGCTCGCAGCCGGCCGCGTGCAGGTCGCGCAGCGCCTCGGAGACCTCCTCGCGGGTCTCGCCCATGCCGAGGATGAGGTTCGACTTCGTCACCAGCCCGGCGGCGCGGGCCTGGGTGATGACGTCGAGCGAGCGCTCGTAGCGGAAGCCGGGGCGGATGCGCTTGAAGATGCGCGGGACCGTCTCGACGTTGTGCGCCAGCACCTCGGGCGCCGAGCCGAAGACCTCGGCGAGCTGCTCGGGGACGCCGTTGAAGTCGGGGATCAGCACCTCGACACCGGTGCCCGGGTTGAGCTCGTGGACCTGGCGGACGGTCTCGGCGTAGAGCCACGCGCCGCCGTCGGGCTGGTCGTCGCGGGCGACACCGGTGATCGTCGCGTAGCGCAGGCCCATCGTGGCCACGGACTCGGCCACGCGGCGCGGCTCGTCGCGGTCGAGCGCCAGCGGCTTGCCGGTGGCGATCTGGCAGAAGTCGCAGCGCCGGGTGCACTGGTCGCCGCCGATGAGGAACGTGGCCTCGCGGTCCTCCCAGCACTCGTAGATGTTCGGGCAGCCGGCCTCCTCGCACACCGTGTGCAGGCCCTCGCGCTTGACGAGGCCCTTGAGCTCGGTGAACTCAGGGCCGGTGCGCAGCCGGGTCTTGATCCACTCGGGCTTGCGCTCGATGGGCGTCTCGGCGTTGCGGGCCTCGATCCGGAGCAGCTTGCGTCCCTCGGGCGCGACCGTGGTCATGCCGCCCAGCGTACGTGCCGGTCGCCCACGTGCCCGTCGGAGCCGGTGGGTACGGTGCGCTGCGTGGACCTCCGCATCTTCACCGAGCCCCAGCAGGGTGCGACCTACGACGACCTCCTGCGCGTCGTGCGCGCGACCGAGGACCTCGGGTTCGACGCCTTCTTCCGCTCCGACCACTACCTCGTGATGGGCGACGGCGACGGGCTCCCCGGCCCCACGGACGCGTGGGTGACGCTGGCAGGGCTGGCGCGCGAGACCAGCCGCGTGCGCCTCGGCACCCTCATGACGGCAGCGACCTTCCGCCACCCCGGCCCGCTCGCCATCGCGGTCGCGCAGGTCGACGCCATGAGCGGCGGGCGGGTCGAGTTCGGCTTCGGCGCCGGGTGGTACGAGCAGGAGCACACCGCCTACGGCCTGCCGTTCCCCGCCCTGGGCGAGCGGTTCGACCGCTACGAGGAGCAGCTCGAGGCGATCGTCGGGCTGTGGGAGACGCCGGCCGGCGAGACGTACTCCTTCGACGGGCGCTACTACACGTTCACCGACTCGCCGGCCCTGCCGAAGCCGGCGCAGTCGCCGCGCCCGCCCGTGCTCGTGGGCGGCGGCGGCAAGCGGCGCACGCCCGCGCTGGCGGCCCGCTTCGCCGACGAGTTCAACATGCCGTTCCACAGCGAGGACGACACCGCCGCGCAGTTCGAGCGGGTCCGTGCGGCCGTCGCGGCGGCCGGGCGCGACGCGGGCTCGATGACCTACTCGGCGGCCCAGGTGCTGTGCTGCGGGCGCGACGACGCCGAGGTGGCGCGGCGGGCGGCGGCCATCGGGCGCGACGCCGACGAGCTGCGCGCCAACGGCCTGGGCGGCACGGTGGCCGAGGTGGTCGACAAGCTGGGCCGCTTCGGCGCGCTGGGCGCGACGCGCGCCTACCTCCAACTGCTCGACCTCTCCGACCTCGACCACCTCGAGCTGGTGGCCTCCGAGGTCATGCCGCAGCTGCGCGGCTGAGCACCTCGCGCAGGTGCCCCTCGACCAGGGGCAGCACGTCTCCGACGCCCACGTGGCGGCCCAGTTCGGCGCTCAGCGTCGTCACGCCGGCGTCGTCGATGCCGCAGGGCACGATCCGGTCGTAGGCGCTGAGGTCGTTGTCGCAGTTGATCGCGAAGCCGTGCATGCTCACGCCCTTGGCGACGCGGCAGCCGATCGCGGCGACCTTGCGCGCGCCCTGCTCGACCCACACGCCGGTGCGACCGTCGACGAGGCCGGTCTCGAGGCCGAGGTCGGCGCACGTGCGCTGCACGACCTCCTCGAGGCGGCGCACGTGCGCCACGACGTCGACGGGGTGGGGCAGCGCGACGATCGGGTAGCCGACGAGCTGCCCGGGGCCGTGCCAGGTGATGCGGCCGCCCCTGTCCACCTCGACGACGGGCGTGCCGTCGGTGGGCCGGTCGTACCACGCCGTGCGCTTGCCGGCGGTGTAGACCGGGGGGTGCTCGAGCAGCAGGACGGTGTCGGGCGCGTGGCCCGCGACGACCGCGGCGTGGAGAGCCCGCTGGCGCTCCCACGCGTCGGCGTAGTCCACCAGACCGGCACGGACCAGGCGGAGCGGCTCGTGCGGCATATTCACGAGCGTACGTGTCGGTCCCTGGCCCTAGGCTGGCGCGCATGGCGACGGGACTCGATCTTGGTTCACCGGGGACATCGTCCTCCGAACGCGGCCCTTCCACGCTCGTGCGGCTGGCGGCGGGCATCGGCGTGGTGCTGGTGTGGCTCGTCCTGGGCGGCGTGCTCGGCTCGCTGGGCGGCAAGCTGAGCGACGTCACCAAGGACAACGCCTCGGCCTACCTGCCGAAGTCGGCGGAGTCGACCAAGTCGCTCGACCTGGAGACCCGGTTCGCCGGCGCCCAGACGGTGCCGACCGTCGTCGTCTGGCAGCGCGACTCCGGGTTGACCGCCGAGGACGAGACGGCGCTGCAGGCGGCGGTGACCCGCATCGGCGAGGTGCCGGACCTGGCCGGGAAGCCGAGCCCGCTGGTCGTCTCGAAGGACGGCAAGGCGGCGCAGACCGTCGTGCCGCTCTCGGGCGAGGACGGCTTCGACGTCACGGAGCCGGTCAAGGGCATCGACCGGGCTTCCCGGGTGCAGGGCCTCGACTCCTGGGTGACCGGCACGGGCGGCCTGTCGGCCGAGTTCTCCAAGGCGTTCGAGGGCATCGACGGCAAGCTGCTCCTCACCGCCGGCGCGGTGGTCCTGGTCATCCTGCTGCTGGTCTACCGCAGCCCGGTGTTCCTGCCCGTGCTCGCGGCCGCAGGCCTCGCGCTGGGCGCGGCCCAGGGCGTCGTCTACCTGATCGCCAAGAACGACGTGCTCACCGTCAACAGCCAGAGCTCCGGCATCCTGCTGGTGCTGGTGTTCGGCGCAGGCACCGACTACGCCCTGCTGCTCATCAGCCGGTTCCGCGAGGAGCTGCACGTCCACGAGAGCTCCGCCGTCGCGATGCGCGTGGCGCTGCGGGCCGCCTTCCCGCCGATCCTGGCCAGCGGGGCCACCGTCATCCTCGGCCTGCTGTGCCTGCTGCTCTCCGACCTCGCCTCCAACAAGGCCCTCGGCCCCGTCGCGGCCGTGGGCATCGCCTGCGCCATGCTCTCGATGCTCACGTTCCTGCCGGCGCTGCTGGTCCTCGCCGGCCGCTACTGGTTCTGGCCGTTCGTGCCGCGCCACGACGAGCAGCTCACCATGGGCCACGGCGTCTGGGGCCGGGTGGCCGACCTCGTCGGTCGCCGCGCCCGCGCCGTCGCGCTCGTGACCCTGGTCGTGCTGGCCGTGCTGGCCGGCTTCTCCGGCAAGCTCGACGCCAACGGCATCACGCAGGCCGACTCGTTCACCACCAGCAACGACGCGGTCGTCGGCCAGGAGGTCTTCGAGCGGCACTTCCCCGCCGGTGACGGAGCGCCCACCAGCGTCATCGGGCCCCAGGCCGACCTCCAGCGCATCGTCGACACGGTGAAGGCCGACAAGGGCGTCTCCACCGCGACCGTCGTCACGCAGGACGGCAGCCCGCAGGGCCAGCCGAAGGTGCTCGACGGCAAGGTGCAGGTGTTCGCCACGCTGACCGACGGTGCCGACACCCGCGCGGCGCAGAAGACCGTCACCCGGCTGCGCTCCAGCCTCGACTCCATCGGCAAGGACGTGCTCGTCGGCGGCCCGTCGGCCATCGCCTACGACGTCGCGACCGAGTCGGCCCGCGACAACCGCATCATCATCCCGTCGGTGCTCGTGGTGATCTTCGTCATCCTCGTGCTGCTGCTGCGCTCGCTGGTGGCGCCGGTGCTGCTGGTGGCCAGCGTCGTGCTCTCGTTCCTGGCGACGCTCGGCGTGTGCGGGCTGGTGTTCCACCACGTCTTCGGCTTCGCCGGCGAGGACCAGGGCTTCCCGCTCTTCGCCTTCATCTTCCTGGTCGCCCTCGGCATCGACTACAACATCTTCCTGATGACCCGCGTGCGGGAGGAGTCGCACGCCCACCCGACGCGCGAGGGCATCCTGCGGGGCCTCTCGGTCACCGGCGGCGTGATCACCTCGGCGGGCCTGGTGCTCGCAGCGACCTTCGCCGCGCTGGCAGTGCTGCCCGTGGTCTTCCTGGCCGAGGTCGGCTTCGCGGTCGCGTTCGGCGTGCTGCTCGACACCCTCGTCGTGCGCTCGCTGCTCGTGCCCGCCGTCGTGCGAGGTCTGGGCGAGACCACTTGGTGGCCGTTCCACATCGCCCGCAGGCGGGCGGAGGAGCCGCTGCCCTCCCGCTCCTGACCCGTCGCCGGGGCGGCGCGCCGGCGGGCTAGATGCGGCGCGGCTCGATGCGGGTCTCGAGCACCAGGTCGCCCTCGGCGCGCACGACCTTCCACGCGGCGGCGCCGTCCCGGTCGGCGACCGCCTCGGTGAGCTCGGTCCCGCGGTAGACCAGTCCGGCGCCGTCGTCGGTCGCGTAGGCGTCGGGCAGCACCCCGTCGCGCACCAGGCGCTGCAGGAGCGGGCGGCGCTGCTCCTCGCTGTCGTAGTGCACGCCGTTGGCATAGGGCAGCAGGGCCAGCCCGTTGTGCACCGGGCGCAGGTCGGGGCCGAACGAGTCGGTCGTGCCGCCGACGTGCCAGCAGATCGAGCCCGCGCTCACCCCGCCGAGCACGACGCCCGCCTCCCACGCCGCGCGGAACGGCTCCAGCAGCCCGTGCAGGTGCCACATCGCGAGCAGTCCGGCGACCGAGCCGCCGTCGACCCACACGAGGTCCTGCGCCAGCAGGTGCTCGCGGACGTCGGCGACGTTGGGCATGGGGAACAGCGCCAGGTCGGTCACCTCGACCCCCGTGCCCTGGAACGCCTCGCGCACCTGCAGGCGCCGGTGCGCCTGGTCACCGCCCGCGGTGCCGACGAAGCACAGCCGCGGCCGGGCGGGCCGCCCGGCGAGGTCGCACATCAGGTCGAACACGGGGCCGGGCTCGAGCCAGGTGCGCACCCCGGGGCGGAATCCCATCGAGGTCGCGACGATGGTGGGCTCAGTGGCGGGCACGCAGGTCCTCCAGGACGGCTCGGGCAGCGCGACGCCCTGACACCAGGGCGCCCTGCTGCGAGGCGGTGTCGCGGTGGTCACCGGCGACGTAGACGCCGTCGCCCAGCGCGACCGGTCGGCGCAGTTCGGTCGGCGGGCGCTGCGCGGGCAGCGCGTGCGGCAGGTCGTAGGTCGCGACGAGCGACCAGGCGTCGGTCGGCACCGCGTACATCGTCGCGAGGTGCCGGCGCACCTCCGGCTCCTCCGCGCGACCGAGGACGGTGGAGCTGACGAGCACCCGGCCCGGTGCGTACGACGGTGCGACGTTCGTCAGGACGACGGAGTTGACGACGGGGCCGCGTGCGAGCCCGTCGACGACGATGGCGGGTTCGTCGCTGGGGGGCTCCGGAGCCAGGTGGTAGTAGGTGGTGAGCGCGTTGGTGGCAGGTCGGCCTGTCCCGGGCAAGAGCCTGGCAACCGTGACGGGGTCGGTCGCCACGACGACGGCGCGGCTCGACCGGCGCAGGCCGGTGAGGTCCTCGACGCGGTGGCCGAGGGTCAGGGTGCCGGCGGGCAGCCACGCGGCCAGCTGCTCGGGGATCGCCTGCATGCCCGCGGCCGGCACCGCGGGGTCGCCGCGGACGAACGAGCGCAGCACCAGGTCGACGAAGCGCCGGGAGGTCGTCAGCTCGCGCTCGCCCAGCACGCCGGCGAGGAACGGGCGCAGCACGCTCTCGAGCAGCGGGCCGCGGATCCCCGCCGCCTCGAACGCCTCGGCCGCCGAGACGTCGGGCAGCTCGCGCAGCTGGTGGGGCGCACTGCGGGCGGTGCGCACGGCGTAGGCGGCGAACCGCGCCTTGACCAGCGGCGAGCCGGGTGACACCGCCGACGAGAGCGCCCAGCCGGGCACGCGGCGCGGGTCGCCGACGCGTACGTGGCGCCCGGCCCTCGCGACGACGACGCCGGCGCGGAAGTGGCGCAGCTCCAGCGCGTCGAGCGAGAGGACACGGCGGGCCTCGGGATAGGCCGGGTTGAAGACCTGGAAGCCGCGGTCGAGCAGCATGCCGTCGACGCGGTCGGTGCGCACCCGACCCCCGACGGCGTCGCCGGCCTCGAGCACCTCGACCTCTACCCCGGCACGCGTGAGGTGCAGGGCGGCGGCGAGCCCGGCCAGGCCCGCTCCGACCACCACGACGTCAGCCACGGGCGGGACCGTACCCCCTGTGGACAACCTCCGACGCCTCCGGGGCGGCCGAGCCATCCTGTCGCCATGCAGCTGCGCCGACGACCGCACACACCGCTCTCCCGGCAGGGGGCGGACGACGACGAGCTGATGCGGCGGCTCCGGCTCGCGCGCCACGAGCACCTCGCGCCCCTGCGCCTGGTCGACGACGCGGCCGGTGGGCGCCGGCTGTCGCGCGCGGGGGTGCCTCCGCTGGCTCTGTCGGACGTGCTGGCGTCGCGCGGGACCCTGCGCCCGGGCGAGGTCGTGACCGTGCTCGTCCCGGTCGCGCGCGCTCTGGCGGCGGTGCACGAGGCCGGGCTGGCCACCGCAGGCGTGGGCGTGGGCGACGTGCGGCTCGACCGGTCCGGCCGGCCGGTGCTGGCCTGCGTGCGCTGCCCGACGCTGCTCGAGCCGGCGGCGGCCGACGCCGACGTCCGCTCGCTCGCAGTGCTGGCGTGGCATTTGCTGACCGGCGAAGACCCGGGCGACGAGCCGCTGCCCGCACCGGTGCCCCGAGCGCTGGCAGCGCTCGTCACCAGCGTCCTCGACGCCGCCCCCGGCCGACGGCCCGACGCGGCCCTGCTGGCCGACGAGCTGTTCGCCGCGTGCGCTCCGGCGGCAGTGGGCCTGCCGCCCGCTGAGCCCGGGCCGCCGCACGCCACCGACGAGCCGCGGCCAGTGGCGGAGCCGGGGGCGGTCGAGCCCGCCGGAGTCGACCCGGTGGCCGCACTGCGCTTCGGCCTCACGCCCGGTACGCGTGCCGCCGAGACAGGCGCGCCGAGCGCAGGTGCTCGGCGAGCCGCGACGGCGCGGGCCGGCCGTCGCCGCGCTCCACGGCCGGCCCCGCGCAAGGGTGCCCGACGCGCCGGGTCGGGTCCGCAGCGGCCGGATCCGCAGCGCCCGGCGGCGCGGACCCAGGCGGCGCGGACCCAGGCGGCGCGGACCCAGGCGGCGCGGACCCGGGCGGCGCGGACCTCCCTCCTCGCGGGCGGTCGTGCTGCCGGCTTCCGTGGCCCGGCTGCCGGCATCGCCGTGGCGCTGGCCAGCTGCCTGGTCGTCCTGCTGGTCGTGCGGGCGCAGGGGCTCGTGCCCTGGGCGGAGGCCGCGACCCGGCCACCCACCGCTTCGGCGACGGGCCCTGCCGCGGCGACGGCTGCCGCGTCGCCGACCGCCACGCCGGCGACAGGGGTCGCGGTGCCAGCTGCGGCGTCTCCCGCGCCTTCGGCACCTCCCCAGCCGGCGGACGACTGGCCCGCCGTGCTCGCCTCGCTGGACCTGCGGCGGTCGGCTGCCTTCGAGGCGGCGGACCCCGTCGCCCTGGGCGTCGTCTACGCGCCCGGCGCCCCGGCCGCGGCCCGCGACCGGGCTCTCCTGGAGTCCTACCGCGCGGCGGGCGTGCGGGTCCTCGGGCTCCGGACGACCACCACCGCAGTGACGGTCCAGCAGCCGGGCGCAGACCGGGTGGTGCTGCGGGTGACCGACCGGTTGCACGGGTCGCTCACCCGGGCCGGGTCGCCCGCGCAGGAGGTCAGCCGCGGGTCGCGCACGTGGCAGGTGGAGCTGCGCCGCGCGGCGGGGGAGTGGCGCACGTGGGAGGTCGGCGCGACGCCGGGTGGGTGACGACGGGCCGACCCGATGCCGGGCGGTCAGCGTGAGTGAGGTGCGGCCGGTCAGGTGCGGCCGGTCAGGCGCGGCCGGCCGCGCGCTCCCGCCGCAGCGCTGCGACGATGCCCTCGACACCCGCGTCCTCGGCGACGAACCCCAGCTCGGGCAGCCGGGTGCTCACGACGCGCTGGCTGTCCAGGACGACGCGCGACATCTCGCCGAGCACCAGCCGCAGCACGGGGGCAGGCACCGGCAGGACTGCCGGACGCGACCACGCGGCGCCCAGCGCACGCACGAACGTGCCCATCTGCGCCGTGGTCGTCACCAGGTTGTAGGCACCGGTGGCCCGCTCGTCGTCGAGCAGCAGCCGCAGGGCCCGCACCTCGTCACCCAGCGAGATCAACGGCCACCACTGGCGGCCGGAGCCGAGCGGGCCGCCGAGCCCCAGGCGTACGAGCGGGAGCAGGCGCCCGAGCGCGCCACCGGTGGTCGTCGTGACGACGCCGGTGCGCGCGAACGCCGTACGGATACCCGCCTCCTGCGCAGGCGCGGCCGAGCGCTCCCACGCGGTGACGACGTCGGCGAGGAAGCCGGAGCCCCGGGGCGCCGTCTCGTCGACCACTCGGTCGCCGGTGTCGCCGTAGAGCCCCACGGCGGAGCCGGACACGAACACCGCGGGCGGGCGGTCGAGGGTGGCGCAGGTGCGCGCCAGCAGGTCGGTACTGCGGGTGCGGCTCTCGAGGATGCGGGTGCGCTGCGCGGCGCTCCAGCGCCGCTCGCCCACCCCGGCGCCCGCCAGGTGCACGACTCCGTCGACGCCCTCGAGGCCGGCCGGGTCGAGGGTGCCGACCGCGGGGTCCCAGCGGACCTCTCCCCGCGCGGCGGGCTCGCGGCGGACGAGCCGGACCACCCGGTGCCCGTCGGCTTCGAGGCTCGCCACCAGCGCCGAGCCGATCAGTCCCGACGAGCCGGTGACCGCGACCACCTGTGTCTGCCCCATGGCTCGATCGTGCCGCAGCGGGCTGTGCTCCGCCCGTCGGGGGTCCGGCGGGGTGCGAGAGCGGTGGGACGGACGACGACGCGAGGTGCCCCCCCACGACCGCAGGCCCCAGCTCCGGGAGGGGAGCGGGGGCCTGCGGGCCGGGAGTGCGGGGGGTCAGAGCCCCAGGTCGCCCTCGAAGGACGCCTCTTCCAGGCGCTGCTTGACCGCGCTGAGGAAGCGGGCCGCGTCGGCGCCGTCGACGATCCGGTGGTCGTAGGACATGGCCAGGTAGACCATCGAGCGGATCGCGATGGTCTCGCCGAGCTCGGGCGAGCTGACGACGACCGGACGCTTGACGACCGCCCCGGTGCCCAGGATGCCGACCTGCGGCTGGTTGAGGATCGGGGTGTCGAACAGCGCGCCCCGGCTGCCGGTGTTGGTCAGCGTGAACGTGCCGCCGCCGAGCTCGTCGGGGGTGACCTTGTTGTCGCGCGTGCGCTGCGCGAGGTCGGCGATCTTGCGCGACAGACCGGCGATGTTGAGGTCACCGGCGTCACGGATCACGGGCACCAGCAGGCCGCGCTCGGTGTCCACCGCGATGCCGAGGTGCTCGGCGCCGTGGTAGACGATCTCGTCGCCCTCGATGCTCGCGTTGACGACCGGGTAGCTCTTCAGAGCGTCGACCGTCGCCTTGGCGAAGAACGGCAGGAACGAGAGCTTCACGCCCTCGCGCGACTCGAACTCGCGCTTCGCGCGGGCCCGGAGCTGGGCGACGCGGGTCACGTCGACCTCGACCACCGTCGTCAGCTGCGCAGAGGTCTGCAGCGACTCGACCATGCGCGTGGCGATCACCTTGCGGAGGCGGGTCATCTTGACCCGTGTGCCACGCAGGGGCGACGGCGCCGGAGCGGAGCCGGGCGCAGCGGCGGCGGCGACCGCCGTCGGAGCGGCCGGACCGGCCTGCTCGACCTGTGCCGCGGGCGCCGCCGGAGCGGACGTCGCAGCGTCGCGGGCCGCAGCGGCGTCGGTGACGTCCTGCTTGCGGATGCGGCCGCCCACCCCGGTGCCGGTCAGCGTCGAGAGGTCGATGCCGTGCTCGGCCGCGAGCTTGCGGACCAGCGGGGTGACGTAGGCGTCGCTGCCGCCGGAGGTCGACGCCGGTGCTGCGGCCGCCGGAGCGGGTGCAGCGGCCGGAGCCGGCGCAGGCGCAGGCGCAGCGACCGGAGCCGGCGCAGGCGCAGGCGCAGGCGCAGGCGCAGCGGCCGGAGCCGGCGCAGGCGCAGGGGCGGCTGGCGCGGGTGTCGGCGTGGGCGCGGGCGCCGGGGTCGGCTCGGGGGTCGGCGCAGCGGCGGGCGCGGCGGGTGCCGGTGCGGCTGCCGCGGCGGCGTCGCCGATCACGGCCAGGGTCGCGCCGACCTCGACGGTCTCGTCGGCCTGCACGCGGATCTCGAGCAGCGTCCCGGCCGCCGGCGAGGGGACCTCGGTGTCGACCTTGTCGGTGGAGACCTCGAGGAGCGGCTCGTCGGCCGCCACGGTGTCGCCCACGTTCTTCAGCCAGCGGGTGACGGTGCCCTCGGTGACGCTCTCGCCGAGCGCCGGCATGGCCACCTCGGTGCCACCGGCGGCGTTGCTGCCACCGCCCGCAGGGGCGCTGGAGGAGCTCTCGTCGGCCGCACCGCTGGACTGCACGGGCTGCTCGGAGGGCGACTGCACGCCGGCGGGGGCCGCCGGGTACGCCGCCTCGGCGGTGTCGGACTGCGCCTGGCCGACGGCGGGCTCTGCGGCGGCGGGCTCTGCGGCGGCGGGCGCCTGCGCTGCCTCAGGGGCCGCGGCGGGCGCGTCGGCGGACTCGCCCTCGGTCGCGATGACGGCGAGCTCGGCACCGACGTCGACCGTCTCGTCGGCGGCGACGACGATGCGCGACAGGACGCCGGAGGCGGGGGAGGGCACTTCGGTGTCGACCTTGTCGGTCGAGACCTCGAGCAGGGGCTCGTCGGCCTGGACGGTGTCGCCCTCCTGCTTGAGCCAGCGGGTGACGGTGCCCTCGGAGACACTCTCCCCGAGGGCCGGCATGGTCACCGAGAACGGCAAGGTGTGCCTCCGGAAAACGTTGAGAAGCGGGTGGGGACGAACGGGACCGCGGGCGGCTGGGCCGCCCGCGGAACCCTAGCCGTGGACGTGGAGCGGCTTGCCCGCGAGGGCCAGGTGGGCCTCGCCGAGCGCCTCGGACTGCGTCGGGTGCGGGTGGATGAGCTGCGCGACCTCGACCGGCAGCGCCTCCCAGTTGGTGATCAGCTGCGCCTCGGCGATCAGCTCGCCGACGCGGGCGCCGACCATGTGCACGCCGACCACGGGGCCGTCGGCCTGCTGCACGAGCTTGACCGCGCCCTGCGTCTTGAGGATCGAGCTCTTGCCGTTGCCGGCGAGGTCGTAGGTCAGCACCTTGACGTTCTCGGTGCCGAACTTCTCGCGCGCCCTGGCCTCGGTGATGCCGACCGAGGCGACCTCGGGCTCGGAGTAGGTCACGCGCGGCACGCCGTCGTAGTCGATCGGCGCGACCGGCAGCCCGGCGATCTGCTCGGCGACGAGGATGCCCTCGCCGAAGCCGACGTGCGCGAGCTGCAGGGTCGGGATCAGGTCGCCCACCGCGTAGACGCCCTCGACGCTGGTGCGGCAGTGGTCGTCGACGACGACGTAGCCGCGGTCGACCCTGACACCGGCCTCCTCGTAGCCCAGGCCGGCCGAGACCGGCCCGCGGCCGACCGCGACGAGCAGCAGGTCGGCCTCGAGGGTGGTGCCGTTCTCGAGGGTGACGCGCACGCCCTCCTCGGTGTAGTCGGCCTTGGAGAAGCGGTTGCCGAGCTCGTACTTGATGCCGCGGCGGCGGTAGGCGCGCTCGATGAGCTTGGAGCTCGACTCGTCCTCGAGCGGGAGCAGGTGCGGCAGCGCCTCGACGATCGTCACGTCGGCGCCGAACGACTTCCAGACGCTGGCGAACTCGACGCCGATCACGCCGCCGCCCAGGATGATCGCCGAGCGCGGGACCTGCTCCATCTGGAGGGCGTGGTCGCTCGAGACGATGCGGTTGCCGTCGATGGTCAGCCCCGGCAGGGACTTGGGCACCGAGCCGGTCGCGAGGACGACGTTGCGGCCGGTGTAGCGCTGGCCGTCGACCTCGACCGTGCGGGAGTCGACGAGCCGGCCGTAGCCCTCGACGTAGGTGATCTTGCGCTGCTTCACGAGCCCCTGGAGGCCCTTGTAGAGGCGCGAGACCACGCCGTCCTTGTACTTGTTGACGCCGGGCATGTCGATGCCCTCGAGCGTCGTGCGCACGCCGAACTGCTCGCCCTCGCGGGCCGCGTCGGCGACCTCCGCCGCGTGCAGCAGCGCCTTGGTCGGGATGCAGCCGCGGTGGAGGCAGGTGCCGCCGACCTTGTCCTTCTCGACGAGGACGACGGACAGGCCGAGCTCTGCTGCGCGGAAGGCGGCTGCGTAGCCACCGCTGCCGCCGCCGAGGATGACGACGTCGTAGGCGTTGTCCGCCACCAATCGCTCCTTGATCGTGGGTCCCGTGGTTCGGGGCCATCTTGTCACTGCCGCCCGGCGGCCCGCCCCGCAGGGCCGGGCCCGGACGCGCGCGTGCGGACCGGAGCTCGCGGCACGTCGTCGGTGCAGACCGTGCCGTAGGTTCCACCTACCAGGATGCCTCCTGCGCGCCGGTCCTGACGGGCGGCGCCGGGCGGCCGGCCGGACGGAGGACGTCGATGGGGTGGTCCGCTCTGCGGTGGTGGCGCGACAGGCGCGACCCGGTCCTCGGCGAGTCCTCCGCGCACCTGCGCGACTTCGCGGCCAGCCGCACCGGCGTGGAGGCCTTCGTCGAGCCGCAGACGACCGTCACCGGGGTGACCGTCGTCTTCGTCGCCAACGACGGGGAGTGGACCCGGCGGGCCGCGCCGGACGCCCGGGCCGCCCACGCCCTGGCCAACTCGCTGGGCGTCCCCTCCTACGACGCGGCGGTCGTGGGCTACCCGGCCCGCATGCGCGAGTGGTCGGCGCGGCGCGCCGCCGAGGAGCGCGAGACCGAGCGCCGGCGCGGGCAGTAGGCCCCCGCCCGGGCGCCGGCGGGCCTCGCGGGGCTGTCGGTGCTACGTCGTACAGTCCGTGAATCCCGTCGACGGAGGACCACGTGCAGCAGACCACAGCGACCGCCCCAGCCGGCTCCCGCGCGGGCGGCGGTGCCTGATGCGGACGCTGTTCGTCGGCGGCACCGGCATCATCAGCTCCGCCTGCGCGCAGGTCGCGCTCGAGCGCGGGGTCGAGCTCCACGTGCTCAACCGCGGCACCTTCACGACCCGCCCGCTGCCCGACGGCGCGGTGCTGCACTCGGCCGACGTGCGCGACCCGGCCTCCGTGCGGGCGGCGCTGGGCGACCTCGAGTTCGACTCGGTCGTCGACTGGGTGGCGTTCACCCCGAAGCACGTGCAGACCGACCTCGAGCTGTTCGCCGGCCGCACCGGGCAGTACGTCTTCATCAGCAGCGCGTCGGCCTACCAGACGCCGCCGCTGCGGCTGCCGATCACCGAGTCGACGCCGCTGCGCAACCCGTTCTGGCAGTACTCCCGCGACAAGATCGCCTGCGAGGACCTGCTGGCGCGCGCCTACCGCGACGACGGCTTCCCCGTGACGGTCGTGCGGCCCTCCCACACCTACGACCGCACCGCCGTGCCCTTCGACGGCGGGTGGACGGTGCTCGAGCGCATGCGCCAGGGCAAGCCGGTCGTCGTCCACGGCGACGGCACCTCGCTGTGGGTGATGACGCACGCCGCCGACTTCGCCAAGGCGTTCGTGGGGCTGCTGGGCAACCCGCGCACCCTCGGCGACAGCTTCCAGATCACCTCCGACGAGGTGCTCACCTGGGACCAGCTCGCGCGGGCCCTCGGCGCCGCCGCCGGCGTCCCCGAGCCGCGCCTGGTGCACGTGCCCTCGGACGCGATCGCGGCGGCCGACCCGGGCTGGGGTGCCGGCCTGCTCGGCGACAAGGCCCACAGCGTGTGGTTCGACAACAGCAAGGTCCGCAGCGTGGTGCCCGGCTTCGTCGCCACGATCCCGTTCGCGCAGGGCGCCGAGGAGATCGTCGCCTGGCACGACGCCGAGCCGTCGCGGCGCCAGGTCGACGCCCGCCTCGACGCCCTGATGGACCGGCTCGCCGAGACCTACGCGCCGCGCGAGCTCTAGCCCGGGGTCAGCGCACGTCGAGGCGCAGGATCCGGTCGTCGCCCTTCGACGGCTCGGCGCGGCCGTCGGTGTTGCTGGTCGTCAGCCACACCGAGCCGTCGGGCGCCACGGCGACGGTGCGCAGGCGCCCGTAGGTGCCGGTGAACGACGCCTTGGGCGCGCCGCCGCCCAGCGGCACGGCCCACAGCCGCTCGCCCTTGAGCGCCGCGACGTAGGCGGTCGACCCGACGACGGCGAGGCCCGAGGGCGACGCGTCGTCGGTGTGCCAGGTGACGACCGGGTCGGCGTAGCCGGAGCGGTGGCCGACGCCTTCGACGACCGGCCAGCCGTAGTTGCGGCCTGCGACGATGCGGTTGACCTCGTCCCAGGTGTCCTGGCCGAACTCGTCGGCCCACATGCGGCCCTGCGGGTCCCACCCGAAGCCCTGCACGTTGCGGTGGCCCAGCGTCCAGACGAGCGAGCCCGGGAACGGGTTGCCGGCAGGCACGGCTCCGGTGCGCGTCATCCGCAGGATCTTGCCGTTCAGGGACCCGCGGTCCTGCGCGTTCGGCCGCTCCTCGGCGTCACCGGTGCCGACGTAGAGCATGCCGTCGGGGCCGAAGCCGATGCGCCCGCCGTTGTGGTGCGTGCTCCTGTGGATGCCGCGCAGCAGGACGGTGGGTGCGCCGAGCCGGCCACGGGCGTACGTCATCCGCACGACGCGGTTGTCGCTGGCGCTCGTGAGGTACGCGTAGAGGTACGGCTGGCGCGGGTAGGCGGGGTCGAGCGCGAGACCCAGCAGGCCGCCCTCGCCGCCGTCGGAGGCGGTGTGCACCGCGTCGGCCACCCGGCCCACCGTCGTCACCGCGCCCGCGGCCGTCACGCGCTTGACCAGCCCGGTGTCCCTCTCGGAGACCAGCGCCGAGCCGTCCGGCAGGAACGCCAGCCCCCACGGGGTCGTGAGCCCGGTGGCCACGGTGCCGACCACCTTCGGCGTCAGGCTGCCAGGTGCCGGCGCGCGGGTGGCGGTCGCACCGGGTCTGCCGGGTGCGGTCGCCGTCGGGGAAGGCACCGACTCGGACGACGCAGGGCCGGAGGTGGCGGCGGGCGGGACCGGCGCCGCCACAGGGGAGGAGCTCCCGCCGCAGCCGGCGCTCAGCAGCCCGACGGCCAGGGCGGCGGCTGCCGGGCGCAGGCCCCGGCGCAGCGCGGAGCGGGTCATCCCTCGAACGTACCCGCGCCGGGCACGGACGCACGTCGCCGCTAGCCAGCGCCCTGTCGTCAGCTCGAGGGCGTCAGCGCGGCAGCTGCCCCTGCGCCAGCCGCTCGGCCACGGCGACCAGCGTGCGGACGCTGGCGCCGGTGCCGCCCTTGGGCGTGTAGCCGTAGGGGTCGCCCTCGTTGAACGCCGGCCCGGCGATGTCGAGGTGGGCCCACGGCACGCCGTCGGCGACGAACTCGCGCAGGAAGAGCCCGGCCACCAGCATGCCGCCGTAGCGGTCGCCCATGTTGGCGATGTCGGCCACGGCGGAGTCCATGCTCTTGCGCAGCTCGTCGGGCAGCGGCATCGGCCACATCGCCTCGCCCGCCGAGTCGGCGGCCTCGACGACGGCCGCCCGCAGGTCGTCGTTGTTGCCCATGACGGCGCCCGTGCGGCTGCCCAGCGCCACCAGCTGGGCGCCGGTCAGGGTCGCGGTGTCGAGCAGCACGTCGGGCTGCTCCTCGCACGCCGCGACGATGGCGTCGGCGAGCACCAGCCGGCCCTCGGCGTCGGTGTTGAGGACCTCGACGGTGCGCCCGCCGTAGATCGTCAGCACGTCGGAGGGCCGGATGGCCGAGCCGGACGGCATGTTCTCGGCCAGCGGCATCCAGCCGGTGACGCGCAGCGGCAGCCCGAGCCGGGCGATCGCGAGGACCGCGCCGAGGACCGCCGCAGCACCGCCCATGTCGCACTTCATGGTGATCATCGAGGCCGGCGGCTTGAGCGAGAGGCCGCCCGAGTCGAAGGTGATGCCCTTGCCGACCAGCGCGAGGTGCGGCGCGTCGGGGCCGCCGCCGGTGTAGGACAGGCGCACCAGCCGCGGCGGGTTGGCCGAGCCCTGGCCGACGCCGGTGATGCCGCCGAAGCCCCGGCGGCGCAGCACCTTCTCGTCGAGCACCTCCACCTCGACCGGCAGACCTTCCACGGCGGTCCGGGCGGCCTCGGCCAGCGCGCGGGGCGGCAGGTCGGAGGGCGGGGTGTTCACCAGGTCGCGCACCAGGGCCACCGACGCGCCCAGCGCGCGGGCCCGGTCGGCCGCAGCGCGTGCAGCGGCCTCGCGGGCGACCGGGCTGACGACGGTGACGGAGGCGACGGGGGCCTGCTGCGCGTCGCTGGAGGCCCGGCGGTAGCGGGTGAACGCGTAGGAGCCCAGCAGTGCGCCCTCGCACACGGCGGCGACCGCGGCGGAGTCCGGGGCGGGCAGGGCGATCGCGACGCGGGCGGAGCCGGCGAGGGCGCGCACCGCCGCGCCGGCGGCCCGGCGCAGCACCTCGGCCTCGAGGCCCAGCTCGCGGCGGCGGCGGCCGGGCAGCGGGCCCAGTCCGACGGCCAGCACCAGCGGCGCGGCGACGCCGTCGCCCCCGGGCAGGCGCACGACCTGCTCGCGGGCGCCCGTGGCGCCGAGTGCGGTCGCCACCTTCGCCAGCCGGCTCGCCACGGCCGCCTCGAGCCCGCCGTCGGCGAGGACGGGACCTCCGCGCTGGCCCTCGTGCACGCCCACGACCAGGGCGTCCACGCGCAGGCCCGCGGCAGCGGAGGTCGTCAACGTCAGCTCGGGCACGGCACCATCCGGTTGTGAGTTCGTTCGGGACGCAAGAGCCCGATGCTAGCGTCCGATTCGTGACCACCTCGGAGCCAGTGCCGCTCGTCCGCCCCGTCCTGCACGACCGGCACGTGGCGCTGGGTGCCCGCTTCGCCGCGTTCGCCGGCTGGGAGATGCCCCTGCAGTACTCCGGCGTCGTGGCCGAGCACACCGCGGTGCGCGAGGCCGCCGGCGTCTTCGACGTCAGCCACCTGGGCACTGTGCGGGTGACCGGGCCGGTCGCCGCGGCGTACGTCAACTCTTGCCTGACCAACGACCTCAGCCGCATCGAGCCCGGCATGGCGCAGTACACCCTGTGCTGCACCGAGAGCGGCGGCGTCGTCGACGACCTCATCGTCTACCTGCGCGCCGAGGACGACCTGCTCCTCGTCCCGAACGCCGCCAACACCGCCGAGGTCGCCCGACTGCTCGCCGAGCAGGCGCCCGACGGGGTGCTCGTCGAGAACGTCCACGGCGACTTCGCCATCCTCGCCGTGCAGGGCCCGCGCAGCGACGCCGTGCTCGAGGCGGTAGGGCTGCCCGTCGGGCACCGCTACATGAGCTTCGTCGAGGCCGAGCGCGCCGGGGTGGAGCTCACCGTGTGCCGCACCGGCTACACCGGCGAGCGGGGCTACGAGCTCGTCGTGCCGGCCGCGGCCGCGGGCGAGGTGTGGGACGCGGTGGTGGCCGCGGGTGCGGTGCCCGCCGGGCTGGGCGCCCGCGACACGCTGCGCACCGAGATGGGCTACCCCCTGCACGGCCAGGACCTCTCGCTCGAGATCACGCCGGTCATGGCCCGCGCCTCGTGGGCCGTCGGGTGGGCCAAGCCGGCGTTCTGGGGCCGCGACGCGCTCGTCGCCGAGCGCCAGAGCGGCACCTCGCGCCGCCTGCGCGGCATCGAGGCGCTCGACCGCGGCATCCCCCGGCCCGGCATGAGCGTCCGCGACGCAGCCGGCGCCGAGATCGGCACCGTCACCAGCGGCACGTTCTCGCCGACCCGCAAGCTCGGCATCGGCCTGGCGCTGCTCGACCCGGGCGTGGAGCTGGGCGCCGAGGTCTCGCTCGACGTGCGCGGCAGGGAGTCGCGCGTCCGCGTCGTCGAGCCGCCGTTCGTCCCGACCCGACCGAAGGGCTGACCCCGATGACCCGCACGCCGTCCGAGAAGCGCGTCCTGCTGATGGGGATGATGGCCGTCGGCAAGTCCACGCTGGGCGGCGCGCTCGCGGAGGCCACCGGCTGGGACTACCTCGACAACGACGAGCTGGTCTTCCGGGCCAACGGCGTCACGACGCGCGAGGTGCTCGACTCCGGCGGGCGGCCCGCGATCCGGCAGGCCGAGTCGAAGGCGCTGCAGCAGGCGCTCCAGGAGCCGGCGCCCGTGGTCGCCGGTGTCGCCGGCGGCGTGGTGGAGGTGCCGGGCGACGTCGAGGCGCTGCGGACCGCGGACGCCCTGGTGGTCTGGCTGCACGCGCCGCTCGAGGTGCTGGTCGAGCGGGTCGGCAGCGGCGAGGACCGGCCGTGGCTCTCGCCCGACCCGGAGACCGCGCTGCGCCGGCTCGCCGAGGGCCGCGACCCGCAGTACTCCGAGCTGGCCGACCTCGACCTCGACACCTCGGCGACGCCGGTCGAGGAGTGCGTGCGCCGCATCCTCGAGATCCTCGGCGACTAGCGCGTCAGGCGCCGCACAGGCACAGCGCCACGAGCGCGACGGCGGTCCCCACCTCGACCACGGCGCCGAGGACGTCGCCGCTGATCCCGCCCAGCCGGCGTACGCAGTGGCGCACCAGCAGCTCGGCGCCGACGACCGCCGCGGCGACCGCCACGGCACCCCGCCAGTCGAGCGTGACGGCGCTCGCCGCGCCCGCGGCCAGCACCCCGACGGCGAGCGCCGCGCCGGGCGCGACGGAGCCGGCGACCGTCGCGCCCAGCCCGCCGGGCCGGGCGGAGGGGACACCGCGCCGGCAGGCGAGCGTGACGCCGGCGCGACCGGCGAGGGCGGCGACGGCCAGGGCCCGCGAAGGCAGCTGGGCGGCGGCGGCGACGTCGACCAGCAGGACGAGCACCAGGGTGACGACGCCGAAGGGCCCGATGTCGGAGCGCTTCATGACCTCCAGAGCGCCGGCGGCAGGGCGGCCGGACCCGAGCCCGTCGGCGGTGTCGGCGAGCCCGTCGAGGTGGAGGGCGCGCGTCGCCAGCGCGAGGACGCCGAGCGCGAGGGCGGCGGCGAGCAGGGGGCCGGCGGACGTACGCTGCACCGCCCACGACAGCGCCCCCGCGACCGCGCCGAGGGCCAGCCCCACCGCCGGCGCCAGCAGCATCGCCTGCCCGGCCACCTGCCGGTCGACCCGCCGGGGAGCCGGCACCGGCAGCGCGACGAAGGTGCCCAGGCTCAGGCGCAGGCCGTCGGGCAGCACCTAGTGCGACCCGCCGAGCTCCTCGAGCGTCGCCATCTCGGCGCAGGTCGCCGCGGCGGCCTGCAGCAGGGGCAGCGCCAGCAGCGCGCCCGTGCCCTCGCCCAGCCGCAGCCCCATGTCGACCACCGGCTCGAGAGCGAGCCGGTCGAGCGCGAGCTTCTGCGCCGGCTCGGTCGACCGGGACCCGGCGATCCACCAGAGCGACGCGCGCGGCGCGACGTCGTGGGCGACGACCGCGCAGGCGCACGAGATGACGCCGTCGAGCACGACCGGGGTGCGGCGGACCGCGGCCTGCAGCAGGAAGCCGGTCATGGCCGCCAGGTCGGCGCCGCCGATGCGGGAGAGCAGCGCCACGTGGTCGCCGAGCACGGGACGGCCGCGCCGCATGGCGTCGCGCACGGCGGCGCACTTGCGCATCCAGCCGCGGTCGTCGATGCCCGTGCCGCGGCCCACGACCTCGGCCGCGTTGGCACCGGTCAGCGTGCCGACCAGCGCGGCGGCGGGCGTGGTGTTGCCGATGCCCATGTCGCCGGCGATCAGCAGGTCGGCGCCGCTGTCGACCTCCTCGTCGGCGATGGCCATGCCGGCGCGCAGCGCGGTCGAGGCCTCCTCGAGGGTCATCGCGTCCTCGACGTCGATCGAGCCGCTGCCCCGCCGCACCTTGTGGCTCGTGACGTCCTCGGGCACTCCCGGGCCGGTGAGGTCGGCGTCGACCGAGAGGTCGAGCACCCGCACGGTCGCGCCCGCCAGCCGGGCCAGCGCGTTGACGCCCGCGACGCCCGAGAGGAAGGCCTGCACCATCAGCGGGGTGACCTCGGACGGGTAGGCCGAGACGCCCGAGCGGGCGACGCCGTGGTCGCCGGCGAAGACGACCACCCGCGGGCGCGCGAACGGGCGCGGCGGGCTCGCCCGCTGCACCGCCGAGATCCAAAGGCTGAGGTCCTCGAGGCGGCCCAGCGCGCCCACCGGCTTGGCCAGCGTCGCCTGCCGCTCGCGGGTGGCCTGGCGCATCCAGTCGTCGGGCCACTCGACAGACGCGGCGAGCTCGGCCAGCTCGTCGGGACCCAGCAGGTCGGGCGTTCCGTCAGCAGGTGTCGTCACAGGACGGTGACCCTACCGGCGACCACCTGCACGACCCGCTCGCTCTCCGCCGCCAGCCGCGCGGCGAGGCTGCCGAGCTCGTCGCGGAACAGCCGCCCGCTGCGCTCGGCGGGCACGACACCGGCGCCGACCTCGGGCGACACCGCGACGACGCGCCGTCTGGTGGCCTGCCACGCCGCCACCAGCGCGTCCACCCGCTCGTGGACCGCGCGCAGGTCGCCGCCGTCCCAGGCACCGGCCTCGGCGAGCAGCGTCGTGACCAGCAGCCCGAGGTCGTCGACCAGCAGGGGCGGACCGTCGGCGGCCAGCAGGGGCTCGAGCTCGACGGTCTCGACGGTCGTCCAGCCGACCGGGCGGCGCAGCCGGTGCGCGGCCACGCGCGCGGCCCACTCCCCGTCATCGGTACGCGGTGGTGCCGTCGCCACGTAGACGACCTCCGGCTCGCCGAGCAGCCGGCGCTCGGCCTCGGCCGACTTGCCCGAGCGGGTGCCGCCGAGCACGAGCGTGCGCCGCGGCGGCGCCGGCGACGGGGTCGCGACGACCGCGGCCCCGTCGGGGAGCACGCGGATGCCGAGGTCGTCGAGCGGCAGCGGCGCCGGGCCGTGGCGGTGGGTGAGGCCGACGGCGACGACGTCGGTCGAGGGCGTGACGGCGCCGGAGCGGCGCAGCGCGGCCAGCAGCGCGAGGTCGGCGTCGGCGAGCAGCACCACGGCGTACGTCCCCGGTGCGGCCGTCGCGTCCTCGTCGAGGGCGAGCAGCACCGAGCCGTCGCCGACCGGGCCAGACACGGGAGGGAGTTCCCGCCCGTCGAGCAGCAGGCGCAGGGGAGCGCGGGGGGTGCTCCGGGCGGCGGTGGCGCACGCGGCGCAGGGGCAGCCGGGCTCCGGCCAGCCCAGCGGGCCGCCGGTGCCGGCGAGGCGGAGGTCCATCGGGAGCTCAGCCTAGAGTGGCGCCATGTCGTTCACCTGGCGCTACGAGCACCGCGACGGCCGGGTGGTGGAGGACTCCGCGCTGCCGACCACCGTCTTCCCGACGCGTTCGGACGCGGAGACCTGGCTCGGCGAGGACTGGCGCATCCTGCGCGGCCTCGGCGTCGAGCAGGTCGTGCTGCTCGAGGACGACAGCGCGGTCTACGGGCCGATGAGCCTGCACCCCACCCGCTAGCGTCCGAACCCACGACGCGCCGACCAGGGTCGGCGCGGTCGCGGGTTCGGACACAGCGTCAGTGCGTGTGCGCAGCGGCGTCAGGGACGCGGGTCGGGCGACTGCGTCAGGGCCGGGTCGGTCTTCGCGACGGGGGCGAGGATCTCGTCGATCTTCGCCTTGACGGCCGGGTCGAGCGGCTTGCCCGAGGCGGTGACGTTGTCCTGCACCTGCTCGGGGCGCGAGGCCCCGATGATCGCCGCCGACACGTTGTCGTTGGCGAGCACCCACGCGACGGCCAGCGCGGCCATCGAGAGCCCGGCCTCCTCGGCGACCGGCTTGAGCAGCTGCACGCGCTCGAGGACGTCGTCGCGCAGCATGCCGGAGATCATCTGCGCGCCGCCGCCCTTCTCGTCGGTGGCGCGGCTGCCCTCGGGGTGCGGCTGGCCCGGGAGGTACTTGCCGGTCAGGACGCCCTGGGCGATGGGGGAGAAGACGATCTGGCCGATGCCGAGCTCGACGCTCGTCGGCACGACCTCGGCCTCGATGACGCGGTAGACCGCGCTGTACTGCGGCTGGTTCGACACCAGCTGGATGCCGAGCTGGTCGGCGAGCTCCTTGCCGGCGCGGATCTGCTCGGCGCGCCACTCGGACACGCCGATGTAGAGCGCCTTGCCCGCGCGGACGACGTCGGCGAAGGCCTGCATCGTCTCCTCGAGCGGCGTCTCGTAGTCGTAGCGGTGGGCCTGGTAGAGGTCGACGTAGTCGGTGCCCAGGCGCTTGAGCGAGAGGTTGATGCTCTCGCTGATGTGCTTGCGGCCGAGGCCGCGGTCGTTGGGGCCGTACTCGCCCACGGGCCAGTAGACCTTGGTGAAGATCTCCAGGCCCTCGCGGCGCTCGCCCTTGAGGGCGTCGCCCAGGACGGTCTCCGCGGCGCCGTTCATGTAGACGTCGGCGGTGTCGAAGGTCGTGATGCCGGCGTCGAGCGCGGCGCGCACGCACGCGGTGGCGGCGTCGGCCTCGACCTGCCCGCCGTGCGTGATCCAGTTGCCGTAAGCGATTTCGCTGATCTTCAGGCCGCTACGGCCGAGGTGTCGGAACTCCATGGGCGCGACTGTACGCGGCGGCGCCCGCGGCCCGCTCCGAGGCCCCGGTCGGGCGACCGGGGACCGCGGTCAGGCGACCTTCGCGCCGCGGCGGACCTGCGGCTTGGGCAGGCGCAGCGCGCGGAACTGGAGGGAGCGCATCACCGCGTACATCGTGATGCCCTTGGTCTCGGCTGTCGGCAGCTTGGCGGCGAGGGCCCGCTTGAGCCCGAGCCGCAGCCGCACGGAGTCGGCGATGCCCAGCACGACCGTGAGGAAGAGCAGGTAGGTGCCCAGCAGCGCGATCGGCCGGATGAGCCCCAGCACGAGCACCACGGGGATGACGAGCATGAAGTACTCCGCCACGTTGTAGCGCGCGTCGACGTAGTCGCGGGCGAACCGGCGCACCGGGCCGCGGTCGCGCGCGGGCAGCGAGCGCTCGTCGCCGCGCTTGAGCCCCTCGGCTCGGGCCAGGCGCTCCTCGCGCATGCGGGCCCGGGCCAGAGCCCGCGCCTCCTTGCTGTTGGCCGGCGGGCGCACCGCCTGCTTGCGCTGCTTCTGCGACTCGCTGCGCTTGGGCGTCGGGCGGCCCTTGCCGCCCGCCTTGCTCAGGTCGACGGTCGTCGTCGAGAGGTCGGCGGCGGGCGCGGTGGGGGTACGGCGGCGGAGCACGCGCCCAGGGTACGGCCCCGCGGGCGGGCACCGGGACGGGTACGCCCCGCGTTGGCAGGGCAGGAGGCAGGCGAGGAGGATGTGCCCATGTCGATCATGAAGCGGATGTCGTTGATCTTCCGGTCCAAGGCCAACACGGTGCTCGACCGTGCCGAGGACCCGCGGGAGACGCTCGACTACTCGTACGAGCGCCAGCTCGAGCTGCTGCAGAAGGTGCGCCGGGGGGTGGCGGACGTCGCGACCTCGCGCAAGCGGCTCGAGCTCCAGCTCAACGGTCTGCGCCAGCAGGCCGACAAGCTGGAGGGCCAGGGCCGGCAGGCGCTGGCGGCCGGCCGGGAGGACCTCGCCCGGGAGGCGCTCACGCGCCGCGGCGGGATCCAGCAGCAGGTCACCGACCTGGAGGCCCAGCACGCCCAGCTGCAGGGCGAGGAGGAGAAGCTCACCCTCGCGGCGCAGCGCCTGCAGGCCAAGGTCGAGGCGTTCCGCACCCGCAAGGAGACGATCAAGGCCACCTACACCGCGGCCGAGGCGCAGACCCGCATCGGCGAGGCCGTCTCCGGCATCAGCGAGGAGATGGGCGACGTCGGGCTCGCGGTGCAGCGCGCCGAGGACAAGACCGCCTCGATGCAGGCGCGGGCCGGTGCCATCGACGAGCTGCTGGCCAGCGGCGCGCTCGACGACCTCAGCGGCACCTCGAAGGACAGCCTGACCGCCGAGCTCGACCGGATCGGCACCCAGTCCGACGTGGAGCTCGAGCTCGCGCGGCTCAAGGGCGAGATCGCGCCCGCGCCCGCCCCGCGCTCGATCGAGGGGTCGCCGGGCTTCGGCGACGTGGGCGTCCCGCAGGCCGAGAGCGAGCGCCGACCGGAGGCCCGGTCGTGATCGTCCGCATCCTCGGCGAGGGCCAGCTCACGGTCGCCGACGGCGAGGTCGACGAGCTCAACCGGCTCGACGACGCGCTCACCGGGTCGCTCGACAGCGGCGACGAGGGCGCGTTCCGCGCGGCCCTCGCTGCGCTGCTCGCGCGGGTTCGCGAGGTCGGCACCGCCCTCGACGAGTCCGAGATCGTCCCGTCGGACGCGGTGCTGCCCGCCGAGGACGCGACGGCCGAGGACGTGCGCGCGCTGCTCACCGACGAGGGCGTCATCCCCGGCTGACGCCGCCCGCTCGACGCGACGCTCGGGCGGCACCGCGCGCGGTGCCGCCCGCACCTCTCGCGGCTCAGACGCCCCAGTCGGGGCGCAACGGCATGCGCGCGCTGCCTGCGTCGTCGGTGCGCACGCCCAGCACCTGGTGCAGCTCGATCGTGCGCCGGTGGAAGCCCAGCCGGGAGCCGGCCATGTAGAGCCGCCACACCCGGGCGCGGCCCGTGCCGACCTCGCCGACCGCGGCGTCCCAGTTGGCCTCGAGGTTGGTGCCCCAGTCGCGCAGCGTCATGGCGTAGTGCTCGCGCAGGTTCTCCTCGTGACGCACCTCGAAGCCGCTGTCGTGCATCGCGCTGATGATGGTGCCGACCGCCGACAGCTCGCCGTCGGGGAAGACGTAGCGGTTGATGAAGCCCTTCTTCATGATCGCGCGCTCCTTGCCGCTGGGGCGCGTGATGCAGTGGTTGAGCAGCCGGCCGCCCGGGCGCAGCTTGCCGCGCAGGCGGGTGAAGTAGTGCGGCAGCTCGGCCACGCCGATGTGCTCGGTGAGCCCGATCGAGCTGACGGCGTCGAAGGCGTCGTCGGGGGCGTCGCGGTAGTCGAGGAAGCGGACCTCGGCGCGGTCTGCCAGGCCGCGCTCGGCGATGGCCTTCTGGGCCCACTCGGCCTGCCGGCGCGACAGCGTGACGCCGAGGGTGCGCACGCCGTAGTGCTCGGCGGCGTGCATGACCATGCCGCCCCAGCCGCAGCCCACGTCGAGCAGCCGCATGTCGGAGGTGAGCCCCAGCTTGCGGCAGACGAGGTCGAACTTGTTGGCCTGCGCGGTCTCGAGGCTCGCGTCGAGCTCGGGGTAGACCGCGCAGGTGTAGGCCATCGAGGGGCCGAGGACGTACTCGTAGAACTCGTTCGAGATGTCGTAGTGGTGCGAGATGGCGGCTGCGTCGCGGCGCTTCGAGTGCCGGCCGCCCCGCAGCACGACCTCCTCGGCCGGGAGCGGCGGGCGCACCAGCGCCTTGGGCCCGAAGCTGCGCAGCGCCTTGAGCCGGTCGGCCTTCGAGGGGCCGTTGAGCCCCGAGATGGAGAGCGCGTCGAGGGCGTCGTAGAGGTCACCGGTGACGTCGAGCTCGCCGCTGACGTAGGCGCGCCCCAGCCCCAGCTCGCCGGGGGAGGTCACGACGTAGGCGACTGCCTTCGGCGAGCGCACGCTCACCGTGTGGGCGGCGCCGTCGGGCCCCGCGGTGGAGCCGTCGTAGGCCTCCCAGCGCAGCGCCGGGTTGGGTCCGACCAGCGTCTCGAAAGCTTCGGCGATGCGCATCGTTGTCTCCTCGTCGTTCGTGGGCTGCCGCCTGCGCGCGGGGCGCGGTCAGGCGTTGCGCACGGCCTTGTCGTACAGGCTCGACAACCGGGCCTGGGGGTCGTACTCCTTCTTGAGCCGCTCGTAGGCCGCGCCGCCGTAGAGGGACCAGAAGTGGTCTTCTTCGTAGTAGCTGGTGGAGTAGAGCGACTTGCGTCCTCCGAGGCGCTCGACCTCGGCCTCGACGAGCCGGTTGTGGTGCCCGTCGGACTGGCCGGGCTGCAGGTCGACGGTGGACCAGAACCCGAAGTTGACGTACGTGGTGGCCGGGTCGAGCAGGTAGAGGTCCCACTCCGAGGCGGCGTCGCGCTGCTTGAGGGGGCAGGCCCACACGGGCGTGATGCCGATCTCGCGGGCGAACCACTCGTGGAACTCGGCGGCGCGACCGATCGGCACCTCGACGTCCTGGACCACCTTCTCCTGCGGCAGCCGGCCGCGGCGCTCGTCCCGCCGCTGGGCGACGTGCCAGCGGTCCTCGAGCGCGATGAGCTTCCAGTAGGTGTCGCTGCGCAGCAGCCGCTTGGGCCAGAGGCGGCGGATGCGGGGGTCCTGGGCGCCGAAGGCGCGCGAGCACCAGAACCAGTCGGTGTCCCAGCGCCAGTAGTAGTCGCGGACGCTGAGCACGTCGGTGCGGCGCTGCTGCAGCGAGCGGTAGTAGATGCCCATGCCGGTGTAGTCGGACGGCGACGTGCCCGCCGGCAGCTCGGAGGTCCAGGTGCCGAGGGTCAGGTAGAGCTCGCCCGCGTCGAAGGCCGTCGCGTCGACGAAGTCGACCGGCACGCCCTCGTGGCTGCGGGCCTCGCAGACCTGCGCCATGGTCTCGAACAGCTCCGCCGCGCTCGTGAAGGGCACGTGGCGCAGCGAGACCCAGGGCGTCACCGGCTCGAGCAGGATGCGCAGTCGCAAGGCGTAGCCGAGGGACCCGTAGGAGTTGGGGAAGCCGTGGAAGAGGTCGCGGTGCTCGTTGTCGGGCGTCGCGGTCACGACCCGGCCGTCACCGGTGAGCACGTCCATCTCCAGCACGGACTCGTGGGGGAGCCCGTTGCGGAAGGAGGTCGACTCGATGCCCAGCCCCGTGACGGCGCCCCCGAGGGTGATCGTCTTGAGCTGCGGCACCACGAGCGGGGCCAGTCCGTGGGCGAGCGTCGCGTCGAGGAGGTGCTCGTAGGTCGTCATGCCCTGCACGTCGGCGGTGCGTGCCTCGACGTCGATGCTGATGACGCCGTCGAAGTCGGTGACGTCGAGCCGCGGCGCCGAGCTCGGCCGACGGGTGCGGAACAGGTTGGAGGTCTTCTTCTTCAGCCGCACGGGCGAGCCGGGCGGGATCGCCGCCAGCTGGCCGGCCAGCCGCGCGACCCGGGCGTCGTAGTCGGCCCGCGCACTCGTTGCCTGCATGCTCTGAACCCTAGTGGCCACCGCTGACGGCGAGGGCGAGGTCTCCGCTCAGCCGCGCGTCGTGCCCGACCCCGGGAGGCTGAGCATGCGGTCGAGCGCGACGCGCGCCCAGTGGGCGGTGTCCGGGTCGACCTCGATGCGGTTCACGACGCGGCCGTCGACCAGCGACTCCATCGCCCACACGAGGTGCGGCAGGTCGATGCGGTTCATCGTCGAGCAGTAGCAGACCGTGCGCTCGAGGAACACGATCGACTTGTCGGGGTGGGCCGCGGCCAGCCGCGAGACGAGGTTCAGCTCGGTGCCGACGGCCCACGAGCTGCCGGGCGGCGCCGCCTCGAGCGTGCGGATGATGTGCTCGGTCGAGCCGACCGAGTCGGCCGCCGTGACCACCTCGTGGCGGCACTCGGGGTGCACCAGCACGTTGACGCCGGGGATGCGCTCGCGCACGTCGGCGACGTTGGCCGCGCTGAACCGGCCGTGCACCGAGCAGTGGCCGCGCCAGAGCACCATCTTGGCCCGCCGCAGCTGCTCGGGCGTCACCCCGCCGTGGGGCTTGTGGGGGTTCCAGACGACGCAGTCGTCGAGCTCCAGCCCGAGCTGCAGGACCGCGGTGTTGCGCCCGAGGTGCTGGTCGGGGAGGAACAGCACGCGCTCGCCGCGCTCGAAGGCCCAGCGCAGCGAGCGGTCGGCGTTGCTCGAGGTGCAGATCGTGCCGCCGTGGCGCCCGGTGAAGGACTTGATCGCCGCGGTGGAGTTCATGTAGGCGACCGGGACGGTGCTGTCCGCCAGGCCGGCCGCCTCGAAGGCGGCCCACGCGTCCTCGACCTGCTGCAGCCCGGCCATGTCGGCCATGGAGCAGCCGGCGGCGAGGTCGGGCAGCACGACCTGCTGGTGGTCGCCGGTGAGGATGTCGGCCGACTCCGCCATGAAGTGGACGCCGCAGAACAGGACGAACTCGGCGTCGGGACGCGCGGCGGCCTTCTGGGCGAGCTTGAAGGAGTCGCCGGTGACGTCGGCGAACTCGATGACCTCGTCGCGCTGGTAGTGGTGGCCGAGCACGAAGGCCCGGTCGCCCAGAGCGGCCCGCGCGCGCCGGGCGCGCTCGACCAGGCCGGGGTCGCTGGGGGAGGGCAGGTCGCCCGGGCAGTCGACTCCGCGCTCGCTGGCGAGGTCCGCTGTGCCGAGCGTGCGGCCCAGGAGGAGCTGGGCGAGCGGGCTGGGCGCCACGCCGAGACGGGCTGCAGCGGTGTCGGCAGGGACGACGGCGTCGACGGTCACAGGGCTCCCCAGGGGTCCGGCGGAGGGTCGATCCTCCCACGTGTGCAACGCCCGCCGGCCCGTCCGCGCTTCCCGCTCCGCCGGTCTGCGGCTCGTGCGCCCGCTCCGACCGGTCACGCGCTGCTGCCCGGCGGGCGCTCCCTGCGACGCCGGGCCCGCATCCGGGCGTCGTCCCGGTCACAGTCCCGCCCGTTGCTCCGATCGTGTGTCAGCATGGTCGGGAAGGTTGTGGCGGCGCCAGGCGTTGGCCACGACCTGGGGCGGGTCGCGCCCCTCCACGCAGCACGGGCACAGCAGTGCCACGCACAGCCGAACGATCGAGGAGACGCCAGCATGACGGTTCAGGACACGGTCGAGGTCCAGGTCGAGACGGCCGACGGGGTCGTCCTCACCGACACGGCGGCCTCGAAGGTCCGCGCGCTGCTCGAGCAGGAGGGCCGGGACGACCTGGCCCTGCGCGTCGCCGTGCAGCCCGGCGGCTGCTCCGGCCTGCGCTACCAGCTCTTCTTCGACGAGCGCTCGCTCGACGGCGACGTCGTGAAGACCTTCGACGGAGTCGGCGTGGTCGTCGACCGCATGAGCGCCCCCTACCTCGCCGGTGCCGTGATCGACTTCACCGACACCATCGAGAAGCAGGGCTTCACGATCGACAACCCGAACGCGGGCGGCTCGTGCGCGTGCGGCGACTCGTTCCACTGACCCTGCCGAGCACCACCCCCGGCGCGCCGCGGGCGGTCCGGCCCTGAGCGGGCGGCACGCCCGCAGCCGCCCGCCGGCGCGACGCCGCACCCCCGCGTACGCCACGGGTGCCGTCGCGCTGCTCGTCCTCGTCGTCGTGGTGGCCGTCGTGCTGTCCCGGCGCGGCGGCCCGGACGACGGCGCCCCCGCGGCGTCGAGCTCCGGCGCGAGCACCGCCCTGGCGAGCCGTGCGGCCTCGCCCGCTGCCTCGGCGTCGACGCCCTCCGCAGCACCTCGCGCGCCGACCGCTCGGCCCACGCCCACGCCCACCCGCCCTGCCGCGACGCCGCGCGCCGCGCCGGCCCACCGGCTGGTCCTGACCGCCCGCGGCACGTCGTGGTTCCAGGTCAAGCGGGGCACCGAGGTGCTGGGCCTGGGCACCCTGAAGAAGGGCGCGTCGCGCACGTTCACCGGTGCCGGCTCCTACGACGTCGTGCTCGGCAACGCCGGCAACGTGCTGGTCGACACCGGCAGCGGCCCCGCGCCCGCCGGTCGGGCGGGCGTGAGCGACGTCTTCTCCTTCGTCGTGCGCTAGCGGAGTAGGGTCGGCGGGTCCTGCGCCCCCGCGCCGCCCGCCCCCTCCAGGAGCACCAGCACCGTGCACATCGCCGTCACCGGTTCGATCGCCACCGACCACCTCATGCACTTCCCGGGCCGGTTCACCGACTCGCTGGTCGCGGGCAAGCTCGACAAGGTCTCGCTCTCGTTCCTCGTCGACGAGCTCGAGGTGCGCCGCGGCGGCATCGGCGCCAACATCTCCTTCGGCCTCGGCCAGCTGGGCGTGCGCTCCTCGCTCGTCGGCTCGGTGGGGCCCGACTTCGCCGACTACCGCGCCTGGCTCGAGGGCCACGGCGTCGACTGCGAGTCGATCCACGTGTCGAGCAGGGCGACCGCGCGCTTCGTGTGCACGACCGACGCAGACCACAACCAGATCGCCTCGTTCTACGCGGGCGCCATGTCCGAGTCGAGCGAGTGCCGCCTGGCGCCGGTGGCCGAGCGGCTCGGCGGGCTCGACCTGGTCCTCATCGCGCCCGACGACCCGGCCGGCATGCTGCGCCACACCGAGGAGTGCCGCGAGCGCGGCTACGCCTTCGCCGCCGACCCCAGCCAGCAGCTGGCCCGCATGCACCGCGACGAGGTGCGCGCGCTCGTGGAGGGCGCGACGTACCTGTTCACCAACGAGTACGAAGCGGCCCTGATCGAGCAGAAGACCGGTTGGTCGGCCGACGACCTGCTGCGCCGCGTGCGGACCCGCGTCACCACGCTGGGCCCGCTCGGCGTCCTCGTCGAGCGCCTCGGCGAGCCGTCGCTGCGCGTGGGTACTGTCCACGTCACCGAGCGCGTCGACCCGACCGGCGTCGGCGACGGCTTCCGCTCCGGCTTCCTCGCTGCGCTGTCGTGGGGCCTGTCGACCGAGCGCGCGTGCCAGCTGGGTGCGCTGGTCGCCGCGCACGTGCTGGAGACGATGGGCACCCAGGAGTACGTCCTGGACCCCGCCGCCTCGCTGGCCCGGCTCTCGGTGGCCTTCGGCCCCGAGGCCGCCGCCGAGATCGGCGCCCACCTGCCGGCGGTCGCGCAGCCCGCGCTCTAGGACGGCCGCGTGCCCGTGGAGCCGCCGCCCACGCCGTGGCGGCTGCCCCGCGCGGACCGCTCGCTGGCGGGCGAGGTCGTGGGCATCGGGGCCGACCTCGAGCCCGGGACGCTGCTCGCCGCCTACCGCGCCGGGCTCTTCCCGATGCGCCTCGACGGGCTCGAGGGCCCGCTCGCGTGGTGGTCGCCCGACCCGCGCGGGGTCCTGCCGCTCGACGGGCTCCTCGTCAGCCGCTCGCTGCGGCGCTCGCTGCGCCGCTACACCGTGACGGTCGACGCCGCGTTCGACGAGGTGGTCGCCGGCTGCGCCGACCCTGGGCGCACCGGCGGCTGGATCGACGGGGACGTCGCCGCGGCGTACTCCCGGCTCCACGCCCTGGGCTGGGCGCACTCGCTCGAGGTGTGGACCGAGGGCCAGGAGCTGGTCGGGGGCCTCTACGGCGTCGCCACCGGCGGACTGTTCGCGGGGGAGTCGATGTTCAGCCGGGCCACCGACGCCTCGAAGGTCGCGCTCGTGCACCTGGTCGAGCTGCTCCGGGCCGACGGCGCGCCACGGCTGCTCGACGTCCAGTGGCGCACCGAGCACCTGGCCACGCTCGGCGTGGTGGCCGTGCCGCGGCGCCGCTACCTGCGCCTGCTCGCCCAGGCGCTCGGGCAGCCGCTGCCCCCGGCGTTCGACGACGGCCGGGGCTGAGCCCGGCGCTCAGACCAGGCGGCGCACGACGTAGGCCGTGCCGACCGGTCGCGCCCGCTCGCCGACGAACTCCTGGCCCCGCAGCCGGCACCACGCCGGCACGTCGTGCGCGGCGGCGACGTCGTCGGCGACGACCGCGACCAGCGCACCCACCAGCACCGACGGCACGGCCCGGGCCAGGTCGACGACGGGCAGCGGGCAGCGCCGGCCGAGCGCGTCGACCTCCAGGGCCAGGGGCTCCTCGAGCGCGCTCACAGGCCCTGCACCCCTGCGCGCTCGCGGACGCGGGAGACCGCCCCGGGCAGCGCGTCGAGGAACGCGTCGACCGTCGCCGCGGTCGTGCCGCGGGGGAGCGACACGCGTACGTTGCCGTGCGTCAGCACCCCCATCGCCGCCAGCACGTGGCTGGGGCGCAGGGTGCTCGCCGTGCACGCCGAGCCGGAGCCGACGGCGAAGCCGAGGCGGTCGAGCTCGGTCACCAGCGCCTCGCCGTCGACGTAGAGGCACGAGAAGGTCACCAGGTGCGGCAGCCGCCCGTCGGGGTCGCCCACGACCTCGACGTCGGGCACCCGGCGCGGCACCTCCGCCCGGACCCGGTCGACCAGCGCAGCCAGGCGCCTTCCCTCGTCCGCCGTGTCCGCGACCGCTGCCTCGAGCGCCAGGGCGGCGGCCAGGACGAGCGGCAGCGCCGGCGCCCCCGGCACGCGGCCCTGCGCACCGTCGTCCTCCGGCCAGGGCGAGCGCCAGCGGGCGCCGCGGCGCACGGCGAGCACCCCCACGCCCGGCGGCCCGCCCCACTTGTGCGCGCTCGCGGTCAGCAGGTCCCACGGGGGGAGCGGTGCCCGACCGGCGCTCTGCGCCGCGTCGACCACGAGGGGTACGCGGTGCTCCCTGCACACCTCGAGCGCCTCGGCGACCGGCTGCGTGGTCGCGACCTCGTGGTTGGCCGACTGCAGAGCCGCGACCCGGACCCCGTCGCGGGCGACGGCGGCGCGGAACGCGTCGAGGTCCACGCGGCCGAGCCGGTCGACGCCGACCGCCTCGACCTCGGCGCCCGTGTGCGCGGCGGCCGCGAGCACGCTGGAGTGCTCGACGGCGCTGACGACGACCCGGCCCACCGGCCGCTCCCCGGGCGGCCCGGCGTGGGCCCCGAGCACGGCCAGGTGCGCGGCGAGCGTGCCGGAGGGGGTGAAGGCGACCTCGTCGGCGCGGGCGCCGAGGCTCGCGGCGACCGACTCGCGGGCGGTGTCGAGCAGGAGCCGGGCCCGGCGGCCCTCGGAGTAGGTGCGGCGGGGGTCGGCCCACCCGTCGGCCGTGGCCGCCGCCAGCGCCTGGCGCGCGACCTCGGACATCGGCTCCCCGGCGGCGGCGTCGAGGAAGGCGCGCGCGGGCGGGGTCGGCCGCTCTCGTGCGTCCTCGGGGCTGCTCACCCTCCCAGCATGCCCGGCCACGCGACGTGGCCGCCTCCGCGCCTGCCGCGGCGAGCCCCACCGGGCGTCCGCCAGGTCGCGGTAGTAGTGTGCGTGCGCCAGTAAGTGCCAGTTGTTCGGCTGATCTGCACGGTGCGGCCACGCTCGAGCGACCTGTCCCCAGGTCCCTCGGGCGCACGCGCCGGGAGAAGGGTTGCGAGTGCGTCCGTACGCTCCCCGAGCCTCGCGTCACCCGCGGGGGACCGGACCGCAGGTCCGGAGCTCGGCTCTCCGTCCACCGCTGCGGCGCGCGCTGCTGCTCGCGGCCCCGGTCGCCCTGCTGCTCGCCGGCTGCACCTCGCAGCAGGAGGGCGAGTGGAAGCGCGGCGGGCTCCCCGAGCCGGCCAGCGACAACGCGAAGACCATGCTGACGCTGTGGCAGGGCGCCTGGACCGTCGCGCTGCTCGTCGGCGCGATCGTGTGGGCGCTCATCATCGGCGCCTGCATCATCTACCGGCGCAAGGCGACCGACACCGGGCTGCCGCCGCAGGTGCGCTACAACCTGCCGGTCGAGGTGCTCTACACCACGCTCCCGATCGTCATGGTCGGCGTCTACTTCTACTTCACCGCGCAGGACCAGAACGACATCAACGAGGTCAAGGGCGACGCGACCCACCACGTGACCGTCGTCGGCAAGCGCTGGAGCTGGGACTTCAACTACCAGGAGGGCTCGCAGGGCCCCGACCAGGCGGTCTACGAGACCGGGACCGACGAGCACCGCCCGGTGCTGGTCCTCCCGGTCAACGAGAAGGTGGAGTTCACGGTCCTGACCCGTGACGTCATCCACTCGTTCTGGGTGACGCCCTTCCTCTACAAGCGCGACCTCATCCCCGGCATCACCAACCGGTTCGAGCTGACGCCCACCAAGACGGGCACGTTCCCGGGCAAGTGCGCCGAGCTCTGCGGCACCTACCACTCGCGCATGCTGTTCGACGTCAAGATCGTCAGCCACGACCAGTACGAAGCCGAGCTCCAGCGGCTGCGCGACCTCGGCCAGGTCGGCCTGCAGGGCGACCAGACCGGGCCCCGGCGCACCGGAGCGAACATCAAGAGCGAGAGCGAGACCCGGCCATGACGGCTCAGGCGCACCCCGAGCGGCTCACCGAGAGCGCCATCCCGGTCCGCAAGCACAAGGGCGCCCTGATCGTCAAGTGGGCGACCTCGACCGATCACAAGGTGATCGGCTACATGTACCTCATCACCGCGTTCGGGTTCTTCCTGTTCGGCGGTGTGCTCGCCCTGGTCATGCGCACGGAGCTGGCGCGGCCGGGCCTGCAGATCGTGAGCGAGGAGCAGTACAACCAGCTCTTCACGATGCACGGCCTGGTCATGCTGCTGTTCTTCGCGACCCCGGTGTTCGTCGGGTTCGGCAACATCATCATGCCGCTGCAGATCGGCACGGCCGACGTGGCGTTCCCGCGCCTGAACATGTTCGGCTTCTACCTGTTCCTGTTCGGCGGCCTCATCACCATCTCGGGCTTCATCACCCCTGACGGCGCGGCCGACGTCGGCTGGTACATGTACACCCCGCTCTCGCTGTCGGCGTTCTCGCCGAACATCGGCACCGACCTCGCCGTCTGCGGCCTGATCATCTCCGGCCTCGGCACGATCCTCGCGGGCGTCAACTTCATCACCACGATCTTCTGCATGCGCGCGCCCGGCATGACGATGTTCCGCATGTCGATCTTCACCTGGAACATCCTGCTCACGAGCGTGCTCGTGCTCATGGCGTTCCCGGTGCTGGCCGCTGCGCTCGTGGTGCTCTACTGCGACCGCAAGCTCGGGACCCACGTCTTCGACCCGGCCAACGGCGGCGCCATCCTCTGGCAGCACCTGTTCTGGTTCTTCGGCCATCCCGAGGTCTACATCATCGCGATCCCGTTCTTCGGGATCATCAGCGAGGTCATCCCCGTCTTCAGCCGCAAGCCGATCTTCGGCTACAAGGGCCTCGTCTTCGCGACCATCGCCATCTCGGGCCTCTCGGTCAGCGTGTGGGCCCACCACATGTACCCCACCGGAGCGGTGAACCTGCCGTTCTTCTCGTTCATGACGTTCCTCATCGCGGTGCCCACCGGGGTGAAGTTCTTCAACTGGGTCGGCACGATGTGGCGGGGCTCGATCACGTTCGAGACGCCCATGCTGTGGGCGATCGGCTTCCTGGTCACCTTCCTCTTCGGCGGCCTGACCGGCATGATCCTCGCCTCGCCGCCGCTCGACTTCCACCTCAACGACTCCTACTTCGTCGTCGCCCACTTCCACTACGTGGTCTTCGGCACGGTCGTGTTCGCCATGTTCTCGGGCTTCTACTTCTGGTGGCCCAAGTTCACGGGCAAGATGCTCGACGAGCGCCTCGGCAAGCTGCACTTCTGGCTGCTGTTCATCGGCTTCCACACCACGTTCCTGGTCCAGCACTGGCTGGGCAACGAGGGCATGCCGCGCCGCTACGCCGACTACCTCGCCGAGGACGGCTTCACCACCCTCAACACGGTGTCGACGATCGGCGCGTTCATCCTCGGCGCCTCGATGCTGCCGTTCCTCTACAACGTGTGGAAGACCGCCAAGTACGCCCCGCGCGTGATGGTCGACGACCCGTGGGGCTACGGCGCCAGCCTCGAGTGGGCCACGTCGTGCCCGCCTCCGCGGCACAACTTCGTCGAGCTGCCGCGGATCCGCTCCGAGCGCCCGGCCTTCGACCTGCACCACCCGGAGGTCCCGCGCGTCGACACCGCGACGCCGGGCAAGACGCTGCTCGACCAGATCGCCGGCGAGCCTGACCTCGAGGACCGCTGACATGAAGGTCGAAGGTCTCATCTTCGCGTCGGGCGTGGTGTTCTTCACCATCCTGGCCATCGTCTACGGCGTGATCACCGGTGACCCGACCGGCACGACCGCCCTGGCCTTCACGGCCGGTCTGGCCGCGCTCGTCGGCTTCTACACGCTGTTCACCGGGCACCGCATCGGCGCCCGGCCCGAGGACCGGCTCGACGCCGAGATCGAGGAGAACGCCGGCGAGCTCGGCTTCTTCAGCCCGGGCAGCCCGTGGCCGCTGGCTCTGGGCGCCTCGGTCGCCGTCGTCGCCCTCGGCCTGGTCTTCGGCTGGTGGCTCGTCGGCATGGGCGTGATCTTCCTCGGCTACTCCGTGCTGGGCCTGATCTTCGAGTACTACCGCGGCGAGCACGCGCACTAGCGCTGCCCGCGCCCAGGGTGCGGCGGACCGGGCATCACCCGGTCTGCCGTGCCCCTTCGCGCCTCGCTGGCGGGTCGCTGCTGGCCTTGTGCCCTGGAATGGGTGACACTGGAGGTCCGGTGGCGTGCTCGCGCCAGGCGGGGGAAGCGATGGAGGGCGCAGCTTGAGGCGTATCGGGACGACGGGTCCGGTGCTCGGGAACATCCGCAGCAGTGTCGTCAGCAGTGGTGTCGTCAGCGGTGCCAGCAGCCGGTCCTCCCGCGAGGCGTCCGGCTCCCCCGTGCGCGGGCGTGCCCGCTCCGCGGTCAAGGTCGTGGCCCTGCTCGGTGCTGTCGGCCTCGTGCCGGCTCTGACCGGCTGCCAGGCCAGCGACAACGCCAGTGCCGCGGTCACCTCCGCCTCCGGCTCCTCAGCCGGTGCCACGCCGGCCGGCAGCCCCACCCCGACGATCGTCCCGTCGCTCGCGCGCCTGGCGCTCTCACCCGCCAAGGGCAGCAGCGACGTGCGCCTCGACGCACCGATCTCGGTGACCGTCACGAACGGCACCCTGCAGCGCGTCGACGTCCGTGACGCCCACGGGCCCGTCGAGGGCGCCCTGGCCGACGACGGCACGACGTGGGTGCCGGTGCACGGTCTGCTGGGCGACTCGACCTACACCGTG
Organism: Motilibacter peucedani; assembly: GCF_003634695.1. Lineage (NCBI taxonomy): Bacteria > Bacillati > Actinomycetota > Actinomycetes > Motilibacterales > Motilibacteraceae > Motilibacter > Motilibacter peucedani. Next base: position 355,003 of record NZ_RBWV01000012.1, read on the forward strand.
CGCGCCTACGCGGTCGACGCGGCCGGGCACCCCCGCTCCGGCACGAGCACCTGGACCACCGTGCCGGTGACCAAGGTCGCCAAGACGAGCATCTCTCCGCTCTCCGGCCGCACGGTCGGCGTCGGCATGCCGCTGATCGTGCGCTTCAACAGCCCCGTGGCGGACGCCAGCAAGGCGGCGGTGCAGGCCGGCCTGCAGGTGAGCGGTACCAAGCACCTCGACGGCACCTGGTCGTGGATCAACGACTCCGAGGTGCACTACCGCACCCAGCACTACTTCCCGGCCCACAGCACCGTGACCCTCGCGGTGCACCTCAAGGGCGTCGAGCTCAGCAAGGGCGTCTGGGGCACCGAGGACACCGACCGCACGGTCACCTACGACGTGGGCGCATCGATGGTCAGCACCGTCGACGTGAAGAAGCACCGCATGGTCGTGCGGCGCGACGGCAAGGTGTGGGGCATCTTCCCGATCACCACCGGCAAGGCGGGCTTCCGCACCCGTGGCGGCATCAAGGTGATCAGCGAGAAGTACACGATGAAGGTCATGGACGCCGCCACCACCGGCATCAAGAAGGGTGACCCGAACTACTACAAGCTCGACGTCCCCTACGCCATGCGCATCACCAACAGCGGCGAGTTCGTGCACGCGGCGCCGTGGTCGACCGGCTCTCAGGGCCTGACCAACGTCAGCCACGGCTGCGTCGGCATGAGCCTCGCCAACGCCCACAAGCTGTTCGACGCCACCAACGTCGGCGACGTGGTCAACGTCATCGGCTCGACCCGCAAGCTCGAGCCCCACAACGGCTGGACCGACTGGAACGTGAAGTGGTCCGACTGGGTCGAGGACAGCGCGGTCTGATCTCAGCCGGCGCGCCGGCCACCGGCCAGCGGACGCGGTGACGGCTCCGTCGAGGACGCGTCGGTGGCGCCGGCCCAGGCCCGTCGCGGGCTCCGGCGCTCGGCAGCAGCTTCTCGCGCTGCGTCGGCGCCCTGCGGGGCGTCAGCGCCCTGCGGGGCGCTGACGTCCTGCTGCCCGGCCGTCACGTCGCCGTCGGGCCGCGCGCACCACACCCGGTCGCGTCCCGCCCGCTTGGCCGCGTAGAGCGCCTCGTCGGCGCGACGGTAGAGCTCGTCGGCCTCGACGGAGTCGGCGAGCGCGAGCTCGGCGACGCCGACGCTCACCGTCGCCGTGACGACTCGGCCGTCGACGGTCGCCGGCTCCTCGGCGAGCTGCAGGCGGAAGGCCTCCGCCACGTACGCAGCGGTGCGCGCGCTGCGTCCCGGCACCAGCACCGCCAGCTCGTCGCCGCCGAGCCGGGCCGTCAGCCCGCGGGAGCCGAACTGCTCGCGCAGCAGCCGGGCGACGTGCTGCAGCACCGCGTCGCCGGCCGGGTGGCCCCATGTGTCGTTGACCGCCTTGAAGTGGTCGACGTCGGCCAGCACGAGCGAGACGGTCTCGTGCGTCGACCCCGTGCCGACCGCGGTGCGCATCGCCTGGTCGAGGGCTCGCCGGGTCGCGAGGCCCGTCAGGTCGTCGACCTCGACCTGCCGGCGCAGCTCGCCCACGAGGCGGGACTCTCGCTCGCGGGCGCGCACCAGCAGCAGGCAGAAGACCGACAACGTGGTGCCGACCGAGAACAGGTCGCTGGCTGCCGCGCCGGCCGGGCGCAGGCTGAAGACGATGACGGCGTCGGCGAGGAGCACCTCGACGAGCACCGCCAGGGCGACGCGCGGGCGCAGCTCGTAGGCCGCGAAGAGCACGGGCCAGCACAGGAAGATCTGCCCGGCCGCGCTCGAGTCGCGCGTCAGCAGGTCGAGCACGAGGCCGACGGCCACGACCATCGAGGGCACGGTGGCCCAGAAGAGCAGCGGGAGCCGGTGCGGTGCCAGGGCGAGCACGGCGGTGATGGCGGCGAGCACGGCGACGACGGCCCAGGTCGCGAGCCGTCCGGCAGCGTTGGCGCCGAAGTCGGCGACGAACAGGTTCAGCCCGCCGAGCAGCAGGCCTCCCACGGAGGCGAACACGATGCTCGAGCGGGTGGCGCTGGCCAGGTCACGAGGCGCCAGGTGCCTCGTCGCGTTCATTCCGAAGTCATCGACCCCGGACCCCCCCGTCTGAACCGTCGGCGGGGTGACCTGCGTCGTAAGCCCTTGGTCCTGGGCCCTCGACGTGCACGCCCCCCGGAACGACGACCGCCCGCCCCCCGACGAGCGGGGGAGCGGGCGGTCGTCGACCTGCTGGGCCGGGCTGGCTAGTGGTGGCCGGCCTCGAGCTCGCGGACCTCGGTGGGCGTGGGCGGCTCGACCCGGTCCTCGTAGAACCAGCTGGAGAGCTTCGCACGGGCCTTGCCGCCGACCGCGAACCGTCGGGCGACGCCGTTGCGGTCGGTCGAGCTCGGCGCCTCGATCGGGCGCTGCACCTCGTGCTGGACCAGGCGCCAGCGCTCCTCGACGCTGATCGGCTCGTGCACCTCGACGAACTCGCCGTGGGGCAGCTGCATGAGGATGCCGGTCTCGCGACCGTGCAGCACCTTCTCGCGGTCACGGCGCTGCAGGCCGAGGCAGGCGCGCTTGGTGATCCAGAAGGCGAGCGGCGGGCCGATGAAGAAGAAGAAGCGGAAGAACCACGTGATCGAGTTGATCGACAGCCCGAACGTGATGGCCAGGATGTCGTTGCCACCGGCGAGCCACAGGATGGCGTAGCTCGTGATGAACAGGACGCCCAGGCCGGTGCGGACCGGCTGGTTGCGCGGACGGTCGAGGATGTGGTGCTCGGTGCGGTCGCCAGTCACCCAGGCCTCGAGGAACGGGTAGATCGCGAAGACCATGAACATCACGCCGGGGATGACCAGCGAGGGTATGAGCACGTTCCACGAGAGCGTGTGGCCCCACAGCCGCGTCTCGAGGTTGGGCATCAGGCGCAGCGACCCCTCGAGGAAGCCGATGTACCAGTCCGGCTGCGAACCTGCGCTGACCTCGGAGGGGTTGTAGGGGCCGAACAGCCACACCGGGTTGATCGGGGCGACCGCCGAGATGAAGGCGAGGACGCCGAACACCACGAAGAAGAAGCCGCCGGCCTTCGCCGCGTAGACCGGCAGCAGCGGGAAGCCGACCACGTTGTTGTTGGTGCGCCCGGCGCCGGGGTACTGCGTGTGCTTGTGGAACACCACGAGCGCCAGGTGGGCGCCGATCAGGCCGAGGATCAGAGCCGGGATCAGCAGGATGTGGACCATGTAGAGGCGGGGGATGAGGTCCTCGCCCGGGAACTCGCCGCCGAACATGAAGAACGAGACGTAGGTGCCGACCACCGGGATCGACTTCACGACGCCGTCGGCGATGCGCAGGCCGGTGCCCGAGAGCAGGTCGTCGGGCAGCGAGTAGCCGGCGAAGCCCTCGACCAGGCCGAGGGTCAGCAGGCCGATGCCCAGCAGCCAGTTGAACTCGCGCGGCTTGCGGAACGCGCCCGTGAAGAACGTGCGGAAGGCGTGGACGACCATGCCGGCGATGAAGACCAGCGCCGCCCAGTGGTGCAGGTGGCGCATGATCAGCCCGCCGCGGATCTCGAACGAGATCTTCAGCGTCGACGCGTAGGCCTCGGACATGTGCACGTCCTTGAGCGGGACGTACGGGCCGTTGTAGGCCACCTCGGTCATCGAGGGGTTGAAGAACAGCGTCAGCCAGGTGCCCGTGAGCAGCAGGATGATGAAGCTGTAGAGCACGATCTCGCCCAACATGAACGACCAGTGGTCGGGGAAGACCTTGCGGATGTTCTTCTTGACGATCTTGGCCAGGCCAAGGCGCTCGTCGAGGTAGCGGCCGCTCGCGTTGGCCGCCGAGTTGATCGTGACCGTCATCTCAGCCTCGTTCCCAGAAGCTCGGACCCACGGGCTCGTGGAAGTCGCTCTGTGCTACCAAGTATCCGTCCGAGTCCACGGTGATCGCGAGTTGAGGCAGCGGGCGGGCGGCCGGCCCGAAGATCACCTTGCAGTGGCGCGTGGCGTCGAAGGTCGACTGGTGGCACGGGCAGAGCAGGTGGTGGGTCTGCTGCTCGTAGAGGCCCACCGGGCAGCCGACGTGCGTGCAGATCTTGGAGTAGGCGTAGATGCCGTCGTAGTCCCAGCCCTCGCGCGCGGCGTCGGGCTCGACGTCACCGGGGGCCAGGCGCATGACGAGCACCGCGGCCTTGGCGCGGTCGTTGAGCGTGAGGTCGAGCTCGCCGTCGGCCTGCTCCTCGCCGCCGGTGCCGGTCTGCCCGCCGGCTGTGTCGACGTTGGGCTCCTGGCTCGGCTTCTTGAAGATGCCGGGGACCACGTGGACGACGCCGCCGATCGGGACGTCCTCGGCGCGCAGCGGCTCGCCGGTGGGGTCGCGCACGAGGCGGACGCCCTTGTCCCACTTGGTGTGCGAGATCTGGTCGACCGGGCTCTCGCCGCGGTTGCGGGTCCAGAGGTCCTTGAGCGGGATGACCGCCATGAGGCCCGCGGCGCCGGTGGCGGCCGTCAGGCTCGCCCAGATCATCTTGCGCCGGGGGAGGAAGCCCGCTGCCTCGCCGCCCTCGCGCAGGACGCGCGCGGCGCCCTGGCGGTCCTCGTCGGTCGAGCGGATGGGCTTGCGGATCTCCACCATCTCTTCGTCGGACATGAGCTTCTTGGCCCACTGGATGGCGCCCGCGCCGATGGAGAACAGCGCCAGCGCCATGCCGAGGCCCAGCGTCAGCGTCGACTTGCGGTAGTTGTCGCCGTCGGGCAGGTAGAAGGCGAAGTAGCCGACGACGAAGACGACCGTGCCGACGAGGGAGAGCAGGAACAGCAGGCTGACCTGGCGCTCCGCGCGCGCGGCGGCCTTCGGGTCGATGTCGGTGGACCGGTGCACGTGGGCGGGCAGGCCCGGGTCGGTGAACCGCTCCTCGAGCTGGCCCGCGCCGTCGCGGCGCTCGAGCGAGCCGGAGCTGTCGGTGTCGTGGGTGCTCATCAGGCGCGGTCTCTCTTCGCCGGGTCGGGAGTGAGGTCGAGGTCGGTGCCCGCGGAGGCGCTGGAGCGCGGCATCACGGGCCTCAGCGAGCCTTCTGGGCGAGCCAGACGGCGCAGGCGATGAGCAGGCCGAGCCCGGCGATCCAGCCGAACAGGCCCTCGCTCGTCGGGCCGAGCGCGCCCAGGCCGGTCAGGCCGGGGGAGGAGGTGTCCTTCGAGGCCTTGAGGTAGGCGATGATCGCGCGCTTCTGCGCCGGGGAGATCTGCGCGTCGGAGAACACCGGCATGTTCTGCGGGCCCGTGAGCATCGCCTCGGCGACGTGCTTCGGCGAGGTGTCCAGCAGGCTGGGGGCGTACTTGCCCTGGGTCAGCGCACCGCCGGCACCCGCGAAGTTGTGGCACATCGAGCAGTTCGTCCGGAAGATCTCGCCGCCGAGGGCCGAGTTGGCCTTCGAGGGGTCGACGTCGGCCGCCGACGGGATCGAGGGGCCGGGGCCGAGGGAGGCGACGTAGGCGGCGAGGTCGTTGATCTCGTCCTGGCTGAACAGCACGCGGCCGCGGGCGGCCTGGGCCCCGGGCGCGGCGAGCGGCATGCGACCGGTGCCGACCTGGAAGTCGACCGAGGCGGCGCCCACGCCGACCAGCGACGGCCCGTTGCCCGAGCCCTCGGCCGACAGGCCGTGGCAGGTGGAGCAGTTCTGCTGGAAGAGCTGGCGGCCGCGGTCGGCGCTGCCGACGCCCTCGGTGGCCGCCCGGGTGCTGGGCGCGAACACCGCGTAGGCGCCCGCCATCAGCGACAGGGCGACGAGCAGCAGGAGGAACGTGCCGACCGGGCGGCGGCGCAGCGGGGTGCGCGGCGCGGGTGCGGAGAGGGAGGTCACGGCGGTGCTCACTTCAGGAGGTAGATCGTCGCGAACAGGCCGATCCAGACCACGTCGACGAAGTGCCAGTAGTAGGAGACGACGATGGCGGTGGTCGCCTGCTCGTGGGTGAAGCGCCGGGCCACGAAGGTGCGCCCCAGCACGAGCAGGAAGGCGATCAGACCACCGGTCACGTGCATGCCGTGGAAGCCGGTCGTCAGGTAGAAGATCGAGCCGTAGGCGTCGGACGAGAGCGAGAGCCCGTCGCGGAAGAGCCCGGCGTACTCGTAGACCTGGCCGCCGATGAAGAACGCGCCCATGAGGAACGTGAGCGTGAACCACCGGCGCAGGCCCTTGACGTCGCCGCGCTCGGCGGCGAAGACGCCGAACTGGCAGGTCACCGACGACAGCACCAGCACCGTCGTGTTGACCGAGGAGAAGGGCACGTTGAGGAGGCTGTTCCTGTCGTCCCAGAACGCCTGGCCCCGCTCCGACCGGAGCGTGAAGTACATCGCGAACAACGCCGCGAAGAACATCAGCTCCGAGGACAGCCACACGATGGTGCCCACGGACACCAGGTTGGGGCGGTTCGCCGGAGGGCGTGCGACTGGACTCTCGACCGCTGCTGCCGTTGCCACGGCGCAATGGTGCCACTACCGGGCGTCGAAGGCGCGGCGGGATCCCCCTGGCGCGTCCCGGACCGCCCGCCGACGGCACCCGCGGCCGGCGCGGCGCCGCTGCGTACCCCGCTCCCCGACCGCCTCGGACCGCGATGATCATGAGGAACTCTGCGCGACACGTCGGCGTGTCCGCGGACTTCGCCGTGATCGTCGCGGGTCGGGCGGGGGTGGTCGGTAGCATCGCGCTCGCCAGGGCCACTCGTGCAGAGGAGCGTCGACAGTGACCGAGCAAGCAGCCGTACGGGTGCTCGTCTACAGCGACGACAGCACCGTGCGCGAGCGCGTGAGGCTCGCGCTCGGCCGGCGCCCGGCCAAGGACCTCCCGCTGATCGACTACACCGAGTGCGCGACCCCGCCCGCCGTGATCAGGGCCGTCGACGCCGGGGGCTTCGACCTGGTCGTGCTCGACGGCGAAGCCGTGCCCGCCGGCGGGCTGGGCATCTGCCGCCAGCTCAAGGACGAGGTCTTCGAGTGCCCCCCGGTGCTGGTGCTGACCGGTAGGCCCCAGGACGACTGGCTGGCCGCCTGGTCGCGCGCCGACGCCGCCGTGCCGCACCCCCTCGACCCGGCGGCCCTCGCCGCGACGGCGGCGCGGCTGCTGCGCGAGCGACTGGCCGACGTGGCGGTGCGCTCGTGAGCGCTGCCGCTCGCGGACAGCTGCGCACGTGGCCCGTCCTGATCGGCTCGCTGCTCCGCGGCGAAGCGCTGAGCTCGGCGGAGACAGCCTGGGCGATGGACCAGGTGATGCTCGGCGAGGCCAGCCCGGCGCAGGTCGCGGGCTTCGTCGTGGCGCTGCGCGCCAAGGGCGAGACGCCCGAGGAGATCACCGGCCTGGTCGCCGCCATGCTGCAGCACGCGCGCCGGGTCGACGTGCCGGGCGACGCCGTCGACACGTGCGGCACCGGCGGCGACGGCGCCCACACCGTCAACATCTCGACCATGGCGGCCGTCGTCGTCGCGGCCGCCGGCGGGCGCGTGGTCAAGCACGGCAACCGCGCGGCGTCCTCGCGGTGCGGGTCCGCCGACCTGCTGGAGGCGCTCGGCGTGGTCGTCGACCTGCCTCCTGAGGCCGTCGCCGCCAGCGTCGAGCAGGCCGGCATCGGCTTCTGCTTCGCGCCGCTGTTCCACCCGGCGCTGCGGCACGCCGCCGTGCCGCGCCGGGAGCTCGGCGTGCCGACCGTCTTCAACGTGCTCGGCCCGCTGGCGAACCCCGCGCAGCCGAGCGCCCAGGCCGTGGGCGTGGCCGACGGCCGGCTCGCCGGTGTCATGGCCCGCGTGCTCGCCGACCGCGGCACCAGCGCCCTGGTCTTCCGCGGCGACGACGGGCTGGACGAGCTGACCACCACCGGGCCCTCGACGGTCTGGGAGGTATGCAGCGGCGAGGTCCGCGAGAGCTCGATCGTCCCCGAGGACCTCGGTGTCGAGCGGGCTCCTGCCGGCGCCCTGCGCGGCGGGGACGCCGCCTACAACGCCGAGGTGGCCCAGCAGGTGCTCGCGGGCGAGCGTGGACCGGTGCGCGACGCGGTGCTGCTCAACGCAGCGGCCGCGCTGGTCGCGCTGGACGCCGCCCGCGGCACGGGCGAGGGCGAGGAGCTGGTGCCCCGCCTGGCTGCGGCCGTGGCGCGGGCGGGCGACGCGCTCGACTCGGGTGCGGCGACCGCGACGCTGGCGCGCTGGGTGGAGGTCAGCGCCGCGCTGGCGGGCTGAGCCGCTGCGGCTGCTGTCCGGCGAACCGCTCGTGTCCGAACGCGCTGCGCCGCCACCTGCGCACTCGGGGACGCGAGTTCGGACACAGCGGGGGGAGGGACGCGAGCGGCCGGGCTACCAGCAGCCGGTCACCGTGGCGGCGAGGCCGTCGACCTGGCGGCGGAGCGCGAGCGTGGACCTCGAGCCGTTCACCAGCACCGCGAAGGCCTGGAGGTGCCCGTCGGTGCTGCGGGTGTAGCCGGCGAGACCCACGACGTCGCGCAGCAGCCCCGTCTTCGCCCACAGCTTGCCGGTGGCGCACTTGGACGGCGCCGTGACGAACCGTCCGCGGGCGGGTCGCAGCGAGCCGGTGCGGCCGGCGACGGGGAGGCCGCCGCCGAACGCGATGCTGGACAGCTCCGGCCGCGACGGGTCGGCGGCGAGGTCGAGCAGCGAGACCAGGGCGTAGGGCGTGATCCGGCTGAGCCGCGAGAGCCCGCTGCCGTCGCGGAGCGTCACCCCGTCGAGCGGGACGCCCAGCCGGGCGAGCACGCTCGCCCGGGCGCGCTCGGCGCCGGCCCAGTCGGGGCGCTCGCCGACCGCGAGCGCCACCTGCCGCCCGAGGGTCTCGGCGATGTCGTTGTCGCTGACCTGCAGCATCGCCTTGACCTGCTGGGCGAGCGTGAGGCCGGCGAAGCTCGCCACCTGGGTGCTCCCGGCGGGCGTGTGCCGCCGGGAGACCGTCGTGACCTGGACGCCGCGGCGCTCCAGGGCGGCGGCGAACCGCCGGCCGGCGAGCATGCCGGTGTCGGCGCTGGCCGCGCGGTCGACGACCAGGCCGCGGACCGGCGAGACCTCGCCCCGGTAGTAGGAGCGCGGCCAGCCGGGCGCGAGCGTCGGGGGCGCGAAGACGGAGTCGTCGACGACCACCGGCCGCCGGGCCGTGAGGTGCGCGCCGAGGGCGGCGGTCGCCTGGGCGGCCAGCGTGCCGAGGTCGCGGGTGCGCAGGGTGGCGTCGCCGCCGCCGCGCAGCACGAGCGTGCCGTCGGGCGCGAGCAGCACGCTGGTCACGAACCGGCGGTCCGGCCCCATCGTCTCGAGGGCGGCGACCGTGGTGGCCAGCTTGGAGAGCGAGGCCGGCAGCCGGCGCGCGGTCGGGCGCACGGCGAGCACCTCGCTGCGGGCGTCGACGTCGGTGACGACCACGCTGGCCCGCGAGCCGAGGTGCAGGGCCGCGAGCCGCTGCGGCAGCAGCGAGGCGATGCGCTGCTCGGGGGTGACGACCGGCGGCGGTGGGGGCAGCGGGGCGGTGCTGCTGCTGGGCGCGGAGGACGGCTCGGCGGAGGCGCCGGCGGCGGCGTCTCCGTGCCCGGTGAGCACCCCGGCGGCCACGGCGGCGGTCGCGAGCAGGGCGGCCCCGGGAGCGCCGACCCGGGACACGAAGGAGCGCACCGGCATCAGTCGGCGTCCTCGACGCCCAGCGCGAACGCGGCCTCGAGGTCGTGGCGGCTGTAGGCCCGGAAGGCGATGTGCGTGGTGGTGTCGACGACGCCGGGCACCTTGTGGAGGCGGTCGGCGATGACCTCGGCGAGCTCCTCGTGGCGGCGCACGCGCACCAGGGCGATCAGGTCGACGCCGCCGGTCACGGAGTAGACCTCGCTGACGCCGTCGAGCTCGGCGATGGCGGCGGCGACCTCGGGGATGCGGTCGACCTCGGTCTGCACGAGCACGATCGCCGTGATCACGGGAGCCTCCTGGGACGGGCCGGGCCTCGGGGCCGCGGCGGGACGTGCGCTGCTGCGGCAACGGTACGACGCCCGGGGTGGCACCGGGCGCGGCTCGGGCTCATCCGACGCGCTCCCACCCTGCCGCGGGCCGCGAGCTGGTGAGCAGGGGTCGCCGGTCGGCGAAGGGGACCACGTCGGCCTCCGTCGCGGCGTCGAGCCGGCGGCGCGGGCCGCCCGCGCCGAAGGCGGGCGAGGCCCAGGTGCCCTCGAGCTCGACCAGCCGGGTGCCGGGGGTCTCGAGCCAGGCGAGCACCCGCTCGACCTCCTCGGCGCCTGCGCAGGGCAGCGGCCCCGGGCCCGGCTCGACCTGCTCGGCCGTGGCCACGAGGGCGTCGGCGTGCGGGCGCGGGTGGACTCCCGGCGGCACCGCTGCTGCGCCGACGAGCCGGCCGTGGCGGACGGCCGCCAGCTCCCAGCCGCCGTCGTCGCGGGCCCGGGCCGCGAGCAGCTGGGGGACGCTGGTGAGTGCGCGCAGCCGCTGCACGCGCGAGGCCCCGCGCAGCAGCGCCGCCAGCCGGTCGCGCGCCGCTGCGGCGTCCTCGAAGCGCTCCTGGGCAGCCAGCGCGCAGATGCGGGCCTCGAGCAGCTCGACCGCCGGCCGGACGTCGGCGGTGAACGCCTGGCGCACCGCGTCGGCGTGCACGGCGTAGTCCTCGCGCGTCTCGCTGCCGTCGCAGGGCGCGCCGCAGCGGCCCATCCCGGCCAGCGCGCAGGCGCTCGTGCGCACGCGCAGCGAGAGCCGCGGCGTGCACTGGCGCAGCCGGAAGGCCTCGTGCACCGCGGCCATCGCCTGCTCGGCCGACTGCGACGACGACCACGGCCCGATGTAGGCGCCGCCGTCGTCGCGCACCTGGCGCACGAGCGAGAGCCGGGGGAACGCCTCGTCGGTGAGCTTGAGCCACACCTGGCGCTCGGGGTGCTTCGAGCGCCGGTTGTAGCGCGGGCGCAGCTCGGCGATGAGCCGCAGCTCGCGGACCTCGGCCTCCAGGGGGGTGGCGCACACGATCGCGTCGACGCTCGTCGCGAGGGCCACCATCTCGCGCATGCGGCGGCGCGGCTCGGACGCGGTGAAGTAGGTGCGGACGCGGGCGCGCAGGTTGCGCGACGTGCCGACGTAGAGGGCGCGGCCCTGCGCGTCGCGGAACACGTAGACGCCCGGCGCGGTCGGCATGCGGTCGGCGAGGTGGCGCTTGCGGCGCTGCTGGGGCGTGACGCGGGCGCTGTAGGTGACCAGCTCCTCGACGGAGTGCACCCCGATGCCGCCCAGGCGCTCGAGGAGGCCGTGGAGCACGTCGACGGTCGCCTGGGCGTCGGCCAGCGCGCGGTGGTTGGGCGTGGTCGTGGCCCCGAAGAACGCGGCGAGCGAGGACAGCTTGCAGTTGGGCGTCTCGTCGCGAGTGACGAGCTGGCGGGCGAGGCGCGCCGTGTCGACCACCCGCCGGCCGGGCCACGGCACGCCGGTCTCGCGGCACGCGTGCTGGAGGAAGCCCATGTCGAACGGGGCGTTGTGGGCGACGAAGACGGCGTCGGGACCTGCCCACTCGAGGAACGCGGGCAGCACCGCCTCGATCGTGGGCGCGCCCAGCAGCATCGCGTCGGTGATGCCGGTCAGCACGGCGACGAACGGCGGGACCGGACAGCCGGGGTCGACCAGGGTCTGGAACTCGCCCAGGCGCTGGCCGCCGCACACCTTGACCGCGCCGATCTCGGTGATGCGGGAGCCGGCGGCGGGGGAGCCGCCCGTGGTCTCGAGGTCGACGACCACGAACGTGGTGCTGCGCAACGGTGTGCCGAGCTCGTCGAAGGTGCCCTGCACGGGCGGCGCGGGCGGTGCTGCGCCGTCGCGGCTGGCGGGCGTGCGGAGGTCGAGCTGGCTCACGGGCGACACCGTAGGCGTGGGGACTGACAGGACCGGACTGGCGCGCCGTACGCTCCATGCCGTGCCGACCCCGACGCTGCCCACTGCCGAGAGCCGCTGGCGCTGCGCGCGCTGCGGCAACCTCACGCGCTTCGACGTCACCCGTCGCACGCGCACGGTCGAGTTCTGGCACTTCGACCTGCCGGGGGAGCCGCAGGTGGAGGTCAGCGAGCGCCTCGACGACGTCGTGGAGCGGGTGCGCTGCCGCTGGTGCGAGTCGGCCGACGACGTCGAGCTGGTGCTGCGCACCGACGCCGACCCGCAGGCGGACCCCCAGCAGGCCGACCCCCAGGGCGGCCGGGCGGGGTGACCGAGCCCTCGGCGCCCGGCTCCGTCCCGGCGCTGCCCGAGCAGGTGCGGGCGAGGCTCGTCGCGCTCGCCGACGAGACGCTGGGCACGCTGGCGCCGGGCGAGGTGCCCGCTCCGCTGCGCCCCTTCCTCCGCTTCACCCCGGCCCGCCGGCTGCGCCACGCGGCACCTGCGCTGGCGGCGGCGCTGGAGCTCGACGAGGGCTTCCGCGAGCGCGTCGCCGACCGGGTGCGCGACGCGCTGCCCGGAGTCGCCGACGCGCTCGCCGCCGGCTCGGTGCCCCCTGCGGCGGAGCCTGCGGACCTGGCGGCCGCCGCGTACCTCCTGCGCACGCCGGGCTGGGAGGAGGTCGTCGGCGGGGTGGCGCGCGAGGGCCGGGAGCAGCAGGCGGGCGCCGAGCTGGCCGAGGCCCGCGCCGCCGCCGAGCGGCTGCATGCGCAGCTCGCGGTCCTGCGCACCCAGCAGCGCACCGACATCGACCGGGTGCGCACCGAGCTGCACGCCGCGAAGGCGGAGGTCGCGGAGCTGCGCCACCGCCTGCACGGCGCGCGCGAGGAGTCGCGCACGGCAGCAGGCCGCTCGCGCCGCGCGGTCGAGGAGGCCGAGCAGCGCGCCGCCGACGCCGAGGCGCGGGCGGCGCGCGCCGAGACGGAGGCACGGCGGCTGCGCGACCGGCTCGCCGCCGTGGAGGGCGAGCGCGACGGCGCCCGTCGACAGGTGCGCGAGGGCCGCACCGCCGCCGACGCCCGTCTGCGCCTCCTGCTCGACGTCGTCGCCGACGCGGCGACCGGGCTGCGCCGCGAGCTGGCCCTGCCGGCCTCCGACGTGCGCCCCGCGGACTCCGTCGAGGCGCTGGCGCCGGGGCAGGCGCTGCAGGGCGTCGGGCCGCGGGCGCTCGCCTCCGACGACCCGGCCGTCCTGGACGAGCTGCTGTCCCTGCCGCGGGTGCACCTGGTGGTCGACGGCTACAACGTGACGAAGAGCGGCTACGGCGGGCTCGCGCTCCAGGCCCAGCGCGAGCGGCTGGTCACGGGGCTCGGGGGGCTCGTCGCGCGTACCGGCGCCGAGGTCACCTGCTGCTTCGACGGCGCCGCCGTCGACGCCCCGGTGGTCGTGGCCAAGCCGCGCGGGGTGCGGGTGCTGTTCTCGCTGCCGGGCGAGACGGCCGACGAGCTCATCCGCCGGCTCGTCGCCAACGAGCCCGCCGGGCGTCCCGTCGTGGTGGTGAGCTCCGACAAGGAGGTGGCCGCCGGCGTCGTGCGCTCGGGCGCCCGCCCGGTCGCGGCGATGGCGCTGGTGCGCCGCCTCGAGCGGGGCTAGGACCGGCTACGGCACCCGCAGCGTGCCGACGCCGTCGGCGCGGGCGGGGCGCGTACGCTGCCCCCAACGCCGCCTGCGGGCGAGGACGTGCGACGCCTCGGTCCGGCCGCCCTGCCGGGCGCTGCCGCCGGGGCACCGATCGCGGAGAGGGAGTGGGCGATGTCGTCGGAGACCGCTGGACGGGAGACCGTACGGAGGATGCGTGACGCCGCGCCCCGCAGCCCGCGCGGAGCGGGTGCCCAGCGACCGGGTGCCTCGCGCGGCCCGCGAGCCACCGTGCCGGCGCAGCGGTTCGCCGGTGCCCGCGCACGCATGTCGCTGCGGCAGAGCTCGCCCGGCCGCCTCGAGCCCTGGCGCGACTGGGCGGTCCTGCTGGTCTGGAACCACGCCGTGCTCGTCGCGGCGACCCTCGCGCACCCGAGCCTGCCCTGGCTGCTGGTCTTCGCCCTGCCGCTCGGCGCCGGCCTCGCGATCGCCACCCTCACCGTCCTGCACGACGCCGGCCACCGGCGGCTGGCCCGCTCGGCGTGGCCGAACGCGTTCGCCGTGCACACCTGCGACCCGGTCGGGCTGTGGGTCGACCACTGGACGCTCAAGCACCGGGTCCACCACAAGCTCACGCAGGTCTACCCGCTCGATGACGCGACGCGCGCCTCCGGCATGGTGCGCCTGCACCCGTCCGCCGCCCGCTGGGGCGTCCACCGCTACCAGCACTTCTACGCGTGGTTCCTCTACGGCCTCGCCTGGGCCGGCGAGCTGCGCAGCCAGGTCACGTTCCTGCGCAAGGGTGAGCTCGCCGGCGAGGAGTCGCCGCGCCTCGCCCGCCGCATCGGCACCTTCGCCCTCGAGAAGGCCGTCTGCCTCCTGGTGCTGGCGCCGTACTTCTGGTTCCTCGGCTTCGCCCACGTCGTCGTGCTCATGCTCGCCGCGATGACGGTCGCCAGCGTCATCGCCGCGGTGCTGACCGTCGTCGGCCACATCAACATCGGCCTCGAGCCGCCGGCCGACGCGCCGCGCGGCAAGGAGTGGTCCGAGCACCTCGTGCGCACGACCGCCTCCTTCAGCACCGAGAGCGTCGCCGTCCGCTGGCTGACCGGCGGCCTCACCCACCACCTGGCCCACCACCTGCGCCCGGTTGCTCCACGGTTCGAGCTGCCTGCCCTGCACGACACCACCGTCACCGCCATCGCCGAGCGCGCGGGCCTGCCGGTGGTCGTCTACCCGACGCTGCGCAGCGCGGTGGTCAACCACTACCGGCGGCTGCGCGAGCTCGGGCAGCCGGGCGCCATCGAGACGCCCGCCGAGCGCGAGCAGCGCCTGCTCGCCGCCGCCGCTCGTACGCCGGCGGCCAGCGGGCGCGGACCGGCTGCTTGACGCTGCTCAGCGTCGTCGTCGCGGTCGCGGCGGCGGTCTCCTTCGGCTGGTCCACCGCGCTGATGCACCACAGCGCCTCAGCCGCGTCGCCCGACCTGCACGGGCCGGTCGCACTGCTGCGCCACCTGGTCGTGCAGTGGCGGTGGCTCGTCGGCATGGCCGCGAGCCTGCTCGGCTTCGTCCTGCACGCGGTGGCGCTGCACCTCGGCTCCATCGCCCTGGTGCAGCCGGTCATCGTCAGCGGCCTGGTGTGGTCGCTTGTGTTCCGGGCGGCGCTGGACCGGCGCCTGCTGCCGCGCAGCATGCTCGGCGCCGTCCTGCTCACGGCGACGGGCCTGGTGGTCTTCGTGGTCTCGTTCCGCACGAGCGCCGGCGACAACAGCGTCGACGGGCGCGCAGCCGCAGTGCTGCTCGCCTGCGGCGGTGCCGCTGCGGCGCTCGCCCTCTGGCTCTCGTTCGACGCGGGCGCGCGACGGCGCGGGCTGCTGCTCGGCGCAAGCGGAGGCATCGTCTTCGGGCTCATCGCAGGGGCCATCAAGGCGACGACGGACTCCGCGGCGCGCCAGCCGGTCTGGCAGACCTGGCCGGTCTACGTGCTCGTGGCGCTCGGCGCCTGCGGGTTCCTGCTCAACCAGCGGGCCTACCACCAGACCTCGCTGTCGAGCTCGCTGCCTGCGCTGAACCTGCTCAACCCGGTGGTGGCGGTCGTCTTCGGCGTCGTCGCCTTCCACGAGCGGCCCACCGGCGGCCCGCTCGCGCTGACCGCCCAGGGGGCGAGCCTGCTCGCCGTGCTGCTCGGCATCTTCCTGCTCTCGAGGCGCCCCGACCGCGACGTCCCGGTGCCCGTCTGAGGGTCGTGCGGACCTCGTCCGGACGACGTTGTCAGTGGTGCCGCCTAGCGTCCACCACGACGGACGAGGACACGGCAAGAGGAGACGTCATGATCGTCGACTGCGACGGGTGCGCGGTGCGTGGGCACGGGTGTGCCGACTGCGTCGTCACCGTGCTGATGGGCGGGCCGCCCGAGGTGCTCGAGCTCGACGCCGACGAGCAGCGGGCGATCGCCGCGCTGTCCGCCGGCGGGCTGGTGCCGCCGCTGCGGCTGCTGCCGGTGCGCCCGGTGACTGCCGAGGAGCGCGGGCGGGCGCCGCGCCGTGCCGTGGGCTAGCCGCTCGCATAGCCTGGCGGCGTGCCACGGCCCCCGTCACGGCCGTCCCGGTCGTCCCGCCCCTCGGTCGGGCCCTGCCCGGCAGCGCGCGCGGCGACGGGTGCGGCAGCGGGCGCGAGCACGGCTGCGGCAGCGGGCGCGAGCACGGCTGCGGCCGCCGGTCGCCGCTGCCGGCGGACGCGCCGGGCCCTGGCTCCGGTCGTGACGGCCGTCGTCCTGGCGGCGCTGGCCCTGGCCGGGTGCAGCGGCGGGGAGCCGTCCCGCGCAGCAGGAGCGCCCGCAGGCGCACGGGGGAGCGGGGGCACCTCCGGAGCTCCGGGTGGTGCGGGTCGTTCCAGTGCCGCCGGGGGCGCCGCCGGTGGTGCCGGCGCTGCAGCCGTGCCGGTGGCGGCGCCGGCGCGGGTCGCGGCGGTGCAGCGGCTGCTCGACTCGCGGGCTGCAGCGCTGCGTGCCCGTGACGCGAGCGGCTGGCTGTCGGCGCTCGACCCGTCGGCCACCGGCTTCGCCGACCGGCAGGCCGTCGCGTGGCAGGCGCTGTCGCGGCTGCCGCTCTCGCGCTGGTCCTGGCACGTGGACGACCTGCAGGCGGTCGACAGCGGCACCGGCACGCCGCAGTGGGCGCGCGACGCGGCCGACGGCGACGCGTCGGCCGCCGTGGCGCACGTGGTGCTGCGCTACCGGATCGCCGGGGCCGACGACTCCGACGTCGTGCGCCGGCGCGCGCTGCTCGTGGTCCAGCGGGCCGAGGGCGAGCTGCTGCGCGCCCAGGGGCCGGCGGACCTGCCCGACCCGTGGGACCTCGGGCCGGTGCAGGTGGTCCTCGGCGCCCGGAGCACGGTGATCGTGGCCGGCAGCGCGTCCGCCGCAGCGCCGTCCCCCGCCGCCGCGCCGTCCCCCGCCGCCGCGCTGACCCCCGCCGCAGCGCAGACCTCTGGCGGCGGGCCGTCCCCCGCCGCCCCGCCCTCCGGGGGGCCGCTGACGGCCGCGGGCTGGTCCGCCCTCGCCGACCGCGCGGCCGCGAAGGTCGACGAGGTCTGGGGCACGGGGTGGGCACGCCGCCCGGTGGTCGTCGTGCCGGCCGACGCGGCGGGCCTGGCGGCGCTGCTCGGCCGCAGCCCGGCCGCCGCCGGGTCGCTGTCCTCGCTCGCCGCCGTCACGACCGGCCTCCCTGCCCAGGGCGGGGCGCTGCCGACCGGCACCCGCGTGGTCGTCAACCCCGACGAGTTCGCCAGCCTGAGCCCGGCCGGGCGCGGCGTCGTGCTCGCCCACGAGCTGACCCACGTGGCGACCCGCGACGCCTCCGCCGCCGGGGCGGCAGCGGTGCCCGACTGGCTCAGCGAGGGCGTGGCCGACTACACCGGCTACCGGGGCGCGGGCGTCGGCGTGGACGCCGCGGCGGCCGAGCTGCTCGCCGACGTGCGGGCCTCGGGGCCGCCGGCGAGCCTGCCCGGCGACGCAGCGTTCGACGTGCAGGAGGGCGGGTCGCCGCAGTCCTACGAGTCGGCCTGGCTGGCGTGCCGCATGGTCGCCCAGCGCTACGGCCAGCCGGCGCTGGTGGAGCTCTACCGCCGGACCCAGGCCGACGGGCTCCCGGCTGCGCTGCGCGCTGTGCTGGGGCTCGACCCTGCCGAGCTCACGGCCCAGTGGCGCAGCTACCTGACCCGTGTCCTGCGTCCCGCGGCCTCGCCCGCACCACCCGCGTGACCGGCGCGACGCCCACCGCGCAGCTGTTGCGCGAGCTCGAGCAGCTCGGGCCCTTCTTCGCGCTGGAGACCGTGGACGCCGCAGCGGCCGCTGCGGACCAGCGCGCCTGGCAGCCGCTCTCGGAGATGGTCGCTGCACCGGCCCTGCTCGAGGCACGGGTGCGCGAGGGCCGGACCGTCGTCGCCGGCCTGGCCGGCGTGCCGGAGCACGACGTGGAGCGCCGCGTCGTCGTGTCGGTCGTCGTGCAGGGGCTGGTCGGGCGCCTGGTCTCCCCGGCGCTCGCGGCGCTCGTGCTGCACGAGGCGCTGCCCGACCCCTCGCTCTGGCAGTGGCGCCCGACCGGCACCGGCCCGCTCCCCCTGCGGCTGGTGCTCCTGGCCGACCGCGCCCCGTTCGAGCCAGTCGCGCCGCCGGAGGCTGCCGACGCCTTCGCGGCGCTGGTGCTGGAGCGGTGGGTCGAGCCCCTTCTCAGCCAGGCCGGCGAGGCCGCCCGCCTCGCGCCGAGCCTGCTGCGCGGCAACGCCGCCTCGGCCGTGGCCGGGGCGGGATCGGTCCTCGCCCGCGCGCGGCCCGAGCACGCCGACGGCGTACGTCGTCTGCTGTCGGCCCTGCTCGCCGTGCCCGCCCTCGCCGGGACGGGGCGGCTCGAGCACGGCGCGTTCCGTCGCCGCACCTGCTGCCTCTACTACCGCGTACCCGGCGGAGGCACCTGCGGCGACTGCCCCCTGAGCCGCTGACGACACGGGGAGCCGGTCCGGTGCACCGCGCCCGCGGGCAGGACCGGCAGGATGTCGGCTCGTGGAAGGCACCGAGGTACGCAAGCTGGCCGCGCTGGAGGACCGCCACTGGTGGTACGCGGAGCGCCGTTCGCTGCTCGCCGCCCAGGTCGCGGCGCTCGGGACGCCGGGCACGGCGCTCGACGTCGGCGCGGCCGGCGGCGGCAACACCCGCGTCCTGCGCGACGCGGGCTGGCGGGCGCTGGCGCTGGAGTACGGCGAGGAGGGCGCGCAGGTCGCGCACGAGCGCGGGCTCCCGGTCGTGCGCGGCGACGCCACCCGGCTGCCGGTCGCCGACGGCAGCATCGGCCTGGTCGTCGCCTTCGACGTGCTCGAGCACATCGACGACGACGACGCCGTGGTGGCCCACGTACGGCGCGCGCTGCGCCCGGGCGGCACCCTGCTGGTCGCCGTCCCCGCCGGCATGCGCAACTGGAGCGCGCACGACGAGGCGGTCGGCCACGTGCGCCGCTACGAGCGCGAGCAGCTGCGCGCGCTGCTCGAGCGAGGCGGGCTCGAGGTGCGCGAGCTGCGCTCCTGGAACGTGCTGATGGCGCCGCTCGCGCGCTGGCGGCGCCGATCGGCGACCGGGTCCGACCTCGACGACGTGCCCGCCGTCGTCAACGCCGGCGCCCGAGCGGTGGTCGCGCTCGAGCGCGTGCTGCCCGTCGGCGGCCTGCCCGGCATCTCGCTGCTCGCGACCGCGCGGCGCCCCTAGTGCGGGTGCCGCGGACGCTGGTCCTCACCAACGACTTCCCGCCGCGGCAGGGCGGCATCGAGTCGTTCGTCGAGGCGGTGGTGACGCGGCTGCCGGCCGACTCGGTGGTCGTCTACGCGCGCGGCCAGGCCGGCGCCGCCGACTACGACCGCCACCTGCCCCTCCGCGTCGTGCGCCACCCGCGCGGGATCGTGCTGCCCGAGCCGACGGTCGCCCGGGCCGCCGCGCAGCTGGCGCGGGAGGAGCGGTGCGAGGCGGCCTGGGTCGCGGCGGCGGCCCCGCTCGGCCTGCTCGCCCCTGCCCTGCGCCGGCGCGGCGGGGTGCAGCGCGTCGTCGCCACGACCCACGGCCACGAGGTCTGGTGGGCGCGGCTGCCCGGCAGCCGTGCCGTGCTGCACCGCATCGGCGACTTCGTCGACACGCTGACCGTGCTCGGCCCCTGGACCCGCGCCGCGCTGGCGCCGGCGCTGAGCGAGGGGGCGCGCGACCGCGTACGCCGCCTGGCTCCCGGCGTCGACACCGCGTTCTTCTCGCCCTCCGCCGGCGGCGCCCGGGTGCGCGAGCGCCACGGACTGGGCGACCGGCCGGTCGTCGTGTGCGTCTCGCGCCTCGTGCCGCGCAAGGGCCAGGACACCTTGATCGAGGCGTGGCCCGCAGTGCGGCGTGCGGTGCCCGGCGCGGTGCTGCTGCTCGTGGGCGGTGGGCCCGACGCCGACCGGCTGCGCGCGCTCGCGGCAGAGCGGGGCGTCGCCGAGGACGTCGTGCTGACCGGGTCGGTGCCCTACGCCGAGCTGCCCGACCACTACCGCGCCGGCGACGTCTTCGCGATGCCGTGCCGGTCACGCCGCGGCGGGCTCGAGGTCGAGGGGCTCGGCATGGTCTACCTCGAGGCGGCGGCGTGCGGGCTGCCGGTGGTCGCCGGCGACTCCGGGGGAGCGCCGGAGGCGGTGCTGCACGGACGCACCGGCTGGGTGGTGCCGGGGCGATCGGTGGGCGAGACCGCCGCCAGGGTCGTCGCGCTGCTCGAGGACCCCGCCGCGGCCCGGGCCATGGGGGCGGCGGGCCGGGCGTGGGTGGAGGAGCGCTGGACCTGGGACCGGACGGTGGCCCAGCTGGGCACCCTGCTCGCCGGCAGGGAGTCAGACGGTCACCAGGGCATCGCCGCGAACGGCGAGCTGTAGCCCTCCACGTCGGCGAGCGCCAGCTCGGCGTCGACCGCGTCCATGCGGTCGGCCTCGGCGCGCAGGAGGGGGCGCAGCAGGCGTACGTCGCCGGCGGTCGCGAGGCCGGTGATCTCCTCGTGGGCGAGGACCCAGGAGGCGGCCGCGCGGATGCGCTCGTCGTCGACGAGCGGCTCGTACCACGTGGAGTACGCCTGCTGCCCGACGTCCTGGCCCTCGACGGTGCCGGGCCAGTTGCGCCGCGCGACGGTCTTGATCGTGAGCAGCCCGGCGTCCTGCCGACGCACCTCCTCGACCAGCGCCTGGTAGGCGGCGCGCCACGCCTCGTCGCGCCACAGCAGCGGGTTGAGCGGCGTCAGCACGGTGGAGAACGGGTGGCGCCGCAGCGCCTCCAGGTGGGTCTCCGCCGCGTGCGAGCCGTGCCCGGTGATGCCGACGGCACCGACCAGGCCCTCGTCGAGCGCGCGCAGCGCACCCTCGAGAGCGCCGCCCGGCCCGGTCACGGAGTCCAGCTCCTCGAGCGTGCCCACGGCGTGCAGCTGGAGCAGGTCGACGCGGTCGGTCTGCAGCCGCTCGAGCGAGGCGTTGATCTGCGCCCAGGCCTTCTCGGCGGTGCGCTCGCCGGTCTTGGTGGCGAGGAAGATGCGGTCGCGGATCTGCGGCATCCACGGCCCGAGGCGCAGCTCCGCGTCGCCGTAGCTCGCGGCCACGTCGAAGTGGTTGATGCCGCCGTCGAGCGCCTCCTGCACCGAGGCGTCCGCGACGTCCTGGCTCACCGCGCTGAGCGAGGCTGCTCCGTAGACGAGCACCGAGCTCTGGTGGCCGATCCGGCCGAGGCGACGTGTCTCCATGGCACCGTCCTACCACGGGTAGGCGTCGGCCAGACCCCCTCAGGAGTAGAGCGCCTCGATCTCCGCGGCGAAGTCGCGCGCCACGGCCGCGCGGCGCACCTTCATCGACGGCGTGAGGTGGCCGGAGGCCTCGGTCAGGTCGACCTCGAGGATGCGGAAGCGGCGGATCGACTCGGCCCGCGAGAACTCCGCGTTCGCAGCGTCGACGGCCGCCTGCACCCCCGCCGCGACCTGCGGGTCGTGCGCCGCCTCGGCCAGGCTCAGCGGCGGGCGGTGGCGGGCGGCGAGCCAGGCGGTCACCGCGTCGGAGTCGAGCGTGACCAGCGCCGCGACGTAGGGCTTGCCGTCGCCCACGACCATGCACTGCGACACCAGCGCGGCGGCGCGCAGCCGGTCCTCGAGCGCGGCGGGGGCGACGTTCTTGCCGCCCGCGGTCACGAGGATCTCCTTGCTGCGACCGGTGACGCGCAGGTAGCCGGCGGCGTCCAGCTCGCCGAGGTCGCCGGTGCGCAAGTAGCCGTCCTCGGTGAACGCCGCCGCCCGGGCCGCGGGGTCGTGGGAGTAGCCCGAGAACACCTGCCCGCCGGCGATCTGGATCTCGCCGTCCTGCGCGATGCGCACCGTCACGCCGGGCAGCGGGCGGCCGACGGTGCCGATGCGTACGGCGCTGGGCGTGTTGACGGTCGCCGCGGCGGTCGTCTCGGTGAGCCCGTAGCCCTCGAGCACCGTCAGCCCGATGCCGCGGAAGAAGTGCCCGAGCCGCTCGCCGAGCGGTGCGCCGCCGCAGACGGCGAACTCGACCCGGCCGCCCAGCGCCGCCCGCAGCTTGCCGTAGACGAGCGCGTCGAAGACGCGGTGGCGCACCCGGAGCAGCGGCCCCGCGCCCCCGGCGTCGGCCGCCTGGCTGAACGCGACCGAGGTCGCCGCAGCGGCGCGGAAGATCCTGCCCCTGCCGGAGGCGTCGGCCTTCTGCTCGGAGGCGTTGTAGACCTTCTCGAACACGCGCGGCACGGCGAGCAGGAACGTCGGGCGGAACGACTCGAGGTCGCCCAGCAGGTTCTTGACGTCGGGGGTGTGGCCGAGGGTGACGCCACCGGCGAGCACCGCGAGCTGGATGACCCGCGCCAGCACGTGGGCGAGCGGCAGGAACAGCAGCGCGGCGGCGTCGGGCTTGCCGAAGACCTCGTGCAGCCCGGTGAGGATGCCGTCGATCTCGGCGAGCAGGTTGGCGTGCGTGAGCTCGCAGCCCTTGGGTCGCCCCGTGGTGCCGGAGGTGTAGATGACGGTGGCGAGGTCGCCGGCCACCACGGAGGTACGCCGTGCCTCCACCTCCTCGTCGCTGACCCCCGTGCCGCAGGCCACGAGCGCGGCGAGGCCGCGCTCGGAGCGGTCGGCCTCGATGCGCCACACGTCGCGCACCGTGGGCAGCCCCTCGGCGACGCGGTCCCACAGCGCCGCGTGCTCGGCGGTCTCGAGGATGACGACCGAGCAGCCCGAGTCGCCGACGATCCAGCGCAGCTGCTCCGCCGCCGAGGTCTCGTAGACCGGCACGCTGACGCCGCCGGCGACCCAGACGGCGAAGTCCACGACCGCCCACTCGTAGCGCGTCCGCGACATGAGCGCCACGCGCTCGCCGGGCTGGAGCCCCGACCCGACCAGGCCGCGGGCCAGCTCGGTCACCTCGGCGCAGAACTGCTCTGCGGTGACCGGGCGCCACTCGCCGTCGACCTGGCGGCGCAGCATCTCGAAGGCCGGGTCCGAGCTGGCGCGGTCCCAGACCAGCGTCGTGATGTTGCGCGGGCCCGCCGGCTGCGCGAGCGCCGGTCCCGTGCGGACCGCGCGTGGGCCGCCCTGCTGCATCCGAGCTCCTCCTGGTGACCCCGTGAAGCGGCCTCGCCGACTGCCGGACGACCCTACTGCCGCGAACCGGTAGCCTTCGCCACCGACGCGGAGGGGGTGTGGCCAGTGCCGGAGCGTACGTCAGGGGGACCGACGTCCCGCGCGTCGTCGCCGTCCGCCGCGCCCGAGGCGTCGGGCGGGTCGACCGAGGCGAGCACCCGGCTGGAGGCGCCCGTCGAGCGGGTGCTGGCTGCCGTCACCGACCTCGAGCGCTACCCCGAGTGGAACGACGAGCTGAGCGCCGTCGAGGTGCTCGCGCTCGACGAGCAGGGCCGGCCGGCGCGCGCCCGCCTCACGCTGGTCTCGCCGTTCCTCAGCGACACCTTCGAGCTGGCCTACTCCTACCCCGCGCCGCACGGCGGGGTGCACGTCGTCAGCTGGGTGCTGGTCGCGCCGGGCGCGGTGCTGACGCGCATGGACGGGTCCTACCTGCTCGCCGACGGCGGCGACGGGACGACCGGGGCGACCTACCGGCTGCGCGTGGGAGTGAGCGTGCCGCTGGTCGGCGCCCTGCGCCGCAAGGCCGAGAAGACTGTCATCGACCGGGCCCTCGACGGGTTGCGGAAGCGCGTGGAGGAGAGCTCGTGGGACTGACGATCGGTGTGGACCTGGGCGGCACGAAGGTGGCTGCCGCCGTCGTGGACGAGAAGGGCGCCATCCTGGCCCGCACCCGTGCCGAGACGCCGCCCGGCGCCGAGAACACCGTGGGCGCGATCCTCGCTGCGGTCAAGGAGCTGCGCGAGCAGCACCCCGACATCGAGGCCGTCGGCGTCGGTGCGCCCGGCTTCATCGACGAGCGCCGCTCGACGGTGCTCTTCCTGACCAACCTCGCGGGCTGGCGCCACCGGCCGCTGCGGCCCGAGCTCGAGCAGGCGCTGGGCCTGCCGGTGGTCGTCGAGAACGACGCCAACGCCGCGGCGTGGGGCGAGGCGGTGCACGGTGCCGGCCGCGGCGAGGACCACATCGTCTGCGTCACGGTGGGCACCGGCATCGGCGGTGGGCTGATCGTCGACGGCGAGCTCTACCGCGGCCGCTTCGGTGTGGCCGGAGAGGTCGGGCACTACCGCGTCGAGCCCAACGGGCGCCCGTGCGGCTGCGGCAACCGCGGCTGCTGGGAGCAGTACTGCTCCGGCAACGCGCTCGTGCGCGAGGCCCGCTGGCGCGCGGCCGAAGACCGCGCCGGAGCGCAGCTGCTGCTGAGCTACGGCGACGGCAGTCCTGAGGGAGTCCAGGGCCTGCACGTGACGGACGCAGCGACCAAGGGCGACCCGGTCGCCGTGGCGTCGTTCGAGTCGGTGGGCCGCTGGCTCGGTGCCGGCCTGGCCGACCTCGCCGCGATCCTCGACCCGGGCTGCTTCGTCATCGGGGGAGGGGTCTCGGAGGCCGGAGACCTGCTGCTCGAGCCGGCGCGGCGGACCTTCGCCGAGGTGCTCACCGGGCGCAACTACCGCCCGCTGGCCGAGATCCGGCGGGCCACGCTCGGCAACGACGCCGGCATGGTCGGCGCCGCCGACCTGGCACGCCACCTGTAGGACCCGCCGTGCTGCGGGTGCTGAGCTACAACATCCGCAGCCTGCGCGACGACCGGGCGGCGCTGGCGCGCGTCGTCCGGGCCTGTGCGCCTGACCTGGTGTGCGTGCAGGAGGCGCCGCGCTTCGTGCTCTCCCGCTGGCAGCTGCGCCGGTTGGCCGCCGCGACCGGCCTGCGCCACGTCTGCGGCGGGCGCGCCACCCACGGGCCGGTCGTGCTGGCGCACCCCGCTGTCGAGGTGCTGGCCCGCCGGGAGGTCGCGCTGCCGCGTACCCGTGGTCTCCACGCCCGCGGGCTGGCGCTCGCCACCGTGCGGGTCGGCGGGCAGGAGCTCGCCGTCGGCAGCCTGCACCTGGGCCTCCGGCCGGACGAGCGGCTGCGCAACGTGGCCGGCATCGAGGCGGCGCTCGACGGCGTGCCTCGCGAGTCGCTGCTGCTGGCGGGTGACCTCAACGAGCCTCCCGGTGGTCCGGCGTGGCATGCGTTGGCGGCGCTGGGACTGCGGGACGCGTACGCCGTGGCTCCTCGAGGCCCTGAGCCGACGTTCTCGTCGGCGAACCCGCGCCGGCGCATCGACGCAGTGCTCGTCGGTGGCGCCTTCACCGTGCACGGCTGCGGCGTCGCCGCTGAGCTGCCAGGCGTACGCGGCGGTGACCTCGCCCGCGCCACCGACCACCTGCCGGTGCTGGCGGAGCTCCACATCGTCCCTCGGTAGCCCCACTGCCCCTTGGGGAAGCGTGCGTCGACCGGCGTATCTGCGCGCCCCGCACGGCCTCTCCTCCTCCGTGAAGCTGAACTCGCGAAGGAGGTGCACACCATGAAGATCACAGTCGTGAAGGTCGAGCGCATCGAGGCGACCCGCATCCACCTGGACCCGGACGCCGGCGGGGCGTGACCCGCGGGAGCCGTGCGGTCCCTCGTGGGCCGCACGGCTCCGCCATGTCCGGACCACTCCATGCCACGTCAGACCTCGCACACAGGAGCTCGCTGCCATGCTGCATCCCATGCTGAAGTCCGTCTCGGCCGTGGCTGCCGACAGCCGCGTGCTGCTCTACGTCCGCCCCTACGAGCGGGTGACCCTCGCTGACCCCGACGGCAGCACCACCGCCCTGCTGTCCCTGCTCGCCGAAGGGAGCCGGACGCTCGACGAGCTGGCGACGGCCGTGCAGGAGCGGGGGTTCGCCGTCACTCGCGACGACGTCGCTGAGGGTGTGGCTGGACTGGCGGAGCTGGGCGTGCTGCAGGAGCCCACCGACTGGGCGTCGCTCCCGGTGGACGAGCAGCAGCGCCACGAGAGCAACCTGCGCTACTACGAGCTCTTCGCCACCCCGACCATGTCGGCGGTCGACGTGCACCGCCGCATCCGCGGGGCGCGCGTCCTGCTGCTCGGGGCGGGCGGCGCCGGGAGCGGGATCCTCCAGGCGCTGGTCGGGGCCGGGGTCGGCTTCGTGCGTCTGGTCGACGTCGACGTCGTGGAGACGAAGAACCTGGCGCGGCAGTTCTGCTACGGCTCCCGCGAGATCGGCCGGTCGAAGGTCGCCGCCGCAGCCGACTGGGTGGGCGGGTACTCCACCGGCACCCTGGTCGAGCCGCTGCACGAGCGCATCGAGGGCGCCGACCGGGTGGCCGAGCTCGCGGCCGACGTCGACGTCGTGGTCTGCGCCATCGACACCCCTTCTGACGTGCAGCTGACCGTCAACCAGGCGTGCATGCGCCTGCGGATCCCACTGGTCACTGGTGGTCTCCAGCAGTCGACCCTCTACTACTGGTCGGTGCAGCCCGGCGTCTCGCCGTGCCGGCAGTGCCTCGAGCTGCACCGCCGTGACGAGCTCGCCGGCTCCGAGGCGGTGCTCGCCCAGCCGCCGCTGCTGCTCGCCAGCACCGTCAACCGTGCGACCGGCGCGGTCGTGCAGCTGCTCGCCGGGCAGATGGCGCTGGAGGTGATGCGCTACCTCGGTCGGCACGACGAGCCGGTCGCAGCTGCGACCTACCAGTGGGTCGCGCTCGCCGACGGCATGAGCACCGGGCGTGACCCCTGGACCCGCCACGCCGAGTGCGGCCTGTGCGCGGCGGCCCTCGATGCCCGCGCCGGTCGCGAGCTCGTCGGAGCGGCGGGATGAGCACGGCCACCGTGCCCCCGGCCGAGGCGCTCGCCGCGCTGAGCATCGTGGCCGACGGTGACGCGTACGTCGTCGGGGACCCCCGCACCCGCACCTTCGTCGCCGTGCCGGCGGTCGGCGCCCACGTCCTCGAGTGGCTGCGGGCCGGCGACGACGTCGTGACCGCGGCCCGGCGGGCCGAGGAGCTGGTCGGCGAGCCCGTCGACGTGGCGGACTTCCTCGGCGTGCTGGTGGAGCAGGGCGTGCTCACCCACCAGGCGCCAGCGGCCCCGTCGGGCGTCAGCCCGCGCTGGCAACGGCTCGGCGCGGCGGTGTTCGGCCGCACCGGCTGGTCGGTGCAGCTCGCACTGACGGCGCTCGGCGTCGTCCTCGCGGTGCGGGACCCGTCGCTGCGTCCGCGCGGCTCCCACCTCGTGGTGGCCGGCTCGCCGCTCGCGTCCCTGCTCGTGGGCATGGCCGCCGCGGTGCTCTGCACCGTGCTGCACGAAGGCGGTCACGTGCTGGCGGCGGCTGCCCGCGGCGTACCCACCCGCCTGTCGGTCGGCCGCCGGCTGTGGTTCCTCACCGCCCAGGCCGATCTCACCGGGCTGTGGACGCTGCCGAGGCTGCAACGCCTCCCGCCGCTGCTCGCCGGGCTCAGCGTCGACGCGGCCGTGACCGGTGGACTCGTGGCAGTGGAGGCGAGCGGGGTCTGCGGCGGGACCGCGGCAGAGGTGCTGCGCGCGACCGTCGCCCTGCAGCTCGCTGCCATGGTGTTCCAGGGTGCGGTGTTCCTGCGCACCGACCTGTACGCGGTGCTCGCGACGCTGAGCGGCTGCCGCACGCTGTGGGCGCTGAAGTCGGCGCTGCTGCGCCAGGCGGTCGGCCGGGCCGGCGCTTCCGACCTCGAGGTCCTCGCTGCGGCGGGGCGGCGGGAGCGGGCCTGGGCGCGCGCGTACCTCCTGCTCTACGTGCCAGGCACGCTGGCGGCGACGTGGTACCTCGCGGCGGTGAGCCTGCCGGGGACCGCCCACGTCGTGCGGCTCACCGGCGACGGACTCGCCCCGCTCGACCTCGGCTCAGGGCGCACCTGGCAGAGCCTGGCGGTCGTCTCGCTCGTGGTGGTGCCGAACCTGCTGACCGTCGGCGCCGCGCTCGCCGCCCAGCTCCGCTCGGCTGGGCGGCTCCGGCGTGCGGACGAGGTCGACCCGGCGGCGGTGCAGGACTAGCCTGCCGGTCACCCACGAGAAGGAGCACCACCATGGCCGTCCGCCTCACGCCCTACATCAGCTTCGACGGCAACGCGCGCGAAGCGCTGGAGCGCTACCGCTCGGTGCTGGGCGGCACGCTCGGCATCACGACGTTCGCCGAGATGGGCGAGACGGGCGAGGCGCGCGACAAGGTCATGCACGGGATGCTCGAGACCGAGGCGGGGCTGACCCTCATGGGTGCCGACACCCCGCCCGGTGAGCGGTTCGACACCGGCTCGCGCATCAGCGTGACGCTCAGCGGCGACGACGGCGACGACCTGCGCCGGTGGTTCGACGCGCTGGCCGAGGGCGGCACTGTGGCGGTGCCCATGGGCATGCAGCCCTGGGGCGACGAGTTCGGGATGTGCACCGACCGCTTCGGCGTCGTCTGGATGGTCAACATCACCAAGGCCGGCTGAGCGGGCTCAGACGACGGCGCCGTCGTCCCAGTCGTCGGGGCCGTCGCCGAGCCGGCTGACCAGCACCAGGAACCCGCCGACGAAGGCCGAGACGCCGAAGAGCCCCAGCCAGCCGGTGACGTCGATGTGCAGCCACAGGGCCAGCAGGAACAGCGCCGGCATCAGCAGCACCGCGGCCCACGCGAGCGCGGTGACCACCGTGATGCGGGGGAGCGGCGGCGGCGGCTCCGGCTCGAAGTGGTCGTCGTGGTCGACGACCTCGAACTCGGCGACCCGCTCGTCGGGCTCGGGGCCGGTGCCCGGGCGCTCGAGCAGCGCACCGGCAACGGGCTCGGCGCCGGTGGGAGCGGCGGGCGGCGGGAGCACGCGACCGGACATGTCCGCCGACGGGGCGCGGAACGAGGCCACGATCCCCGCCCACACGTCGTCGTCGACGCCGACCGCGGGGAGCTCGGCACCCTCGCCAGCGGCACGCCTGGACGGCTCCGACTCGTCGCCGGCGGGGACGTCGTCGGCGGTCCCGGCCCCGGCGTCGGTCGTCGGGTCAGCACCCAGCTCGGCGGCCTGGTCGGCAGGCACGGTCGCGCCCTCGTCGTCACGCATGCGGGGCAGCCGCTCCTCGAGCAGCGCCCGGGCCGCAGCAGCGCTGCCGCTCTCGACGAAGAGCCGGTCGAGCGTCGTGGCGCCGTGCTCGGGGCCAGCGGTCTCGGCGTAGGCCGGGACGCCCGCGTCTCGGAGCAGCACCAGCACCGCGTCGACGAGGTCGGGGGCGAGCTCCGCGAGCGCGACGAAGCTCTCGCCGCGCAGGCCGTTGTCACGCACGCGCGGCCCCCGCCGGGTGGAGGACCATGCGGGCGTGAACGACGCGGGCGCGCGGGATAGTCCCGCGCGGCGCGAGGGGCCGCTTCGGCATGCGGCCATGGTCGCACGGACGGCTGACGGTGTCAGTCCCATCGGGCGGACGCCCGGTGCTCTAGCCTGACGCGGTGTTCTACTGGCTCATGAAGCGCGTGGTCATCGGCCCCGCGCTCTGGCTCCTGTTCCGGCCCCGCGTCGAGGGGGTCGAGAACGTGCCTGCCGAGGGCGCGGCGATCCTGGCCAGCAACCACCTCTCGTTCTCCGACTCGTTCTTCCTGCCGCTGGTGCTGCGCCGGCGCGCGACCTGGATGGCGAAGTCCGAGTACTTCGACACCCCCGGGCTGCGCGGCCGGCTGACCGCCTGGTTCTTCCGCAACGTCGGCGCGACGCCCGTCGACCGCTCCGGCGGTCGCGCGAGCGAGGCGGCACTGCGTACCGGTCTGCGGGTGCTCGGCACCGGCGAGCTGTTCGGCATCTACCCCGAGGGGACCCGCTCGCCGGACGGGCGGCTCTACCGCGGCCGCACCGGCGTGGCCCGCCTCGCGCTCGAGGCGCGGGTCCCGGTCGTGCCCGTCGCGATGATCGACACCGAGAAGGTCCAGCCGCCCGGCCAGGTCGTGCCGACCCCCGGCCGCATCGGCGTACGCATCGGACGCCCGCTCGACTTCTCCCGCTACTACGGCCTCGAGACCGACCGGTTCGTGCTGCGCGCGGTGACCGACGAGATCATGTACGAGCTGATGCGCCTGGGCGGCCAGGAGTACGTCGACGTCTACGCCACCACGGTCAAGGGCCGCAAGGGTGCGGCGCGCGAGGAGCAGGCCGCGGGCTGACCGGCGCGGGGTTCGCGGCGCGTACGCCGGGGGTAGGTCCGCGGCGTGGCCGAGGAGGAAGCGTCGACCCGCACGGTCGTGGTGGCGGCCTCGGCGAACCTGCTCGTCGCCCTCGCCAAGGGCGTCGCCGCGCTGCTCACCGGCTCTGCGGCCATGCTCGCCGAGACGCTGCACTCGGTGGCGGACACCGCGAACGAGCTCCTGCTCTTCGTCGGGCTGCGCCGCAGCACGCGTCCGGCCGACGAGGACCACCCGCTCGGCTGGGGCCAGGAGCGCTACTTCTGGTCGCTGCTCGCCGCGGTCGGCATCTTCGTCGTCGGCGGCCTGGCCTCGGTCTACGAGGGCTGGTCGGCGATCCGCCACCCCGAGCCGGTCGAGTCGGTGCCCGTCGGCGTCGGGGTGCTCGTCGTGTCGATGGGCCTCGAGGGCTGGTCGTGGCTGACCGCGCGCCGCCAGCTGGGCCAGGAGGCGGGACGGCGGCGGGTCTCACGCCGCACCTACCTGCGCCACTCGTCCGACCCCTCCGCCACGACGGTCTACCTCGAGGACAGCGCTGCGCTCATCGGTCTCTCGCTCGCGCTGGCCGCCCTGGTGCTGCACGCCGCCACCGGGCAGGCGGTCTGGGACGGGCTCGCCAGCATCGCGATCGGCGTCCTGCTGATCGCGGTCGCCGTGCTGCTCGTGCGCCGCAACCAGGAGCTGCTGGTCAACAGCTCGGTGCCCGACCCGGTCGTCGACCGGCTGCGTGCGGCGGTGCTGCAGGCCGACTGGGTCGACGAGGCCCCCGACGTGGCGGCGGTGTGGCTCGGCCCGTCGCAGCTGCTGCTCCTCGTCACCGTGCGGGTGCGCCCGGGCGGGACGGCTGCCGAGCTGGTCGACGACATCGCCGCGCTGCGCCAGGACCTCCGCGGCATGGGCATGGTCGCGCGGGTCGAGGTCACGCCCGTCGCCTGAGCGCCCGACGGGGAGCCTGCCCGACCTGGGGTCGGAGTCGTGGACAGCACCCGGCGCTTCCGCCGCCGGCCGCACCGGGGGACCGTCACAGCGTCGAGAACCCGGGAGCTCAGCCGGTCGGAGCAGGCGTGAGGACCTCGTAGACGACGTAGGTGAGGTCGCCGTAGGCCTGGCTGCTCACCAGCTTCAGCGAGGCGGTCTTCGCGCAGCCGTCGAGCAGGCGGTTGCCGGACCCGAGCACCACCGGCAGCACGAACAGCCGCAGCTCGTCGACGAGGTCGTGGTCGAGCAGGTGGCACGCGAGCTGGTAGCTCGCGTAGACGACGACGTCGCCGCGCGCCTGCGCCTTGAGCCGCCTCACCTGACCCAGGACGTCGCCGGTGATGATGCTGGCGTTGCTCCAGCTCGCGGGGGTCGCGGTGGAGGAGACGACGTACTTCGGCATGGTGTTCATGCGCTCGGCCCACTCGCCGGGACGCCCGAGCCAGCGGGCGGCGAACCAGGCGTCGGTGCGTCGTCCCAGAAGGAGCGCCTCGGAAGCCATGGCCTCCTCGGACTCGATCGCTGCCCAGTGCTCGATGTCGGACCCGGCTGCGGCGTTGAACCACGCGCCGAGCCCGGAGCCCTCCTTGCCGTCGGGGTCCTCGACGACCCCGTCGAGCGATGCGTTCGTGGCGATGACGAGCTTTCCCATGGTGTGCTCCTGCGTCTGCGACGGGCGTGTCAGCCAGGTAGACACCGCGGGTCGCGAAGAGTGGGCAGCGCCAGCGGGAGTCCGAACCACGAGAAGTCCACCGTCTCGAAGCGCGACATCGCGGAGATGCGGCCACCGGCGACGGTGACGACGAACAGCCCTGTCGCGCGGCGGACACCGTCGGCTGCGAGGACGTAGGCGCCGAAGGCCGGCGCCCCGTTGGCACGGGTCGCCACCAGGGTGTAGCAGCGGGACGACACCAGCAGCAGCTCGAAGAACCGCTCGACCAGCTCGCGCCCCTCGTACTCCAGATGCATCGGCGGCATGGACAGGAAGACGTCGTCGGTGAAGAGCTCGACGAGAGCCGGGACGTCGGCCGCCTCGTACGCAGCCACGAACCTCGCCACGATCGCCTCCTCGTCAGCCGTGCCGGCGACCGGCGACGTGCGGGCGCGCAGCTGGGCCTGGCGAGCGTCGAGGCCGGCCCGGGCCCGCTTGAGCGAGCTGCTGACCGACGACGCCGTCGTGTCGAGCATCTCCGCGACCTCGCTCGCGGGAAAGCCGAGGACGTCGCGCAGCACCAGCACGGCGAGCTGTCGCGGCGGCAGCACCTGCAGCGCGGCGACGAAGGCCAGCGATATCGACTCGGTCTGCTCGTAGAGCGCCTCCGGCCCGACCGGCAGGTCCGACGCCCCCTGCAGCAACGAGTCGGGAAAGGCGCCGAGCCACGGGACCTGCCCGAGCCGGCTCGGCTCCGGCGGCTCGACGCCGGGGATGTCCCACGCCTTGGCGGGGCGCCGCCGCGTCGTGCGCATCGCGTTCAGGCAGGTGTTGGTAGCGATCCGGTAGAGCCAGGTGCGGATCGAGGCCTGCCCGGCGAAGCGCGGCAGACCGCGCCACGCCGCGACGAGGGTGTCCTGCAGCGCATCCTCGGCGTCCTGCACCGAGCCGAGCATGCGGTAGCAGTGCACGTGCAGCTCGCGGCGGTGCGGTTCGGTCAGCGCCCGGAACGCGTCGCCGTCACCTGCCCGCGCCCGCGAGATCAGATCGGCGGTCACTCCAGCTATGACACCACGGTGCCCGCCAGGTGGGCGCCCGTCCACCAGCTGCCCCGGTGTCCGTGCCTGCGTCTCCGGTGCGCTGTTCGCCTTCACCTGCCTGGGGTCGCTGCTGAGGCAGGCTGTCCGGTCCCCGGGCACCGCCCCGGACCCACGGCTGCACCGGCCGGTCCGGCGAGCTCGACCGAACGGATCACGAGGGTCTCAACTCGCGCGCCCGTGGGAACGCTGCGGGCATGAGCGACTCCACGCCCCAGTCCGGTAGCCGGCCCAAGGTCGTCGTGGTCGGCGCCGGATTCGCCGGCATCAACGCGGTGCACCAGCTCGCCCGCCACGAGGTCGACGTCACGCTGGTCGACCGCAACAACTTCCACACCTTCCAGCCGCTGCTCTACCAGGTGGCGACGTCGTACCTCCCGCCCGAGCAGGTCGGCGCGACCATCCGCGCGGTGTTCCGCAAGCAGCGCAACGTGAAGGTACGCGTGGGCCGCGTGGACGACGTCGACTGGGACGAGCGCGCGGTCGTCCTCGAGGACGGCGACCGGCTGCCCTACGACTACCTGGTCGTGGCGGCCGGCGCGACCACCAACTTCTTCGGGATCTCCGGCATGGAGGACCACGCCTGGCCGCTCTACACGATGGGCGACGCGGTGCGGCTGCGGCTGCACCTGCTCGAGGAGCTCGAGCGGGCGGCAGCCGAGCCCAGCGCTGACCTCGCCCGCCAGACGGTGGTGGTCGTGGGCGGCGGGCCGACCGGCGTGGAGACCGCCGGCGCGCTGGCCGCGATGGGCAAGGAGCACGTCGGCGGCGACGTCGACATGCGCGTCGTGCTCGTCGAGGCGCTGCCCCGGCTGCTCAACACCTTCAGCGAGAAGTCGGGGCGCCAGGCCCTCGACGACCTGCGTCGGCGCGGCGTCGAGGTCCTGCTCGACACCGCCGTCGCCTCGGCCGACGACAAGGGCGTCACCTTCAAGTCCGGGGAGCGCATCGACACCCGCACGGTCGTCTGGGCCGCCGGCGTGCAGGCCAGCCCGCTCGGCCGCGCCGTGGGAGTCGAGCTCGGCAAGGGCGGCTCGATCGTGGTGGGGCCGGACCTGCAGGTGAAGGGGCACCCGGGCGTGTTCGCCGCGGGCGACATCGCCTCGATCTCGCCGCCCCCGCACGGCACGCCGCCGCCGCTGGTGGCGCCGAACGCGATCCAGCAGGGCAAGCACGTCGGGCGGCAGATCGCCCGGCTGGGGGCGGGGGAGCAGACCGAGCCGTTCAGCTACTTCGACAAGGGCTCGATGGCGGTGATCGCCCGCGGAGACGCCGTCACCGAGATCCCGGTGCCCGGGCTGCGGGGCCGCATCCTGCGCGTCGCGGGGCTGCCGGCGTGGCTGCTCTGGGCCGGCGTGCACGTCGTCTACCTCATCGGGTTCCGCAACCGGGTCAAGACCCTCACCGACTGGCTGTGGAGCTCGCTGACCTCGTCGGGCGGCGGGGCGATCCTGGTGCGCGCCACCCGCACGCCGAAGCCTGACGTCGGCTGAGCTCGGTCAGCCCGTGACCCGGTGGGCGCCGTAGCTCGCCCACAGCTCGGCGTAGGCGCCGCCCGCTCCCAGCAGCTCGTCGTGGGTGCCGTCCTCGACGACGCGGCCGCCGTCGAGGACGATCACGCGGCCGGCGCGCGCCGCGCTCTGCAGGCGGTGGGCGACGGTGAGAGTCGTACGCCTGTGGCGCAGCCGCGCCGTCGCCTCCCGCACCGCCGCCTCGGTCGCGAGGTCGAGCGCGGCGGTCGCCTCGTCGAGCAGGAGCACCGCAGGGTCGACCAGCTCGGCCCGGGCCAGCGAGAGCAGCTGGCGCTGGCCAGCTGACAGCCCGCGCCCGCGCTCGCCGACGGCGGCGTCGTAGCCGCCCGGCAGCCGGCGCACCATCTCGTCGGCGCCCACGGCCTCGGCGGCCCGGCGCACGTCGTCGTCGGTGGCGTCCGGACGGCCGTAGGCGATCGCGTCGCGCACCGTGCCCTCGAACAGGTAGGGCTCCTGCGGCACGTAGCCGAGCTGCTGGCGGTAGTCCTCGAGGTCGAGCCGGCGCAGGTCGACGCCGTCGACGCGGACCGCCCCCGAGGTCGGGTCGTAGAACCGGGCGACCAGCTTGAGCACCGTGGACTTGCCCGCTCCGGTCGCCCCGACCAGCGCGACGTCCTCGCCCGCGGCGATGCGCAGCGTGATGCCGGCGATCGCCTCGGGGCTGCCCTCGGCGTAGCGGAAGTGCACGTCGTCGAGCTCGAGCTCGCCGCGTACGCGTCCGACCGGCTCCGGGTCGGCGGTCCACGGCGTGGTCGTGGGCGTGCGGAGCAGCTCGCGCAGCCGGCGGAGGCCGACCGACGCCTGCTGGTAGCCGTCGAACACCTGCGAGACCTGCTGCACCGGGGCGAAGAACAGCTCGACGTAGAGCAGGAAGGCGATCAGCGCACCGGAGCTGAGCGAGCCCTCGCGCACGCGGGAGGCACCCACGAGCAGCACCAGTGCCGTGGCGACCTCGCTGAGCAGCTCGACGCCGGGGAAGTAGGCGGCGATGTAGCGCTGGGCGCGCAACCGGGAGTCGCGGTAGGACTTGCCGGCAGCCGCGAACGCCGCGGAGTCGCGCTGCTCGCGGCGCGCGAGCTGGGTGACGCGCAGGCCCGCGACGCCCTCCTGGAAGGCGGCGTTGACGGCGCTCACACGCTCGCGGCTCTCGGCGTAGACCGGCACGGACAGGCGCCTGAAGACGAAGGTCGCGACGGCGAGCACCGGCAGGGTGGCGACGAGCACGCCGGCGAGCGGCGCGTCGAGCACCAGCATGGCGACCAGCACGCCGAGCAGCGACAGCACGCTGATGACGGCACTGGTGAGCCCGGTCTGCAGGAACTGGCTCAGCGCGTCGACGTCCGTCGTCATCCGCGTCATGATCCGGCCGGCCAGCTCGCGCTCGTAGTAGTCGAGGCCGAGCCGCTGGAGGTGGGCGAAGGTCTTCACCCGCAGCACGAACAGCAGCCGCTCACCGGTGCGGCCGGTCACCCGCTGCTGCAGCAGGTTGACCCCCCAGTCGAGGCTGACCACGAGCGCCGCGGCGGCGGCCGCCCACAGCAGCACGGCCTCGCTGTGCTTGGTCACGCCCGAGTCGACGGCGGTGCGCACGATCGCGGGCACGGCGATCTGTGCCGCCGCGTCGAGGCCGACGAGCACGAGCCCGAGCAGCAGCGGCAGCGCGAACGGTCGGAGCAGCCTCGACAGCGAGAACTCGAGGTCGCTGGCCTCGGCGGCGGCGAGGTCGACAGCCGGCTCGTCGGTCGCGGGCGGGAGGGCGTCGAGCAGGGTGCGCAGCGAGTCGGTCACGGGCACGGCCGCCAGGCCGGCCATCATGCCGCCGGGCCCGCCCGGCGCGGCGACCGCGCCGGTCGAGAGGGAGCGCGCCGCGGTCGGGCGCAGCGGCTTGGCAGCGGCGGGCGCGACCTCCGCCGCGCCGTCGTCGTGGTCCCCGGGATCGTCCGGCGTCAGCTCGCCGCTCAGCAGCCTGCGGAAGACCGGTGAGCGGGCGTCGAGCTCGTCGACGGTGCCGACGTCGACGACCCGGCCGCCCTCGAGCACCGCGACGCGGTCGGCCAGCGCGAGCGTCGAGCGCCGGTGGGCCACCACGAGCGTGGCCCGCCCGGCCAGCAGCGGGCGCAGCGCCTCGTGGATGCGGCCCTCCGTCGTCGGGTCGATGGCCGAGGTCGCGTCGTCGAGCACGAGCACCCGCGGGTCGGCCAGCAGCGTGCGCGCCAGCGCCACGCGCTGTCGCTGGCCGCCGCTGAGCGTCAGGCCCTGCTCGCCGACGCGGGTGTCGTAGCCGTCGGGCAGGGCGCGGACGAAGCCGTCGGCCTGGGCGACGAGCGCGGCGGCGGTGACCTCCTCGTCGCTCGCCTCCGGCCGGGCGTAGGCGAGGTTGGCGCGCACGGTGTCGGAGAACAGGAACGCCTCCTCGGGCACGACGCCGAGAGCACCGCGCAGGGACGCGAGCGTCAGGTCGCGCACGTCGACCCCGCCGACGCGTACGGCGCCCGACTGCACGTCGTAGAGCCGCGACACCAGCTCGGTGACCGTCGACTTGCCCGAGCCGGACGCGCCCACCAGCGCAACCGCCTCGCCCGGGCGCACGCGCAGCGAGAAGCCGCGCAGGACCGGGCGGTCGGGGTCGTAGCCGAAGGTGACGTCGTCGAGCTCGACGCCCAGCGGGGCGTCGGCCGGCAGCGTGCGCGCGTGCGGGCTCTCCTGCACCGAGGGCTGCAGGTCGAGAATCTCGAGGACCCGCTCGACGCCGGCCCGCGCCTGCTGGCCCATGACCAGCAGGGCGCCCAGCTGCCGCACGGGTGCGACGAGCGAGCCGATGTAGGCCGAGAACGCGAGGAACGTGCCGAGGCTGATCGAGCCGCGCAGGGCCAGCCAGCCGCCGAAGGCGAGGATGCCGACCTGGCCCAGCGAGGGCACGGCCTGGAGCAGGGGGTTCCAGACGCTGGAGATGCGCACCACCCGCAGGCGCGAGGCGAACAGCGAGCGGGAGAGCCGCTCGAGCCGGGCGAGCTCGCGCCGCTCCTGCCCGAAGCCCTTGACCACCCGCACGCCGGTGACCGCGGCCTCGACCGCACCGGCGATCTCGGCGGCCTGCTGCTGGGCGTGCCAGTTGGCGGGGAACAGCTGCCGGCGGCTGCGGGTGGCGACCAGCCACAGCCCGGGCGCGACGGCGAGCGCGACGAGGGTCAGCAGCGGTGAGAGCACCAGCATGATGCCGAGGCTCACGAAGAACAGCAGCACGTTGCCGGTCAGGTTGGGCACGAAGAAGAGCAGTCCCTGCACCAGCTGCAGGTCGCTGATCGAGCGGCTGACCAGCTGGCCCGTGGCGACGGCGTCCTGGCGGGCGCCGTCGAGGCGCTGCACGGCGGCCAGCAGGTCGTTGCGCAGGTCGAGCTGCACGTCGAGCCCGAGCCGGCCCGCGCGGTAGCGGCGCAGCGCGCCCGCCGCGAAGCGCAGCACGCCGGCTGCGACGAGCAGCAGCGCCCACGGCGTCACCGACGCCCTGCTGCCCGCGGCGACGGTGTCGACGACGTGGCGGGCGACCAGCGGGGTCAGCGCCGCGAGCGACGAGCTGACCAGCGCGCCCCCGAAGGCGAGGACGGCGTCGGAGCGGCGGCGCAGGCAGTAGCCGACCAGCCGGCGCAGCCAGCCCGCGGGCTCGGGGGAGGGCGGCAGCTCGGGGAGCCGGGACCCGGCGGCGGGCGTGAGGGTGTCGACCATGTCGTTCCTCAGGCTAACCATCGGGACCGACAGCCACCCCTTCAGCCGAGGGGGTGCACGAACAGCCCGCTGCCGAGCTTGGGGTCGAACCACGTCGACTTCGGCGGCATGTCGACGCCCGCATCGGCACACGCGACGAGCTCCGCGACCGAGGTCGGGTGCAGGGCGAAGGCCACGGAGCCTGCCACGGCGTCAGCGCGCCCGGCCAGCGCGTCGGTGCCGACCTCGCCGCCCACGAACGCGAGCCGAGGCTCGGTGCGGGGGTCGCGGATGCCGAGCAGCGGCTCGAGCACCCGGTCCTGGAGCAGCGCGACGTCCAGCGAGGCCACCGGGTCGCGCTCGTTGACCGAGCCCGGCGCAGTCGTCGCGGTCCACCAGCGGTGCCCGACGCGTACGCCGAAGCAGTGCCGCTGCTGCGGCCGCCCCCCGCCCGGCCCGTCGTCGGTCTCGGCGACCGTGAACCCGGCCGCTCGCAGGGCGGCCGGCAGCTCCTCGGCGGGCAGGCCGCCGGTGTCGAGCACGAGGCGGTCGTAGGCGAGCACGCGCACGTCGTCGGCCGGGACGAGCACGGCGAGGAAGGCGTCGGCGCCCGGCGAGAGCTGCCCCCGCTCGCGGCGCAGCCGGCGCACGCGGGCCGCGGCGGCGCTGCGGTGGTGGCCGTCGGCGACGTAGGCGCGGGGGAGCGCGGCGAGCGCGGCGCGTACGTCCTCGACCGCTGCGGCGGAGGTGACCGGCCAGACCTGGTGGCGCACCCCGTCGTGCGCGACGGCGTCGGTCTCCGGGTCGCCCGCCGTGGCGGTGGCGATCACCTCGCGGAGCACCGCAGTCGGGGGCGCGATGAGGAACACCGGCTCGTCGTGCGCGTCCACGGCGTCGACGTGGCGCACGCGGTCGAGCTCCTTGTCGGGGCGCGTCGACTCGTGGGTGGCGATGACGCCGGACTCGTAGTCGTCGACCGACGCGCAGCCCACCAGGCCGGTCTGCGAGCCGTGCGCGTCGCTCCTGCGGTAGGCGAAGTACGCGGGCGCGGGGTCGCGCCGCAGCACCTCGCGCGCGACCAGCCGCTCGAGCGCAGCGCCCGCCGCCGCGTAGACCTGCTGGTCGGCCGGGTCGACCGCGTCGGGCAGGTCGATCTCCGGGCGCGACACGTGCAGGAAGCTGTCGGGGTCGCCCGCCAGCGCGCGGGCCGAGGCCACGTCGACGACGTCGTAGGGCGGCGCCAGGACCCGGGCGGCGGCCGCGGGCACGGGCCGCAGCGCCCGCATCGGGGCGAGGTCGACCATCGCAGTCCTCCCAGGCGTCGGCGGCTGGCGGGGATTCTGCCCCACCGCCGCAGGAGGACGGCGGCGGACGGCTAGCGGACGCGTACGGTGCGGCGCACCTCCGTGACCGCGCCGAGCTGGTCGACGAGCACGATGCGTACTGCGTGCGACCCGCGCGGCAGGTGGCGCACGAGGGCGCCGGTGCCGTCCTCAGCCGCGTCGCGCGCGGCGGCGCGGCCGTCGACCGTGGCGGTCAGCTCCTGCACCCGCGCGCCGGGCCGCATGGCCGGCTGCACCGTGAGCACGCCGCGAGAGAGCGACAGCTCGACGGCGGAGGGCAGGCGCACGACCGCGCTCACGCGCGCCCAGGCGTCCGGCGCCGAGCCGTGCACCGTCACGACGAACGAGTGCCGGCCCTGGCGCAGGGCGGTCGCGGCGACGTAGAGCCGGTAGGGCTCCGAGCGGTCGACGGCGACCAACCGCCCGTCGACCTGCAGGTCGACGTCAGAGACGACCGCCCCGCCGGTGGCCGTGACCACCGGGCGCAGCACGACGCCGGTCGGGCCGGCCGCAGGAGCGGCGAGCGTGACCGCGAACGCCGGTGCGGCCTCCACCGGATCGGGGACGGGCGCCGTCTCCGGCCCCGTGCCCGGCGTCGGGCCGTCGGTCGGCTCGGGCGTCGCTCCGGGCACCGGGGCCTCGCTCGGCGCGGGCGTCGTGGTCGGCTCCGGGGTCGGCGTCGCGGGGGCGGTGGCCGCGGGGTCCGGCGTCGGCGAGCCGGTGGACGCAGGTGCGCTGTCGGTCAGGGCCGCCAGCGGGTCGACGAGGCCGGCGCCGAAGAAGTCGTCCCGACCCGGCGCGCCGAGGTCCTCCGCCGTGCGCACCAGGTGGTCGCGCAGGTCGGCCGGGGTGAACGACGGGTGGGCGGCCCAGTCGAGGGCGGCGGCCGCCGCGACGTAGGGCGTGGCCATCGAGGTGCCGGAGTCGTTGGCGTAGACCGAGGTCGGGTAGGTCGAGGTGACCTGGTCGCCCGGTGCCGAGATGTCGACCTGCGGCCCGTGGGTCGAGTAGGGCGCGATGGCGTCGCCGGCCTGGGCGGTGGCCCCGACGGCAAGGGTCTTCACGAAGCCGGCGGGGTACTCGACCGGGTTCGCCGCGTCGCCCTGGTTGCCGGCGGCCGCCACGACCAGTGCGCCGTGGGCCTCTGCGTAGTCGACCGCCGCCTGCTCCTGGGCGTCGACGCCGCTGCCGCCGAGCGAGAGGTTGAGCACCTTGGCGCCGTGGTCGACCGCCCAGATCATTCCCTGGGCGATGGTCGACCCGAGCCCGGTGCCGGCGCTGCCGAGCACCCGCACCGGCATGATCCGGGCCGAGCGCAGGAAGCCGGTGACGCCGACGCCGTTGCCGCCGACCGCCCCGATGATGCCGGCGACGTGGGTGCCGTGGCCGTTGGGGTCGGTGGCGGTGCCGGGAGCGATGGCGGTGCCGCGGATCGCGTCGTAGCCCGCGACCTGCACGCCCGCGAGGTCGGGGTGCGAGCCCTGGATGCCGGTGTCGATCACCGCGACGACGGGCGCGGGGCCCGCCACGGGCAGCGCGCTGACCTGGTCGTGGCGCAGCCGGTCCAGCGCCCACTGCATGCTGCGGTAGGGGTCGTCGTACGCGGCGGCGGCCGAGACGTCCGAGGCGGTCGCGACGGTGTCGAGCCCGGCGGACTCGACCGACGGCTGGCCGTCGAGCAGCGCGACGAGGGCGCGCGCCCGGCCGTTCTCGGCGCGCAGGCGCACGACCTGCAGGCGCGTGCCCTCGCGCACGGTGAGGGCGACGGGCACCCCGTCGGTGCCCGTGGTCAGCGCGTCGGTGGCGCGGAGGCGCTCCGACACGTCGAGCTGGCCCAGCAGGGGAGCGGGCAGCGCGCGCAGCTCGGCGCTGGCGCTGCCGGCCGCGAGGGCGTCGTTGCTGGCGTCGTGGGTCGTGTCGGCGGCGGCGACCGCTGGAGCGGCGAGCGCGACGGCGGAGCAGAGGAGCGGGGAGAGCAGAGCGGCGGCACGGACAGGACGGCGAGGCGAGTGCAGGCGGACCACGAGGTTGTCGTCGGCCCGTCAGGGCTCCGGCTTGAGCACTCGTACGGGTGACGCCCGGGCGGCGACGGTAGCCTTGGCCCCTGTGAGCACCGACGCGCTGGACCTGCCCGTGCTGCCAGCGGCCCAGCAGCCCGACTGGCCCGACCGTGCGGCCCTCGACGCGGTGGAGCGCGAGCTGAGGAGCCTACCGCCCCTCGTCTTCGCCGCCGAGTGCGACGCGCTGAAGGAGCGGGTGGCCGCCGCCGCCCGGGGCGAGGCGTTCTGGCTGCAGGGCGGCGACTGCGCCGAGACCTTCTCGGGCGCCACCGCCGACGCCATCCGCGGCAAGCTCAAGACGCTGCTGCAGATGGCCGTCGTGCTCACCTACGGCGCGCGCGTGCCCGTGGTGAAGGTCGGCCGGCTCGCCGGCCAGTTCGCCAAGCCGCGCTCCTCGGGCAACGAGACCCGCGACGGCGTGACGCTGCCCGCCTACCGCGGCGACGCGGTCAACGGCCTCGAGTTCACGGAGGCCTCACGCGTACCCGACCCGCGCCGGCTGGTGCAGATGTACAACACCTCCGCCGCCACCCTGAACCTCGTCCGCGCCCACACGCAGGGCGGCTTCGCCGACCTGCGCCAGGCGCACGCCTGGAACAAGGGCTTCGTCCGCGACGGCGGCGCGACGGCGCGCTACGAGAAGCTCGCGGGCGAGATCGACCGGGCGATCCAGTTCATGGAGGCGGTCGGCGCCGACTCGCCCTCGCTGCACCGGGTCGACGTCTGGACCAGCCACGAGGCGCTGCTGGTCGAGTACGAGCGCGCGCTCACCCGCATCGACTCGCGCACCGGCACGCCCTACGACACCTCGGCGCACTTCGTGTGGATCGGGGAGCGTACGCGCCAGCTCGACGGCGCCCACGTCGACCTGGCCGCCCGGGTGCGCAA
Organism: Motilibacter peucedani; assembly: GCF_003634695.1. Lineage (NCBI taxonomy): Bacteria > Bacillati > Actinomycetota > Actinomycetes > Motilibacterales > Motilibacteraceae > Motilibacter > Motilibacter peucedani. The sequence continues at coordinate 397,462 of NZ_RBWV01000012.1, forward strand.
CCCGATCGGCGTCAAGCTCGGCCCCACCACCAGCGCCGACGACGCCCTCGCGCTGGTCGACCGTCTCGACCCCGACCGCGAGCCCGGCCGGCTGACCTTCATCACGCGCATGGGCGCCGGGCGCATCCGCGAGGCGCTGCCGCCGCTGGTCGAGAAGGTCACCGCGAGCGGGGCGCAGGTGCTGTGGGTGTGCGACCCCATGCACGGCAACACGATCGAGGCGGCCGGGGTCAAGACGCGCCGGTTCGACGACGTGGTCGACGAGGTGCGCGGCTTCTTCGAGGTGCACCGCGCGCTCGGCACCGTTCCCGGCGGCGTCCACGTCGAGCTCACCGGCGACGACGTGACCGAGTGCATCGGCGGCGCGAGCGGGCTCTCCGAGCCCGACCTGGTGCTCCGCTACGAGACCGCCTGCGACCCGCGGCTCAACCACAGCCAGTCCCTCGAGCTCGCCTTCCTCGTCGCCGAGATGCTGGACCAGCGCTGACGCCCCACCCCGCGATGTTGATCGGCAAGGCCGATCACACTCGTGCCAGGCCTAGCAGCTTGCATGGGCCTGGCACGAGTTCGATCGGCCAGGGCGATCAACGTCGGGCGGCTCAGCTGAGCTCGACGACCTCGTTCTCGCCGCCGTCGAAGCGGGTGCCGGTGACGCGGGCCTTGACGTAGCTGATCAGGGTCGTCACCTTGCCGCCCGGGGTGTCCCAGTACTCCGCCGACTCGGCCTCCACGCGCAGCAGCGCAAGGCCGGGCGTCTCGGGGCCGTCGGGGAACCACGCGGTGAGGGCCGGGTTCCACAGCTCCTTGGCCTTGTCGAGGTCGTGCACGACCTGCGCGCGGCCGGCGACCGAGACCCAGGCGTCGTTCGAGGAGAAGGCGACGCCCACCTCGGCGTCGGCCTCGACCTGGTGGACCTTGCGCGAGTCCTCGTCGATCGCGAACCACAGGTCGCCGTCGAACTCGACCTGCTGCACCGCCATCGGCCGGCTGACCAGCCGCCCCTGCTCGTCGACGGTCGTCAGCATGCAGGTGCGGATGTCCTTGATCAGCGCGGCCACCTTGGCGACGCCTTCCTCGTGCGACACGGGCTGCTCCACCACGGTGGTGTCCTCTCGTTCGGCTGTCCCCGGCCCCTACCCGCCGAGCGACCCCTCAGACCGCGCCGCGGCCGGCCGATGGTCAGGGCATGCGGCAACGTGCGTGGTGGCTCCCTCTCCTCCTGGGGGCGGCCGGCATCGCCGCGTACCTCCTCTCGCCCGTGGCGGCGAAGGACTGGGTGTACGCGGCGGTCGGCGCCGCCAGCGCCGTGGCCATGGCGCGCGGTGCGGCACGGCAGAGCGGCCGGGCACGGCTGGCCTGGGGCCTGCTCGCCGCCGGGAACGCCGTCGCCGTCGTGGGCGACGTCCTCTGGGTCGTCGTCGAGACCTTCACCGGCGCGGACCCCTACCCGTCGGTCGCCGACGTCGCCTACCTGCTCGAGTACCCGCTGGTCGCCGCGGGCCTGATGACGGTCGTGCGCGCCCGGCGCAGCAGCCTGGCCCGCGAGGCGCTGGTCGACAGCTCGATCGTCACCGTCGGGCTCGGACTGCTCGTCTACGTCACGCTGGTACGGCCGCTGATCGGCAGCAGCGACCCGCTGCTCACGCGCCTCGTGGGGCTGGGCTACCCCGTGGGCGACATCGTGCTGCTCGCGTCGCTCGCGCGGCTGCTCACCTGCGGCGGCTCCCGCACCCCGGCGTTCCGCCTGCTGAGCGGGGGGATGCTGCTCGTCCTGCTCGGGGACACCGTCTTCACCGCAGCCTCGGACGCCAGCTCGTCGTCCGTGGTCGGGATGCTGAGCTCGGTGCCGTTCCTGGCGGCGTACGCGGTGTGGGCCGCCGCCGCGCTGCACCCGTCAGCCCCTGCCTTGCTCGAGGACCCGGAGGAGACCGTCGTCTTCTCGCGGCGCCGGCTCGCGGCGCTGACCGTGGCCAGCCTGCTCTCGCCGGCCACGCTGGCGGCGGAGCTCGCCCTGGGCCTCCGGCTCGACGGCTGGGCGGTGGCGTCGAGCTCGGCGCTGCTGTTCTGCCTCGTCGTGCACCGCATGTCGGGCCTGCTGGGCCGCCTGCAGGACCAGACCCGCCGGCTCGAGGACCAGACCGCGCGGCTCGAGGAGCAGGCCGTGCGCCTGGACCTGCTCGCCCGCACCGACGAGCTGACCGGGCTGCCCAACCGGCGCAGCGGCGACGCCGAGCTCGAGCGGGCGCAGGCCGCCGGCGCCCCGCTCTCCGTCGCGCTGCTCGACCTCGACCGCTTCAAGGGCTACAACGACGAGCACGGCCACCAGGCCGGCGACCGGCTGCTCGTCGGTGCCTCGGCGGCCTGGCTGGCGTGCCTCGGGCCGGGCCAGGTCCTGGCCCGCTACGGCGGCGAGGAGTTCCTGCTCGTGCTGCCGGGCGCCGGGGCCGAGGACACCGCCGAGCTGCTCGAGCTGCTGCGCCGGGCCACCCCCGACGGCCAGTCGTTCTCGGCCGGCGTCGCCGCCTGGGACGGCGTCGAGGCGGCCAGCCGCCTGGTGCACCGCGCCGACCTCGCGCTCTACGAGGCCAAGCACGGCGGCCGGGCGCGTACGACCGTGGCCGCCTGACGCCTGACGCCTGACGCCTGACGTCCGGCGACACAGCGACACGGCGACCCGGCGGACGCGCTAGCCCCGCCCCACCATCGGCGGCAGCTGCCGGCACACCGCCGCCAGCGCGCGCAGGTCGGAGTCGACCAGCGCCTGCGGCCCGTCGCACAGCGCGGTCTCCGGGTGCGGGTGGACGTCGACGAGGATCCCGTCGGCGCCGACCGCGATCGCCGCGCGCGAGAGCGGCAGCACCAGGTCACGGCGCCCGCCCGAGTGCGACGGGTCGACCATCACCGGCAGGTGCGAGAGCCCGTGCGCCACCGCCACGGCAGCGATGTCGAGGGTGTTGCGGGTAGCGGTCTCGAACGTACGGATCCCGCGCTCGCACAGCACGATGTCGAGGTTGCCGCGCTGCGCGACGTACTCGGCGGCCATCAGCCACTCCTCGATGGTCGCGCTCATCCCGCGCTTGAGCAGCACCGGCTTGCCCACCGAGCCGACCGCTTGGAGCAGGCCGAAGTTGCCGGCGTTGCGGGTGCCGATCTGCAGCATGTCGGCGTAGGACGCGACGAGCTCCACGTCGTGGGCGTCCACCACCTCGGTGACGACCGGCAGCCCGGTCTCGGCGCGCACGTCGGCGAGGATCTGCAGGCCGCGCTCGCCGAGTCCCTGGAAGGCGTAGGGCGAGGTCCGCGGCTTGTAGGCCCCGCCCCTCAGCAGCGTCGCGCCCGCCGACTTGGCCATCTGCGCGGCGGCGAGGGTCTGCTCCGGCGACTCGACGGCGCACGGACCGGCCACCAGCGTGAACGTGTCGGGCCCGATCGGCACGCCGCCGACGTAGACGGTCGTCTTGGCCGGGTGGTGCTCGAGGCTGACCAGCTTGTAGGGGGTGCTGACCCGCACGACCTCGTGCACGCCGCCCATGGCGGCGAGCCCCATGTCGGCGAACGCCTCGACGTCGCCGACCAGCCCGATGATCGTGCGGGTGACGCCGCGGCTGACGAAGGCCTGGCCGCCAGCGCCCTCGACGCGCGCCACGACGGCGCTGATCTCATCCTCTGCGGCCCCGGGGGCCATGACGACGACCATGGGAACTTCCTCCTGGTGCGAACGGGCAAAAAGAAGACCCCGGTGCTCGGGCGAGCGCCGGGGTCGGAGGTGCGGGGTGCGGTCAGGCAGAGTCTGCCGGGCGCCCCGCCCGGATGCTCCCGGGCGCGTCGCCATAGGCGAAGACGGTCTGCTGCACGTCGCACACCGTACAGCACCCGCTGTGTCCGAACGGACTGCTGTCCCACCAGACGAGATGCCGCGGCGCGTTCGGACACTAGGCGTCGCGGAGGCGGACGAGCGTGGCGATGTCGCGCGCGTTGTCGGCGGGCTCGCCCGGGGTCTCGACGACGAGGGGTACGCCGCGGACCGCCGGGTGCCGCAGCAGCCGCCCGAAGGGCGCCTCGCCGATGTGGCCGGCGCCGATGTTCTCGTGGCGGTCCTTCGAGGCGCCGCAGACGTCCTTCGAGTCGTTGGCGTGCACGAGCCGCAGCCGACCGGGCCCGGCCACCTCGACCAGCGTGTCGAGCATCGCCTCGACCCCGCCCTCGGCCGCGAGGTCGTGCCCGGCGGCGAACGCGTGGCAGGTGTCGAGGCAGACGCCGACCTTGGGGTGCCGGTCGAGCGCGTCGAGGTAGGGCCCGAGGTCCTCCACCCGCGCGCACAGCGACTGGCCCTGGCCGGCGGTCGGCTCGAGCAGCAGGTCCGGGGCGTCGGCGAGCGCGTCGAGCTCGTCGAGCAGCGGCAGCACGCTCTCGCGCACCTGGCGCAGCGCCGCCTCGCGCGAGGTCGCCGCGACCGCCGAGCCGGTGTGGACGACGACGCCGCGCGCGCCGACCTGCGCGCCGCGCGCCAGCGCGTGGCGGACGCTCTCGACGCTGCGCTCCACCGTCAGCGCGGTGGGCGAGCCGAAGTTCACGAGGTACGCGGAGTGCACGAAGGCAGGGATCCCGGCCTCGGCGCACCCGGCGCGGAACGCCTCGTCCTGGGCCGGGTCACCGGCGGGCAGGGCCCACCCGCGCGGGTTGCCGACGAACAGCTGCACGGCCTCGGCGCCGATCGAGCGGGCGTAGGGCAGGCCGCCGCGCGCGAGGCCGCCCGACACCTTGATGTGCGCGCCGACCGGCGAGCGCAGGTCGGACCGCCTGGCTGGGCTCAGGACGCGCTCACGTGATCGTCAGGTGGATGGTCGTCCCCTTGGGCACCATCGACCCGCCCTTGCGGCTCTGGAACAGCACGAGGTGCAGGATGTCGACCCCGCTCGTGGTGACCTTGAAGCCGGCGGCCTGCAGCTTGGCGACCGCGCTGCCGCGGGTCTTGCCGACGACGCCGGGCACCTTGACCAGCGGCGGGCCCTTCGAGACCACGACCGCGACGCTGGTGCCGGGCAGCACCGAGGTGCCGGCCGGCGTGGCCTGGCTGATCACCGTGCCGTCGGGCACCGTCTCGCTGTAGTCCTCGGTGCTCGCGACCTCGAGCCGGAGCGCGGTCAGGGCCGTGGTCGCGTCCTCGAGCGTCGAGCCGACGAGCTTGGGGACCGCAACCGGCTGGGGGCCCTTGCTCAGCACGAGCGCGACCGGCTTCCCGTGGAGCAGCGACGCCCCGGCCACGGGCGAGCTCGAGGCGACCTGGCCCGCGGGCACGCTGTCGCTCCAGGCTGCCGTGACGCGCCCGGCGCTCAGGTGCGCGGAGCGTACGAGCTCGGTCGCCTCCTCGCGCGTGCGGCCGGTCAGCTGCGGCACCGTGCGCAGGTCCGGGCCCTTGGAGACCACGAGCCGCACGGCGCGGCCCTTGCGCAGCCAGCCGCCCGGGCCGGGCGAGCTGGTCAGCACCTCGCCCTTCGGGACGGTGTCGTCGAAGCGCAGCTCGGTGGCGGCCGCGTGGAAGCCGGCCGACTGCAGCCGCTCGGCCGCGGTGGCGGCGCTGAGCCCCACGAGCCGGGGCGCGCTGGCGTAGCGCCAGGGACCGAAGGCAGCGCCGGCCGCGCCGGCACCGAGCAGCAGCACCAGGAGGGTCGCGAGCAGGGCGCGACGACGGCGTACGCGGCGGCGCCCCGGCCGCTCCGCCGCCTCGGGCCCCGGCCGGGGAGCGCGGGTGGTCGGCTCGGCGGCCGCCGGGCGGGGGGTGCGGGTGGTCGGCTCCGAGCGGGGACGCGGACCGGGCGGGGCGACCAGCTCGGTCGGCTCGTCGGCCGGCCCGAGGGTGCGCTGCGCCGCGATCGCCTCGGCGAGCATCTCGCCCGCGTCGCGGGGGCGCTGGTCGGGGTCTCGGCGGGTGGCGCGCACCACCAGGGCGTCGAGCGCCGCAGGGAGCCCGCGCACGCGGGTGGAGGGCGCGGGGACGTCGCCGTGCACGTGCTGGTAGGCGACCGCGAGCGGGGTCTCGCCCTCGAAGGGCTTGTCGCCGGTCAGCAGCTCGAACAGCAGGATGCCGGCGGCGTAGACGTCGACGCGCTCGTCGGCGGTGCCGCGCTCGAGCAGCTCGGGGGCGAGGTAGCTCACCGACCCGAGAACGGCGCCGTCGCTGCGCGTGTGGGAGCTCGCGGTGACGGCGCGCACCAGCCCGAAGTCGGCGACCTTGACGGTGCCGTCGACCCCGACCAGCACGTTCTCGGGCTTGACGTCGCGGTGCACCAGGCCGGCGGCGTGCGCGGCGGCGAGCGCCCGCAGCAGCGGCAGGGCGACCTCGAACGCCTCGGCGGGCTTCAGCCGCCCCCGGGTGGTGAGCACGTCGCGCAGCGTGCGGCCCTCGACGTGCTCCATCGCCAGCCACACGAGCTCGCCGTCGCGGCCCTGGTCGTGGACGGCGACGACGCTGGGCGCCGACAGCCGGGCCGCGGCCTTGGCCTCGCGGGCGAAGCGGGCGACCAGCTCGGGGTCGTTGGCGAGCCACGGGTGCATCACCTTGAGCGCGACGACCCGCTCGAGGCGGGTGTCGAGCGCCTCGTAGACGACCGCCATGCCGCCCTGCGCGATGCGCCGGGTCACGCGGTAGCGACCGTCGAGGACCTGCCCGACCAGCGGGTCGGTGACGGTGGCATCCACCCTGCCGAGTCTAGGTACCCGCGCGCCGTGCTCGGCTCCGGCGCGCGGGCCGCCTGCTCAGAAGCTGCGGCGCAGGCTCATCACGTTGGACACGTAGCGCTTGGTGTCGGAGTACATCCCGTTCTTCCGCACCGAGGCCAGGCCCTGGTAGTAGCCGGCGACGGCCTGCTCGGTGGAGCTCGCCGTGCGGGTCAGGATGCGCAGCAGCACCACGCCGGCCGTCGCGTTGTCGCGCGGGTTGAGCAGGTCGAGCCGGCGCCCGATGACGCTCGACGCCCACTCGCCGGTGGCCGGCATCACCTGCATGGCGCCGATCGCGTTGGCGACCGAGACGACCCGCGGGTTGAACCCGGACTCCTGGTAGGCCACGGCCAGCGCGAGCGAGGGGGACACGCCGTTGGCGCGCGCGGTCGCCGAGATGATGGAGCGCATCTGCGTACGCGTCGGCATCGAGCGCCGCGCCAGCACCGAGCGGTTCGCCGCCGCCCGCTGCACGGTCGCATTGGGGTACGTCCGCCCGGCGAAGGTGTTGTTCTTCGTGGGCTTCGAGGTCTTCTTCGACGAGACGCGGACGGGCGCCTTGACGGTGTGCGAGGTCGTCGTGCGCTTCACCACCGGGATGCGCAGGTGCTGGCCGATGCGCACGACGCCCGAGACGGGCAGGTGGTTGGCGAGGCGGATGCCGCTCGTGCGCGCGCCGAAGTGGCGCCCGATGCGGATCAGCGAGTCGCCGCTGCGGACGGTGTAGGAGACGTACACGGTCCTGTACGTCGTGCGCCGGACGGTGCGGGTGGCGCTGCGCGACGTGGTGGACCGCCGCGACGCGCTCGCCTTCGGCTTCGCCTTGGCGCGGGACCTGGCGATCTTCGCCTGCGCGGCGGCCGTCGGCACGCGCAGCCGCTCACCGGCGTAGATGGTCGAGCCGTTGCCGGGGAGGTCGTTGGCCCGGACCAGCCGCGAGACGCTCGTGTGGTAGCGCTTGGCGATCTCGGACAGCGTGTCGCCGCGGTGGACGAGGATCGACTGCCAGCCCGGCGTGCCTGCGGTGACCAGCCCCGCGAGCAGGAGGGGCAGGGCGGCGACCCCGAGCGCGCGCCGCCACGAGCGCGTGCCCGTCCGCGGTGCGTCGGTGTGCGGTGCCTGGCTCAATGCCCGTCCTCTCGTCGGTCCGACACGACATCTCTCGGCGTGTCGTCACCAGGAACTGATGAGGCAAGGTAATAGCCTTGTGACGCCTGTGACAACTGGGACTGCTGGTTTGCCAGAGGCGCACGCTCAGTCGTGCCCGATTTGTCCGCATCCTGGGACGGGTTCCCGGAGCGCCGATCCGCCCGTTCGAGCGGTCGGCGACCCAGGTCGTAGGCTCCCGTCGTGGACACCCCTGCCGAGCTCGACGCGCTCGTCCCCGACTGGCTCGCTGTTCCCGACGTCGCCGAGGCGCTCGGCGTCGACGTGGTCAAGGTCCGCTCGCTGCTGCGCGAGCGCCAGCTGCTCTCGACCCGCCGCGGCGAGCGAAACGTCGTCTCCGTGCCGGCCGACTTCGTCGTCGACGGCGCGATCGTCAAGGGCCTGCCGGGCCTGATCACGCTGCTGTCGGACTCCGGCTACGACGACGAGGCGGCGCTGCGCTGGATGTTCACGCCCGACGACTCGCTGCCCGGCACGCCGGTGCAGGCGCTGCGCGAGAACCGCGGCACCGAGGTCAAGCGCCGCGCGCAGGCCCTCGCGTTCTAGCCGCTCGCCGGCGAGCCGGGCTCAGTACGCCGGGGCGCTGAGCGCTCGCCAGCGACCCTCGTCGCGGCGGGCCAGGGCGGCGCGCGCCATGCCGGGCGCCGCCACGGCCAGCCGGCGGGGGAGCGGCACCGAGGCCCGGCCCGAGAGCACGTCGTGGTCGGCCTTCTCGACCTCGTCGAGGATGCCGCCGTAGAGGCGCAGCGCCGTCTCGATGCAGTCGCGGCTGGTCGGGTGCAGCAGCGGGATGCCGGTGGCCGCCTCCGCGTAGAGCGCGCGGCAGCGGGCGACCTCGAAGCGCACCAGCTCGCGCACGGGCTCGCCCGCGGAGCCGAGACCCAGGTCGGAGCGCTGGACGCCGAAGCGGGCGAGGTCCTCGAGCGGCAGGTAGACCCGGCCCCGCTTGTAGTCCTCCGCCACGTCGCGCACGAAGTTGGTGAGCTGGAACGCCTCGCCCAGCGCCTGTGCGGGCGCCAGCGCGTCGGGCGACAGCGGCTCGAGCAGCGGCACCATCTGCAGCCCGATGACGGCGGCCGAGCCGTACATGTAGCCGCGCAGGTCCTCGTAGGTCTCGTAGTTGGTGACCGTCAGGTCCATCGCCATCGAGTCGAGGAACGCGACGAAGTAGTCGCGCGGGATGTCCCAGCGCAGCACGGTGTCGACGGCGGCGCGGCAGACCGGGTCGTCGGAGTGCCCGCGGTCGAGGTCGGCGAGGAACCGCTCGCCCCACGGCACCAGCGCCTCGGGGTGCGGGTCGTCGAGCGAGTCGACGAACTCGTCCGCGTAGCGGGCGAAGCCGTAGAGCGCGTGGACGTAGGGCCGCTTGTGGCGCGGCAGCAGCAGGCTGGCGAGGTAGTAGGTCTTGCCGTGCAGGGCGTTGAGCCGGCGGCACTGCTCGTAGGAGGCGCGCAGCTCCGGGTCGGTGATGCCGGCCGCGTCGAGGTCGCGCGCGCTCACCGCCAGGCCCGCGAGCGGTAGGAGCGGTCGGGCCCGGTGATGCGCTCGGCGGCGAGCCGCCCGCTCACCAGCACCATGGGCACGCCGACGCCCGGCAGGGTACCGCTGCCGGCGAAGACGACGTTCTCGCCCCAGGTGTTGCGCGGGCGGAACGGGCCGGTCTGGAAGAACGTGTGGGCGGCCGCGAACGGGGCGCCGCGCTCCATGCCGCGCTGCTGCCAGTCGAGCGGGGTGGTGAGGTGCTCGACCTCGATGGCGTCGCCGAACCCGGTCAGGCCACGTGACTCCAGGGTGGCCACCATGCGGTCACGGTAGCGAGGACCCTCGGAGCGCCAGTCGATCGGGGCGCTGAGGTTGGGCGTGGGGAACAGCACGTAGTAGGACTCGCGCCCGTCGGGCGCCAGCGACGGGTCGCTCGCTGTCGGCCGGGTGACGAGGTAGGACGGGTCGCTCATCAGCTCGCCCCGGTCGATGATCTCGTCGAACACCTGCTTCCACTCGTGCCCGAAGGAGATGTTGTGGTGCACGAGGCCGTCGTAGCGCGCACTGCTCCCGACCAGCAGCACGGCGCAGGACGGCGAGTAGCGCAGCCGGCGCAGCGTGGGCGGTGTCGACCCGAGCAGGTCGCGGTGCGCGACCGGCAGGTCCGGGTTGAGGACGACCGCGTCGCACTCGATGCGCTCGCCCGCGGACGTGTGCACCGCGACCGCGCGGCGCCCGCGCAGCTCGACCTTCGTGGCCGTGGTGCCGTAGCGGAACTGCACGCCGTGCTTCTCGGCCGCGCCGGCGAGCGCCCGCGGTACCGCGTGCATGCCGCCGCGCGGGAAGAAGACGCCCGCGACCGAGTCCATGTAGGCGATGACCGCGTAGAGCGCGAGGGCGTCGTGCGGCGAGAGGCCGGCGTACATCGCCTGGAACGAGAGCACCTTCTGGGTGCGCGGGTCCTTGAGATACTGCTCGACCTTGGGCGCCAGCTTGCGGAAGGCGCCGATCGCCGCGAGGCGGCCGAGGGTGGGGGAGACGAGCGAGAAGGGCGAGTCGATGTTGCGGTCGATGAACTCGCGCATCTCGTAGTGGTAGAGCGTGGACACGAACTCGACGTAGCGGCGGTAGCCTGCGGCCTCGGCCGGCCCGCACACGCGCTCGATCTCGTCGGCCATCGCGTCGACCGAGCCGTGCACGTCGAGCACGGAGCCGTCGGCGTAGGTCGCGCGGTAGAGCGGCTCGACCGGCAGCAGCTCGAGCCAGTCCTCGAGCTTCTCGCCCACGCAGTCGAGCGCGTCGGCGATGAGGTCGGGCATGGTGAGCACCGTCGGGCCGGTGTCGAACGACCAGCCGCGGTCCTCGAGCAGGCCCGCCCGTCCGCCCGGCACGTCCTCGCGCTCGAGGACCGTCACCTCGCGGCCGGCGCCGGCGAGCCGGAGCGCCGCCGAGAGCCCGCCCAGCCCGGCACCGACGATCACCACGCGGTCGCTGGGACCCGACGTCGTACGCATCGCGCGCCTCAGACCGAGCGCGCGGTCGCCGCGACCGCGAGCTCGCGCAGGACGCCGGCGGCCTCGCCGTCGATGCAGCCGTCGGCGGCGGCCGCGTCGAGCGCACCGAGGGCGGCGTCGAGGCTGGCCGTGATGCGCCGCTCCGTCGCGTCGAGGGCACCTGTGTCGACGATCACCTCGCGCAGCGTGCTGACGCCGGCCGCGTCGAGGCGCGGGTCGCCGAGCAGCCGCGAGACCGCCGCCGACTGGGCCGGCGTGGCCTGCGTCAGGGCCTCGGCGACCAGCACCGTGCGCTTGCCCTCGCGCAGGTCGTCGCCGGCCGGCTTGCCGGTCTCGGACGGGTCGCCGAACACGCCGAGGACGTCGTCGCGCAGCTGGAAGGCCTCGCCGAGGCCGACGCCGTAGTCGGTGTAGGCCTGGACCGTGGCGGGCCCGGCGCCGGCGAGCGTCGCGCCGAGGTGGAGGGGCCGCTCGATGGTGTACTTCGCGCTCTTGTAGCGGGCCACGCGCAGCGAGCGCTCGACCGAGGAGGAGCCGACCGCCTGCTCCAGCACGTCGAGGTACTGCCCGGCCATGAGCTCGATGCGCATGGCGTCGTAGACGGGCTGGGCCCGCACCAGCGCAGCGGGGTCGAGCCCCGAGCCCCACAGCATCGCGTCGGCCCACACCAGGCACATGTCGCCGAGCAGCACCGCGGCCGACAGGCCGAACGACTCGGGCGCGCCGTGCCAGCGCTCGCCGCGGTGCATCGCGGCGAAGCGCCGGTGCACCGAGGGGTTGCCGCGGCGGGTGTCGCTGCCGTCCATGAGGTCGTCGTGGATCAGCGCGCACGCGTGAAGGAGCTCGAGCGAGGAGGCCGCCGCCACCACCTCGTCGCAGTCGGAGCCGCCCGCGCCGCGCCAGCCCCAGTAGGCGAACGCCGGCCGCAGGCGCTTGCCGCCCTCGAGCAGGAAGTCCTGCGCCGCGCTCAGCGCGGGGGTCAGCTCGGGCCCGACCGCGTCGAGGGACGGAGCCTGCCCGTCGAGGAAGGCGGCGAGCGCCTTGCCCACACGGGCGCGCAGGTCGTCCACGTCGAGCGGGTGGGTCACGGTGTCTCCTCGCGGTCCGGGGTCGCGTCGAGCCTAGGCCAGTCCGGGCGTACCGGCAGTCCGAGACGACGCGCGCGGGAAGGCCCGCCCAGCCCCTACCCGGTAGCGTGGGCCCGTGCCCGTCTCGAGCCCGACCGCCCCCAGGACCGCCCAGCGACCCGGCCGGGTCGGCGCCCTGCTCAGCTCCGGGACGCCGTCGTTCTCCTTCGAGTTCTTCCCGCCCAAGACCGACGAGGGCGAGCGCCAGCTCTTCCGCGCCGTGCGCGAGCTCGAGTCGCTGAGCCCCACCTTCGTCTCGGTCACCTACGGCGCCGGCGGGTCCACCCGAGACCGGACCGTGCGCATCACCCGGCGCATCGCCGAGGAGACGACGCTGCTCCCGGTCGGCCACCTCACCTGCGTCGGCTCGTCGCGCGACGAGCTCCGCTCGGTGATCGGGCAGTACGCCGACGCCGGTGTGCGCAACGTGCTCGCCCTGCGCGGCGACCCGCCGAGCGGCGTCGGCACCGAGTGGCGCCCCCACCCCGAGGGCCTGAGCTACGCGGTCGAGCTGGTCGAGCTGGTCCGCTCGCTGGGCGACTTCTCCGTCGGCGTCGCCGCCTTCCCCGAGAAGCACCCCGAGGCCCCCGACCTCGACGCCGACGCCAGCCGGCTCGCCGACAAGGCCGCCGCCGGCGCGGAGTTCGCCGTCACGCAGTTCTTCTTCCAGTCGGCCGACTACTTCCGGCTCGTCGAGCGCCTCGACGCCCTGGGCTGCCGCATGCCGGTCGTGCCGGGGCTCATGCCGGTCACCAACGTCGCCCAGATCGAGCGGATGGTGGCCCTGTCGGGGGCGGCGTTCCCCGCCCGGCTCGCCGAGCGGCTCCACGCGGTCGACGGCGACCCCGAGGCCGTGCGCCGGGTCGGCGTCGAGATCGTCGTCGAGCTCGGCCAGGAGCTGCTCGACGGCGGCGCGCCCGGCCTGCACTTCTACACGCTCAACCGCTCGACGGCGACCCGCGAGGCCTACGCCGCGCTCGGCCTCGGCTCGCGCTGAGCCTGCGCCGCCCGGTGCTCTCCCGAGCCGAGTACCTCTCCCGCTGGTCCGAGCTGCACGGCGGCTACGACCCCGCGCGCTCGCGGTGGGTGCTCGGCTGGCTCACCACCGCGTACGCCTGCGCCCGGCCGCTGGTCGCGCTGCGCGCGTCGCCCGACGCGGTGACGCTGCTCGGCCTGCTGCTCGGCGCAGGGGTGCCCGCCGCGGCGGCCGCCGGCGCGCACTGGCCCGTGCTCGGTGCGGCGCTGGCCGGCCTGACCGGGCTCGCCGACGGGCTCGACGGTGCCGTGGCCGTCGTCACCGGGCGCACCACCCGCTGGGGCTACGTGCTCGACTCGGTCGTCGACCGGCTCACCGACCTCGCGCTGCTGGCGGCCCTGGGACTGCTCGGCGCGCCGTGGGCGCTGGTCGCCGCGGTCGCCTCGCTGACCTTCGTGCAGGAGTACGCGCGGGCGCGCGCCGCCGCGGCCGGCCTGTCCGAGATCGGCGTCGTGACGCCGTGGGAGCGCCCGACCCGGATCGTGGTCGTGGCGCTGTTCGGGCTCGGCGCCGGGCTGTGGCCGTCGGCGGCCGGCACGTGGGTGGGCGCCGCGGCGTGGCTCGGCCTCGTGCTGGCGGTCGGGTCGGTGGTGCTGCTCGGCGTGGTGCTGCGCCGTCAGCTGCGCTGACGCCCGGTCAGCGCGTCTTGACGAGGATCGGCGAGGTCCCGATCTTGACGACCTGCCCGTGCCGCGTCGGCGTCGACGCGCCGCTGAGCGCCACGGCGGCCTTCGTGCCCCACGGCGCCGCGTAGTCGACCGGCTTGCTGCCTGCGCCGGGGTTCCACACGACGCGGCCGGTGGCGACCCAGCAGGTCCAGGTGCCCTCGTTGTCGACGCTGCAGCCGCGGAAGCCGCTGCCCTGCAGCCAGGTGTGGATGCGGTCGTAGGCCTTGCCGGCGGCGTTCGGCGTCGTGCCGTCGCTCTCGGTCAGCGGCACGCCGAGCACGTGGTTGTCCCACGCGTACCAGTAGGCGCGCCCGACGCCGAGGTGCGCGGTAATTAGGTAGGTGCGCGCGACCCACGCCGCTGCGTCGTCGGCCGACAGCGGTGCCGGTGCTGCGGCGCCCCCGGTCGGCAGCAGGTAGTTGACCTCGGTGTTCCAGATGGGCTTCTCGACCCCGAAGGCGGCGAGCCGTGTCTTCACCTGGTCGAGCAGCGGGGCCATCGCCTCGGGGCCCTGGTCGGCGTCGGGATAGAGGTGCAGGTTGACGACGTCGGCCCACTTCGCACCGTCGGCGGCGAGGTAGCGGGTGAGCTCCCCCTGCTGTGCCGGGCGGCGCACCACGAAGCTGGGGGTGGTCACCGTCGCTCCCGGGTCGACCGCCTTGATGGTGGTGTAGGCGGACTTCGCCAGCGGGATCAGGTCGCCCTGGCTGCCCAGCCAGAAGTTCTTCGCGTTGGGCTCGTTCCAGACCTCGTAGTCGGCGATCCGGCCCTTGTAGCGGGTGACGACGGCCTTGACGTAGGCCGTCCAGTCGGAGAGCTTCTTCGGCGGCGAGGAGCCAGTGGGCAGCTGAGAGGGAGGCGTGGTCACGGCTACCTTGTCCGCGGCCCACTGGGGCGTCTGGCCGAGCACGAGCATGACGCGGGCGCGGGCCTTGTTGGCCGCGGCGACCTGGGCGTCCAGCCTCGCCCAGTCGAACGTCCCTCGCTCCGGCTCGAGGTCCTGCCACGTGACCTGCGTGTCCCACAGGCGCACAGCGCCGTAGGGGGCGTCGACGGCGGCGCCCGAGCCGTAGCCGTTGACCGTCAGCCCGAACAGCGAGGCCGGCACGCTGGTCGGCGCGTGCGGCGGGGTGACGTCGGACTGCGCCGGTGCTGTCGGTGTCGGCGAGGACGCCGGCGTCGTCGGCGGCGTCGGCGTGCTGGCGGGCGGGACCACCGGCCTGCTCGGCGTCGGCAGCGGCACGGTCACCGGCGGCACGACGCTGACCGGCGGGATCGTCGGCGGCGGTGCGGCCACCGGGGGCGCGGTCGGCGCGGCGTAGGACGGCAGCGCGCTCCCGCCGGCGAGCGGACCGGTCGAGGGGTCCACCATCCAGCCCGGAGTCTGCGAGAACGTCGCGATCGAGGCCGCCGAGGCACCGTGCGGCTCGCCGTCGACGACGCTGACCGCCACGACCGTGCCGGCCGCCAGCAGGACGGCCACGCCGGCCGCTGCCGCAGCGCGCGTCGAGCGCCGCGCGGGCATCCGGGGGCGCAGCCGCACCAGCCCGGCGGGTGCGGCGGGCAGGCGCGGGAGGGTCAGGCGCGGTCGGGGCAGGCGCATGGAGCGGCGGTGTCCTTCTCGGCTGGGGGCGGCTCGGCTGGAGCAACGGCTCCACCCACACTACTTGCCGGTCGGGGCCTCGCCGGACCTCGCGCGGCCGGTGCCGAGCAGCCCCGTCGTGCGGTAGGGGACCAGGTCGCGCAGCACCACGGCGGTCGTCGTCCGCCGGATCCCGGGGCACGCGAGGATGCGCTGACCGACGCGGTAGAGGTCGTCGGGGTCGCGTGCGACCACGCGCACCATGACGTCGTGGTCGCCGGTCGTCGCCGCGACCTCCAGCACCTCGGGGATGGCCCGCAGCCCCGCCACCACGGCGCCGAGGTGGGCCTGGTCGACGTCGGCCTCGACGAACGCGCCCACCGCGTAGCCCAGGCTCGCCGGGGCGACGCGGTCGCTGTGCGGGCGCAGCAGCCCCTCGTCGTGGAGCCGCGAGAGCCGGGTCTGCACCGTGCGGCGCGCGAGCCCGAGGCGCTCGGCCAGCAGCAGCACCGGTACCCGCGGGTCGGCGTCGAGGGCGAGCAGGATGCGCCGGTCGGTGTCGTCGAGCGTGGCCACGGTGTGCCTCCGGGGTGCACGGACGGGCAAGGGAGTGACCATTCTGCGCCACTTCGGCGGCGATGGTTGACCACCTCGACCACCGCATGGCTCGATGACGCGCATGGACGACACCTCCGACCGCTCGGCCGGCGCGGCCACCCTCCCGCTCGCGGCCTACCTCGCACGGCGGCTGCGCCAGCTCGGCGTCGACCACGTCTTCGGCCTGCCCGGCGACTTCAGCATGGGCCTGCTCGACGGGATGCTCGAGGGCACCGGCCTCGAGTGGGTCGGCACGACCAACGAGCTCAACGCCGCGTACGCCGCCGACGGCTACGCCCGCCTGCGCGGCTTCGGTGCCCTGGTGACGACCTACGGCGTGGGTGAGCTGTCGGCGCTCAACGGCGTCGCCGGCGCGTACGCCGAGAGCGTCCCGCTCGTGCAGGTGACCGGTGCGCCGCCGCGCGGCGCGGCGCGCGGCGGCTCGCTGGTGCACCACTCGCTCGTCGACGGCGACCTCGGGCACTTCGCCCGTGCGTACGCCGAGGTGACCGCCGCCGCGGAGGTGCTGGAGGAGGCGAGCGCGGCCGAGCAGGTCGACCGGCTGCTCACGAGCGCGCTGCGCGAGCTGCGCCCGGTCTACCTGAGCGTGCCGAGCGACCTGACCGCGCTCCCGGTGCCGGCGGCGCGGCTGCAGCAGCCGCTGGCGCGGCCCGCCAGCGACCCGCACGCGCTCGCCCTGCTCGGCGAGGCGCTGCGCTCCCGGCTGGCCGGCGGCGCGCCGGTCACCCTGCTCGCCGGACACCTGGTCCGCCGGCGCGGGCTGGGCCAGGTCGTCCGGCGGCTCGCCGACGCAGGCGTCACCGTGGCGACTCTGCTGGGTGCCAAGGGGCTGCTCGACGAGGACCACCGCTCGAGCGCCGGCACCTACGTCGGCGCCCTGACCGCGGACAAGGCGACCCGCCGCGCGGTCGAGCACGCGCCGCTGCTCGTGCTCGCCGGTGCGGTGCTCAGCGACCTCTCGACCGGGATGTTCAGCGCCGAGCTCGACGAGTCCAGCGCTGTGGTGCTCGGACTGCGCGAGGCGCGCGTCGGCGACCTGCGCGTCGCCGACGTCGACCTCGCCGACAGCCTCGAGCTGCTCGCCGACCTGGTGGCGCCGCACGAGGAGGCCGACCGCCCGCTCGACCAGGCGGGGCTCTGGGCGACGCTGCAGTCGTGGCTGCCGGCCGGCACCCCGCTGCTGGCCGACGCGGGCACCGCCTACTTCGGCGCCGCGGAGCTCGCCCTGCCCCGCGGCACCGAGCTGGTCGGGCAGCCGATCTGGGCCTCGATCGGCTACACGCTGCCGGCGCTGCTCGGCGCCGCTCTGGCCGACCCGACCCGGCGCCCGGTGCTGGTCATCGGCGACGGTGCGGCGCAGCTGACGGTGCAGGAGCTCGCCACGGTGCTGCAGCGCGGGCTGCGCCCGGTCGTCGTGCTGATCGACAACGGCGGCTACACCGTCGAGCGCGCGATCCGCAGCCCGCAGGCGACCTACCACGACATCACCGACTGGGACTGGGGCTCGCTCGCCACCGCGCTGGGGGGCGCGCACCCGCCGCTCGTGCTGCCCGCGGGCACCCGGGCCGAGCTGGCGGCCGCGCTGGGCACGGCCGGAGCGACCCCCGGGCGTGCGGTGCTCGTGCACGCGGTCCTGCCCCGACACGACGTGCCCGCCCTGCTCTCGGCCATCGCGACCGGGCTCTCGGCGTCGCACGACGCCGGCGCGGACGACGTCGTCGGACAGCCCGCCTAGGAGGCCCGGGGGCGCCGCTCGGCCTTGCCGACCATCTCGGCGACGATCGCCGCCGACAGGGCGACGAGCGGGAGCCCGCCCCCGGGGTGCGACGACCCGCCGACCAGGAAGAGTCCCGGCACGGGGGAGCGGTTGGCCGGGCGCAGGAAGGCGGCGCGCGGGCCGTTCGACGACGTGCCGTAGATCGCGCCGCCGGGCGATCGGGTCTCGCGCTCCAGGTCGGCCGGCGTGCGCACCACGCGCCAGCGCAACCGGTCGCGCACGTCGAGCCCGCGCCGGGCCAGGATCTCGAGCACCGAGTCGGCGTAGGCGTCGGCGAAGCCCGGCGCGTCCCAGTCGGTGCCGGTGCCCGGCTCGTGGCGCGGCGCGTTGACCAGCACGAACCACGCCTCGCTGTCGTCGTCCGGGCGCAGCGCCGGGTCGTCGGCCGCGCTGACGTAGACCGTCGGGTCGGCGGGGACGCGGCCGCCGAAGACGGAGTCGAACTCGTCGTCGTAGTCGGCGGGGAACAGCACCGTGTGGTGGGTGAGCCCGGGCGTCCGGCCCTCCAGCGCCAGCAGCAGCACGAAGCCCGACAGCGACGGCTCGGCCCGGCGCAGGCGGCGCAGCGGAGCGGCCGCGACGTCGGGCGCGAGCAGGTGGCCGTAGAGCTCGCGGGCGTCCGATCCCGCGACGACGACGTCGGCGTCGACGCGGCTCCCGTCGGCCAGCTCCACCCCCGCGGCGCGTCCGCCCTCGACGAGGACCCGGCGCACCTCGGTGCCGAGGCGCAGCTCGGCACCGGTCTGGACGGCGCGCGCGCAGACCGCGTCGGCGAGGCGGCGGATGCCACCGCGTACGTGCCAGGCGCCGAAGGCCTGCTCCATGAACGGGATCACGCACAGAGCCGCCGGCGCGCGCCGCGGGTCGGACCCGGTGTAGGTGGCGTAGCGGTCGAGCACCATGCGCAGGCGCGGGTCGTGCAGGCGTCGGGTGCCCACGGTGCGCAGCGAGCGCCACGGCGCGACGGTGCGCAGCGCCCGCAGGTCGCGCGAGAGGCGCACCATGTCGCGCGCGGTCAGCGGCGCCTCCAGGAAGGGCCCGCGGGTCGCCTCCCACACGCGCGCGGCGTGGGCGATGAGGGCCTCCCAGTCGTCGGCCGCCTGCTCGCCGAGCGACTCGCCGACCGCCTGCCGCACCGCGGCGCGCGAGGCGTTCGGCATCCGCAGCCGGGTGCCGTCGGGGAAGCGGTAGGTGAAGACCGGGTCGACGGGCTGCAGCTCGACCTCGTCCTCCAGCGGGCCGCCCGTCTTGAGGAACAGGTCGCGGTAGGCCGCCGGCAGCGTCAGCAGCGAGGGCCCGGTGTCGAAGGTGAAGCCGTCGCGCGAGACCGTGCCGACCTTGCCGCCCGCGCGCTCCGACTGCTCGCACACGACGACCGAGTGGCCGAGCGCCCCGAGCCGCGCCGCCGCGGCCAGGCCGCCCATCCCTGCACCCACCACGACGACCCTGGCCACGCCCGCGAGCCTAGGTGCCGCGGGAGTCCAGCGCAGTGCGACCCCGGCGCCTCTCAGCGCAGTGCGACCTCCCGCAGGTCGATCGCCGGGCGGTGCGCCAGGTCGATCAGCGACCCGTACTCCGCCGGCCGCGAGAGCAGGTAGCCCTGGCCCAGGTGGCAGCCGCTCGCGGCGGCCAGGTTGAGCTGCGAGCCCGTCTCCACGCCCTCGGCGACCGTCACCAGGCCCAGCGCCCGCGCCAGGTCGGCGACCGAGCGCACCACCGCCCGGTCGACCGGGCTGGTGTCGATCGCCTGGGTGAAGCTGCGGTCGAGCTTGACCGCCGAGACCGGCAGCCGGGTCAGGTAGGTCAGCGCCGTGTGGCCGGCGCCGAAGTCGTCGATCGCGAGGCGTACGTGCTGGCGGCGCAGCTCCTGCAGCGCCCGGCCGGTGGTGGCGAGGTCCTCGAGCAGCGCGTTCTCGGTGACCTCGACCGTCAGGTCCTCCGGCGCTAGACCGGCGTCGGAGCGTGCCGACTCGGTCACCTTGCACAGGGTGGGCGAGGCCAGCGTGCGGGCGGAGTAGTTGACCCACGCGCCGAGCCCCCGGCCGAGGGCGCGCCCGAGCACGCCGATGTCGGTGCAGGCCTGCCGGGCGACGTGCTCGTCGAGCTCGATGATCAGGTCGGAGTCCTGCGCGAGCGGCAGGAAGTCGTCGGGCGCCAGGAGCCCCATCGTGGGGTGCTGCCAGCGCATCAGCGCCTCGGCCGCGACCATCGCGCCGGTGCGCAGGTCGACCAGCGGCTGGTAGTGCACGACGATCTCGTGGCGCTCCAGCGCCCGGTGCAGCTCGGCGCGCAGCCGCATCCGCCCGCGGGCCCGCTCGCGCATCCGCTCGTCGAAGAGCACCGCCCGCCCGCGGCCGGCGTCCTTGGCGGCGTAGAGCGCGAGGTCGGCGTCGCCGATCAGCGCCTCCGCGCTCAGGTCGCTGCCGGACTCGCGGTTGACCGCGACGCCGACGCTGACGGTGGGGAACACCTCGGTGCCCGAGATGGTCACCGGCTGGCGCACGCCCTCGACGATGCGCGCGGCGAGCCGGAAGACGGCGTCGGCGTCGGGCACGTCCTCGCACAGGATGACGAACTCGTCGCCGCCCAGGCGCACGATCGTGTCCTCGGGGCGCACGGCGTCGCGCAGCCGGCTCGCGATGGTGACGAGCAGGGTGTCGCCCGCGCCGTGGCCCAGGCTGTCGTTGACCGACTTGAAGTGGTCGAGGTCGCACAGCAGCACGCCGACGCGGCTGCGGTGGCGCCCGACGCGGGCGAGGGCGTGGCTGAGCCGGTCGTCGAGCAGCGCGCGGTTGCCGAGCCCCGTGAGCGTGTCGTGGCGCGAGAGGTAGGTCAGCTTGCGGGCGAGCTCGGTGCGCTCGGTCGTGTCGCGCACCATCGCGCAGCTCAGCCGCCGGCCGGGCACGTCGACGGTGGTGACGCTGACCTCGGCGGGGAACGTGCTGCCGTCGCGGCGCCGGGCCGTCACGTCGTGGCCGCGTCCGAGCAGCGCCGGGTCCTCCGGCTCGGTCGCGGCCTCGACCGGGGCAGGGGTGTCGTCCGAGTCGCTGGGCAGCAGCCGGCCGAGCTCGAAGCCGACCAGCTCGCCGGGCCCGAAGCCGAACATCCGCTCGGCCATCGGGTTGGCCGTCTCGATCGTGCCGTCCTCGAGCACGGTGAGGATGCCGTCGGCGGCCGACTCGAACACCGCGCGGATGCGCTGCTCGGACTCGCGCAGCGCCTCCGCGGCGCGCTGCTCGCGCTCACGGCTGCGGAACTGGTCGACGGCCAGCGCCACCCGGTCGGCGACCAGGCGCATGAGCTGCAGGTCGTCGACGACGAAGCGGTTCGGCTCGTAGGCGGAGACCTGCACGACCCCGGTGACCGCGCCACCCAGCACCAGCGGCGCCAGCAGCAGGCTGCGCAGCGGCGCGTCCTGGGCGGCCAGCGGCTGGCGCTGCCGCGAGGCCAGCAGGTCGGGGATGATCCGGGCCTGCCGGCTCTCGGCGACGCCGCCCAGGATCCCGGCGCCCATCGCGATGCGCTCGAGACCGGGCTTGCTGTCGCGGAAGCCGACGCTGGCGTGGGCGACCAGCTCGCCGCCCTCGACCAGGTAGAGCGTCGCGGCGTCGCCGCCGAGGGTGTCGCGGAACCGGGTCACCAGCTCCACCAGCGCCTGGTCGGGCGGCAGCGGCAGCAGGGCCACGTCCACCATCTGCTGGAGGACCAGCATCAGCAGCTCGGGCTCCGGCGTGTCGGTGCCCGTGCTGCTGGCGCTCGTTGCGCTCGTGGGCATGGCCGCAGGCTCCTCGTACGTCGAGTTCAGACCCCCGTGGACCGAACGGTGTGTGCTGCCTCGCTTACCCAGCGTACGGCTGGGGATGTCCCGGATGCACCGACACCACCCGTTCGGCCCATCCAGCCACTCGTCCGAGGTCGTGCGCGCGCGGCGCGCCGGGACGTCACCCTGCCGGGCGTCACCCCAACGGGCGGCCCTTCCACGCCAGCGTGCCGGCCCGCCGGCCGAGCCACGAGCGCACCGCCAGCCAGCTGAAGACGGCCACCGACGCCGGGTGCGCGAGCGCGTCGAGCTGCCGGCCGCCCGTGCGGCGCGCGACGAGCACCCTCCCCGCGACCGCGGCGGCGTAGCCGGCCAGCCCCGCGCGAGAGCCGCGCAGGGCAGCGGCCGGCGGCACGACGTACGCGAGGGCGAGCGCCCCTGTCACCGCCGCGGTGCCGGCGGGAGAGCCGAACGCCGCCCACAGCGACTTGGTGTAGCCCTCGCGCAGCTCGCCCCAGCCGGTGTACATCCGGCAGGTCGCGAGCGTCGTGCCGTCGGCGACGCCGCCGCGGCCGCCGCTGCGCTTGACCGCGCGCAGCAGGGCGAGGTCCTCGAGCACCTCACGGCGTACGCCTGCGTGCCCGCCGCACCGGTCGTAGGCCGCGCGGTCGACGCAGAGCAGCTGGCCGTTGGCGGCCGCGAGCGAGGGCCGGGTGCTCCGCTCGGCCAGCCCCAGCGGCAGCGTGGTCGCCCACGACCACTGCAGCAGCGGCTGCACCAGCCGCTCGGCCGGCGACGCGCACAGCTGCCGCGGATAGGGCGAGACCAGTGCGAGGCCGCGCTCGCGCAGCAGCTGCACGGTGGCGCGCACCGCGTGGGGGGCGAGCACGACGTCGGCGTCGACGAAGACCAGCGCGCTCGAGGCCGGGTCGGCCAGCTCGGCCAGCTGGGCGCACGCCCACGGCTTGCCCAGCCAGCCGGCCGGCAGCGGGCGCCCGCTGACGACCCGGCCGACGGGCCCGAGCACCTCGGCGGCGAGCGCGGCGGTGCCGTCGGAGGAGCCGTCGTCGAGCACGAGCACCTCGACCCGTGGGTCGGCGCGGACGACCTCGCGCAGCGCCTCGAGGCAGGGGCGGGCCCGGTGCTCCTCGTCGCGCAGCGGCAGCAGCACCGAGACCCGCTCGGCCAGCGGAGCGGGCTCCGCCGGCGGGCGCGGGAGGCGGCGCAGGTTGTAGGCGGTGTGCGCGGTGCCGAGCGACGCGAGCATGGCGCCGGCGCGCACCAGCCTGCTCACCGGGCGTCCCGCACCAGGCTGCGCACGAACGGCACCGCGACCAGGCCCATGACGACCCCGCCGACCAGCGCGACGCTCGGGCGGCCGAAGAACGCCGCAGCGGCCAGGGTCGAGCCGACCCACGTCCAGAGGAAGAGCACGGCCGGCACCAGCTCGTCGACGGGGCCGTGGGTCCGCCGGGCGTCCGGCAGCAGCCGGTCGAGCAGCGCCATCAGCACCGCCGCGACGAGCAGCCAGCCGGCGACGTTCGTCACCGGGATGCCCGGGACGCCCGGCAGCGCGGGGTCGGGGTGCACCCAGGTCCAGTGGCCGGCGTCGACCATCTGCGGGTCGAGGAACAGGTCCCAGCTCGCCAGCGCGAGCGTCGCGGCGCCCACCCGGCCGGCCCTCGTCGTGCCGACGCGGCGCCCCACGACCAGCGCCGGGTAGGCGAACATCGCCCACGCCAGCGGGATGACCAGGGGCACGTCGAGCAGCTTGGGCCCCAGCGACCCGGCGTAGGAGTAGTCGCCGAACGGGTAGCCGGTGGCCACGCCGACCGCCTCGGCGCCGAGGCCGACGGCGAGCGTCGTCGCTGCGTACGTCGCGGCCCAGCGCGCCCCCCGCTGCACCGCCGCGTCGGCGAGCACCGCGGCGAAGAAGACGCACACCGTCGCCACGGTCAGCCGGTCCTGCGCGGTGCCCTCGGGGGTCAGCGGGTAGGCGACCTGGAGCAGCACCACGGCCGCCGCGGGGAGCAGCGTCCAGGGCAGCCGGGTCGCGGCGGGGAGCGCGCGCTGCACGGTCACGGGCTCGTGCCGGCGTGGGTGCCGCCGGCGTCGAGGACCTCGAAGCGCGCGAACAGCTCCTCGGAGTACCACTGCAGCTCGGCCGTCCGCCGCACCGCCTGCTGGTGCGCGGCGCCGCGGTGGGCGAAGGCGGTCAGGTCGGCGGCGGAGTCCCAGACCGAGAAAGTGCCCTGGAGCCCGACGGGCGCCTCGCCGATGCCGAGCGCCAGGCGCAGTCCGGGGGAGCGGTGCAGGTCGGCCGAGACCGGGGGCACCGAGCGCCAGAAGCGGGCCAGCGTGCGGGGGCGCAGCCGCGCCCGCGTCAGCGCCGCGACAGGGCCCTGGTGGCCTCGCACGGGCTCGGGGTCGCCGAACGGCTCCAGCCCCGCCCAGCGCCCGCGGCTGGCCAGCGGGCGCAGGTCGAGGTGCAGGACCTCGGTGCTGCGCCGGGCCCAGCCGGCGTGCAGGCTGCCGCGCTCGAACGCCCGGGCCGCGTCGGGGCCGTCCCAGGCGGCGAGCAGCGCCCAGTGCGTGAGGTCGGCGTCGCGCAGCCCGAACGTGCGGCCCGACCCGGTGCCCAGCAGCTTGGCGAAGCGCAGGCCGGGTACGCGGTGCAGCCGCCGCCGGTCGAGCGCCATCGCCGCCAGCGCGCCGCCCACCGCCGCCGGCCGTACGCCCCACACGTGCAGCGTGACCAGGGGGGTCGTGCTGGTCGGGCTCGGGCTGGTCGTGGGGGTGCTCTCCATCGCCCTCGCGACCCTACTTGCCGCCCCGCGCCCCTGCACCCGCGCGCCGGGCCTGCTCGCCCCCCGCTCGCGATGGTCATGGGGTTCTCAGGCGACACGCCGGCGTGCCGCGCTGACAACCTCATGATCGTCCGACTGGCGGTGGTGCGGTGGTCCCGCGGGCGCTCCACAGGGGTGGAGGGGACCCGTTGCGCCGGGCCCGTGCACCGGTCTACTCTCGAACTGTTCGAACACTCGTTCGAACAGCCTGGTGCTGGCGGCGTGGGACCTCGACCCCCGCGCCGCCGGCACCAGGCGGTGGTGCCGCGGGTCGGCTGGGCGTGGGGAAGCGCTCCAGCCGGGCCGCGCACCTCCACGACGTGCTGCCTTCCCCTCGGCACGCCGACCCTGCCCAGCCCCGCCGCGCGCTGCCCGCGTGCTGCTCGGCCAGGTCCGGGTCGGGCTGCGGACAGACCGGCAGGACGATCGAGGAGGCGCGGAGTGCGACGCTACGACGACCCGGTGGACGTGCGGGCGGGTGACCTGCACGACCCCGAGCTGCAGCAGCCCCAGCAGTTCCTGTGGCGCGGGCGGCTCTACGTCGTCCGCGACGTGCTCGCCCACTGGGTGGAGACCGGTGCCTGGTGGCGCGCCCCGTCGGCGCAGGTCGTCCACGGCCTCTCCGACGCGGAGCCCGTGCCGTCCGGCGTGCCGTCCAGCGGGTCGTCCGGCGTGCCGGCAGGCGGGCGGGCCGCAGCGGTCCTGCCGCGCGCGGTCGCCGACGACGGCGAGCGGCAGGTGTGGCGGGTCGAGGCCAGCGCCGGGCGCGCGCAGGGCACCGGCGTCTTCGACCTGTCCCACGACCCCGCTGCCGGTGCGTGGCGGCTCACCCGGGCCCTGGACTGAGCAGCGATGACCACCACTGCCCTGCGCTCCGCCGCCCCGCTGCCCGGCGGCGCCCTCGACCTGCTCGGCTCGGCGCACCGCGACCTCGACGAGGCCGTGCGCGCGCCGGCACCCACCGACCGCTACGCCGCCGCCCACCGCTCGGCGCTGCGGGCGGCCGCCGCGGTGCTCGCCGTCCGCGCCCGCCCCGACGGCCGCCGCCGCGTGCGCACCGCCTGGGACCTGCTGGCCGGCGTGGCGCCCGAGCTGCAGGAGTGGGCCGCCTTCTTCGCCGCGGGTGCGGCCAAGCGGGCCGCGGCCGAGGCCGGGCTGCGGCGCAGCGTCTCCGAGCGCGACGCCGACGACCTGGTCCGCGACTCCCGCACCTTCCTGCAGGTCGTCGAGCGCTCCCTGGGGGTCGAGTGAGCGCCGTCGGCAGCGACCCGTTCGTCCACCTGCACGTCGCGTCCGGCTACTCGCTGCGGCACGGCACCAGCCACCCGCACCTGCTCGTCGAGCGCGCCGCCGAGCACGGCATGGACACCCTCGCGCTCACCGACCGCGACGGCACCTACGGCGCGGTGCGCTTCGCCAAGGCCTGCCGGTCGGCGGGGCTGCGCCCGGTGCTCGGCGTCGACCTGGCCGTCGAGCCGAGCGGCCTGCTGCCCGAGCCCGGGGCCGCGGCGGGCGGCGCCGCCCGGCGCACCCCTGCCCGCGGCGGCGCCGAGGTCGACCCGAGGCACCCGCGGGCCGTGGTCCTCGCGCGGGCCGGCGGCGGCCTGGGCTGGCGCGCGCTGTGCCGGCTGGTCTCGGCCACCCACCTGCGCGGCGAGCGCGGCCGGCCCGTGACGACCCTCGAGCTGCTGGCCGAGCACGCCGCCGACGGCGAGCTCGTCGTCCTGCTGGGCGCGGCCTCCGAGGTGGCGCGGGCGCTCGAGGCCCGGCGCGACGACCTGGCCCGCGAGCTGGTGCAGCGCTGGCGCGCCGCGCTCCCCGCGGGCGCGCTGGTCACCGAGGTGGTGTCCCACCGCGGCCCGGGCGACAGCGTGCGGGCCGCCCGGCTCTACGCACTGGCCGCAGAGGAGCGGGTGCCCGCGGTGCTCACCAACGCCGTGCGCTGCCTCGACCGGTCCGACGCCCCGGTCGCCGACGTGCTCGACGCGGCCCGCCGGCTCGTGCCGCTGAGCGAGCGCTCGGTCGACCGGGCCAACGCCGAGGGCTTCCTCAAGAGCGGGCGCGAGATGGCGGTGGTCGCCGCCGAGGTCGCCCGGCTGGCCGGCGCGGCCGACGAGACCGGCGGAGAGCTGCTCCGGGCGACGCGCCGCATCGCCGACCAGTGCGCCCTCGACCCCAAGACCGACCTCGGCCTCGGGGTCGTCCACCTGCCCGAGCTCGACGTGCTCGACCGGGGCGGGCTCCCACTGGGGACGGTCCGCGAGTCCGCCCAGCAGGACGCCAACGCCGTGCTCGCCGCCCGGTGCGAGGCCGGGCTCGTCCGGCGCCGTATGGACCAGGGCTCCGAGCTGGGCCGCCTCGAGGCCCGGCGCCGGCTCGACGACGAGCTCGGCGTCATCGCCACGCTGGGCTTCGCCTCCTACTTCCTCACCGTCGCCGACGTCGTCGACCTCGTCCGCGAGATGGGGGTGCGGTGCGCGGCCCGCGGGTCGGGAGCCGGCTCGCTGGTCAACTACCTGCTCGGCATCTCGGGGGTCGACCCGCTGCGCCACGGCCTGCTCATGGAGCGGTTCCTCTCGCCGCTGCGCGCCCAGCTGCCCGACATCGACATCGACGTCGAGTCGGCCCGGCGCACCGAGGTCTACGAGCGCGTCCTGGCCCGCTTCGGCGCCGAGCGCGTGGCCTGCGTCTCGATGACCGACACCTACCGCGTGCGCCACGCGATCCGCGACGTCGGCGCCGCGCTCGGGATGCCGCCGACCGAGGTCGACATGCTGGCCAAGGCCTTCCCGCACATCCGGGCCCGCGACGCGCGGCTCGCCATGGAGGAGCTCCCCGAGCTGCGCGCCAGCGGGCTCGACGCCGGTCGGCTCGACCTGCTGCTCGGGCTCGTCGAGCGCCTCGACGGCCTGCCGCGCCACATCGCGCTGCACCCGTGCGGCGTGCTGCTCTCCGACGCCACGCTGCTCGACCGCACGCCCGTCGAGTCCAGCTGGCTGGGCTTCCCCATGAGCCAGTTCGACAAGGACGACGTCGAGGACCTCGGGCTGCTCAAGCTCGACGTGCTCGGCATCCGCATGCAGTCGGCGATGTCGCACGCGCTGGAGGAGGTGGCCCGGGTCGACGGGGTCCACGTCGACATCGACGACCAGCTCCAGG
The DNA here is from genome assembly GCF_003634695.1 of Motilibacter peucedani. Classification (NCBI taxonomy): domain Bacteria; kingdom Bacillati; phylum Actinomycetota; class Actinomycetes; order Motilibacterales; family Motilibacteraceae; genus Motilibacter; species Motilibacter peucedani. The sequence goes on from NZ_RBWV01000012.1 coordinate 424,918, forward strand.
TGCCCCTCGACGACCCGGCGACCTTCCGGCTGGTGCAGTCCTCGCGCACGCTGGGCTGCTTCCAGATCGAGTCGCCCGGCCAGCGCGAGCTCGTCGGCAAGTTCGCGCCCGAGACCTTCGCCGACCTCGTCATCGACATCTCGCTGTTCCGGCCGGGCCCGGTCAAGAGCGACATGGTCACCCCCTTCCTCCAGGCGCGGCACGGCTGGACCGGTGCGAGCTACCTGCACGAGGACCTGCGCCCCGTCCTCGAGCCGACCTCGGGCGTCGTCGTCTTCCACGAGCAGGTCCTCGAGATCGTCGCGACCTTCACCGGGTGCTCGCTCGCCTACGCCGACGAGGTGCGCCGCGCGCTCGGCGACCCCGTGGGCAAGCCGGAGGTCGAGGCGTGGTTCCGGCCGACAGCGCTGGCCCGGGGCTACTCCGAGCACGACGTCGAGCGGGTGTGGGAGGTGCTGGTCGCCTTCGCGTCGTTCGGCTTCTGCAAGGCCCACGCCGCCGCCTTCGCCCTGCCCACCTACCAGTCGGCGTGGCTCAAGGCCCACCACCCCGCCGCCTTCCTCGCCGGCGTGCTCACCCACGACCCCGGCATGTACCCCAAGCGGCTGATCCTCGACGACGCCCGCCAGTTCGGCATCGCGGTGCTGCCGCTCGACGTCAACGCCTCCGACCCCGAGTACCGCGTCGAGCGCGTCGGCGTCCTCGACGAGCCGCCGCCCGCGATCCTCGGCGCGCCGCCCCGGCCGGCTCCCGAGGAGGGCCTGCCCGACGGCCGCGCCTACGGCATCCGGCTCGGGCTCGACGACGTCAAGGGCATCTCCGACGCCGAGGTCGCCCGCGTCGTGGCCGGCCGGCCCTACGCGACCCTCGCCGACTTCTGGCACCGCGCCCGCGTCTCGCGCCCGGTGGTCGAGCGGCTGGTGGTCGCCGGCGCCTTCGACTCGCTCTACGGCATCGGCGCGCCCGCGCCCGTGCGCCGGCGGGGCGCGGTCACCCGCCGCGACCTCCTGCTCCAGGTGGCCGACCTCGACCGCTGGACGCGCTCGACGTCCTCGGGCGGTGGGGGACGCGCCGGCGGCCGGCGCTCCGCAGGCACCGGCCGCTCCGCCGGGGGACCGGGGCGCACCCGGCCGGCCGACGCCGCGGCGGGCCAGGGGAGCGGCCGGCAGGTCGAGCGGCCGGACGGTCGGCTCGACCGCCCGAAGGACGGGTGGCCCGAGCGGGCGGGCCGCGGCGGCTGGGCCGACGACCTCGGCGACGCCGCCGCCCGGGCGGCCCGCCAGTCGCAGGCGCCCCGCTCGCGCGGCGCCACGGCGGGCGAGCAGTCCGTGCAGCTCGCCCTCGACCTCGGCGACGCGCCCGACACGGCGCTGAGCAGCGGGCTGCCCGAGATGACCGCGGCCGAGCGCGTGCGCGCCGAGCTCGAGGTGCTCGGGCTCGACGTCAGCCGCCACGTGGTCGACTTCTACGCCCCGCTGCTCGACGCGCTCGGCACCACCCGCTCGCCCGACCTGCTGCGCCGCCGCTCGGGGGCCGAGGTGCTGGTCGCCGGGGTCAAGGTGGCCACCCAGACCCCTCCGGTCCGGTCGGGCCGCCGGGTGATCTTCGTGACGCTCGACGACTCCACCGGCCCGGTCGACGCGACGTTCTTCGAGGACGCGCAGATCGGCTACGCCACCACGCTGTTCCACTCGTGGCTGCTGGTCGTCCGGGGCGAGACCCGGCGCACCGGGCCGCGCGGCATCTCGCTGCGCGCCACCGGCTGCTGGGAACTGCCCCGGCTGTTCGCGGCGTGGGAGACGGGCGGCATGCCCGCGGTCGAGGAGCTGCTCAACGCGCCTGCGGTGGTCAGCGAGCAGGCCGTCGCCGGCGCGGCGGCCAGCCGGTCGAGCCGCCCGGTGCTGGTCAGCCCGCCGGTGGGCTCGAGCGCGCAGGTCTACGAGCCGCGCGACGACAGCGCCGGGTCGGGGGCGGGCGGGATGCGCACCCGGGTCACCGACCGCGTGCTCGTCCACCCGAGCGGCTTCCGCCAGTCGCCCTACGCCGACATCGCGCCGGCCGGCGACGACGCGAGGAGCGCCCCGCGCAAGCTGTGGCACTCGAGCCCCGGGAGCGCGGGCGGATGACCACCACCCTGCCGCCGTCGTCCCTGCCGTCGTCCCTGCCGCCGACGTCCCTGCCGACGGAGGCCCTGCCGACGGCCCGCTGCCGGCGGACGGCCGCTCCACTAGGGTCGGAGCCGTGCCGGACCCGCAGCGCGCCCGCCCCGACCGCAGCCGAGTCCGCACGGCCGTCGTCTGGGACGTGCTGCGCGGCGTCCTCGCGGGCGGGCGCCCGCTCTCGGTCGTCGACGCCGGTGGCGGCACCGGCGGCTTCGCCGTCCCGCTGGCCGAGCTGGGCCACGACATCACCGTGGTCGACCCGAGCCCTGACGCGCTGGCCGCTCTCGAGCGCCGCCTCGCCGACGTCGAGGCCGAGGGCCGACCCGTCCGGGGCAGCGTCCGGGCCGTGCAGGGCGACGTCGCGGGCCTGCTCGAGGTGGTCGAGCCCGCTGCCGCCGACCTCGTCCTCTGCCACGGTGTGCTCGAGTTCGTCGACGACCCGGTCGAGGCGCTGGGCGCGGTGGCCCGCTGCCTGCGCCCCGGCGGCTCGCTCAGCCTGCTCGCCGCCAACCGCTCCGCCGTCGTCCTCTCGCGCGCCGTCGCCGGGCGCTTCGCCGAGGCGCGCCACGCCCTCGACGACCCGTCCGGCCGCTGGGGCGAGCGCGACCCCGTGCCCCGCCGCTTCACCCGCACCCAGCTCGAGCAGCTGCTCGGCGACGCCGGGTTCGCGGTCGCGGCGGTCCACGGCGTCCGGGTCTTCGCCGACCTCGTGCCCGGTGCGCTCGTCGACGGCGAGCCCGGTGCGGTCGACGCGCTGCTCGCGCTCGAGGCCGCCGCTGCCGCGGAGCCTGCGTTCCAGGCGGTCGCGACCCAGCTGCACGTGCTCGCCACGCTGGGCTGAGCCCGCGCCTCCGGGCGCCGGAGCCCGAGGCGTGCGCCCTGACCCGTGCTGCCCCGGGCGAGGTCCCCGGTGAGCGCCGTGCTCGAGCCGACCGCCGACGACAGCGGCTGCACCCTGCTGCACGTCGACATGGACGCGTTCTACGCGTCGGTGTCGCTGCGCGAGCGCCCCGAGCTGCAGGGCACCCCGGTCGTGGTCGGCGGCAACGGCACCCGCGGGGTGGTGCTCTCGGCCACCTACGAGGCGCGGGCCTACGGCGTGCGCTCGGCGATGCCCACCACCCGGGCGCGCCGCCTCTGCCCGCAGGCGACGTTCCTGGCGCCCGACTTCGAGGCCTACACCCGCGTCTCGGCCGGGGTGATGGAGCTGTTCCGCACGGTCACCCCGCTGGTCGAGCCGCTCTCGCTCGACGAGGCGTTCCTCGACGTGGGCGGCGCGGTGCGCCGGCTGGGCCGCCCGGCCCGGATCGCCCAGCTCCTGCGCGACCGCGTCGCCGACGAGCAGGGCATCACCTGCTCGGTCGGGGTGGCGCCGAGCAAGCTGGTCGCCAAGCTCGCCTCGACCGCCTCCAAGCCCGACGGCCTGCTCGTCGTGCCCGCCGACAGCGTGCTCGCGTTCCTGCACCCGCTTCCGGTCTCGGCGCTGTGGGGGGTCGGCGAGAAGACCGCCGAGGTGCTCGGACGGCTGGGGCTGCGTACGGTCGGCGACCTCGCGCACGTGCCTGCCCACACGCTGCGCCGTGCGCTCGGGCCGGGTGCGGGTGCCGCGCTGCACGCGATGGCCTGGGGCCGCGACTCCCGGCGCGTGACCCCGCTCGAGCCCGAGCGCAGCACCGGCGCCGAGGAGACGTTCTCCCGCGACGTCGACGACCCGCGCGCGATCCACCGCGAGCTGCTCCGGCTCTCGCAGCGCACCGCCGAGCGCCTGCGGCTCGCCGGCCACGTCGGCCGCACCGTCGTGGTCAAGGTGCGGTTCTCCGACTTCACCACGATCACCCGGTCGCGCACGCTGCGCGAGTCGACCGACGTGGCGCAGGAGATCTACGCGACCGCCCGGGGGCTCTTCGACGGGCTGGGGCTGCAGCGCGCCCGCATCCGGCTGGTCGGCGTACGCGTCGAGGGCCTCGCCGAGCTCGAGCGCACTCCCCGCCAGCTCGCGCTCGACGAGCGGGCGACCGGCTGGCGCGACGCCGAGCGGGCGGCCGACCGGGCGGCCGCGCGGTTCGGCAGCGGCGCCGTACGCCCCGCGACCCTGGTCCGCACCACCTCGGGCGAGCCGGACGACCGCGGCGGCCGCGACGACGCCTCCGCCCGCGACCACCCCTTCGTCCGCACCCGCCAGGACCCGTCCACCCGCGCCGGGCGGCCCGCCTGACGCCTCCTCGCCGACGGCTGGACGCCGCCCCGCCGGCGCGCCTGCAGGGGCGTTCACCGACGGCCCGGCGCGGGTACCTGCGCACGAGTAGGTCACAGTTGGGGTTGTGGGTTTCCCACTGCGCGAACCCCACCTATCCTGGTAGCACCGCCGCGATGGCGGAGTAGGCGTGGAGGAGGACACCGTGCCGCTCTCTGACCACGAGCAACGACTGCTCGAGCAGATGGAGCGCGCGCTGTACGCGGAGGATCCGAAGTTCGCTTCGGCTCTGCGCGGCAGCGACTTGCGCCGGATGCACCGCCGGCGTGTCCTCAAGGCTGCCGTGGGCGTCTTCGTCGGCATCGCCCTGCTGCTCACCGGCGTCATCACCAAGGTCATCGCGCTGGGCGTGCTCGGCTCGATCCTGATGATCCTGTCGGCGCTGCTCGCGGTCCACAGCTGGCGCCAGATCCCCGGCCCCGACGGCGCGACCCCCGCTGCGCCGGGACGCGCCCCCTCCGGCCCCCGCGGACGCGGTCCGCGCGGCAGCCGCCCGATCATGCAGCGCATCGAGGACCGCTGGAACCGCCGCCGCGAGGGCAACGGCTTCTAGCTCCGGCTCGACACCACGACGGCCGCACCCCACCCGGGGTGCGGCCGTCGTCGTACGTGCTGGCGCGGCCTGCCCGCCGGCCTCGCCGGACGCGGTGCGGACGAGCGGTAGCAGCTGCGGGTCGGCGGCAGCCGAGGTGCTAGAGCCGGCCCGCAGGTGCTACCGCCCAGCGCGTCACCGCCCGACCGCCGGGCGCCACCGCCCGGCGGGAGGAGCTGACGACCGGACCGCGAGGTGACCGAGCCCGCGGCCCGCGCCGGGCACCGCGTGGAGCGGATGGAGCCCTACCCCCGCAGGCGGAACAGCTGCCGCGGCCGCAGGCGCGCTGCTGAGTCGCTGACCGTGCCGGCAGCGCTCGACCACGTGCGCCCCACCGCCGCCCGCACCGACGACCACGTCGAGCGCGGCACCCAGCGGGCGCGGAACCGGTCGGTGGCCTGCGCGGAGTCGAGCAGGGCGCGGGACACCGCGCGCGCGTCGGCGCTGACGTCGGGCATCGCGGCGCCGCGGGCGGCGAAGCGGGCCCGCTCGTAGGCGGTGAGCAGCCGGGCGAGGGGCCCGACCTCGGTGAGCGGCAGGCCGGACGCGCGGGCGAGCTGGGCAGCGTACTGGCGGGGTGTCTGCGCACCGCTGCGCCGGCCGAGCCCGAGGTCGAGGGCCGTGTCGGCGACCTCGTCCCAGGCGGCGCCGACCCCCGCGGCGGTGGCACCGGCGCCCAGGCGGCGACCGCGCAGGCGGCGGCGGGCGAGCACCGGCAGCAGCCAGAGGGCCAGGACGGCGAGGAGGACGACACCGGCCCGCACCGGCGTCGAGTAGTCGGAGGAGGACCCGCCCGGACCGCCGCTCGCGGCTGCCGCGCTGGCGAGGCCCGGGTCGCGGTCCTTGGCGCTGGCCGTCGACGAGGCCGAGGTCGCCGAGCTGGACGGCTCGGCGCTCGAGGCCTTGGCGGCGTCCTCGAGCTCCTTCGCGTTCGCGGCGGTGGCGTAGCCGGGTGTGTCGGTGCTCACGCCGTCGTTGCGGGGCGTCGGCTCGAACCGCAGCCAGCCGTAGCCCTCGAACCACAGCTCGGGCCAGGCGTGCGCGAGCAGCGTGGTGATCTCGTAGGTCGTCTTGTTGTCGCTGCCGGTGACGCCGTCGCCCGGGAGGTAGCCGATGGCGAGCCGTGCGGGGATGCCCAGGGCGCGCGAGAGCAGCACCATGGCCGTCGCGTAGTGGACGCAGAAGCCGCTGCGGTTCCGGAGGAACGACTGGAGCAGCGTCTCCTGGTTGCCCGGCGTCGGCGCGTGCTCGTCGTAGGCGAAGCCCGCGCGCGAGGGGTTGTGGAACCAGTCCTGGAGCGCGAGCGCCTCGGCGTAGGGACGCTCGTCGCGCGAGGCCGCTGGGCCCACGGCCTCGTCGAGCGCCTCCTGGACGTAGCCCAGGTCGCCGAGCCCGGCCGTGTCGACGTAGCGGCGCGACGGCTGGCCCGCCTTCCCCGGCTCGGCCGCCTGCACCTTGAGCAGGTCGTCGGCGTCGGGGTCGGGCTCGACCTGGGTGACCTCGTAGTCCATGTCGGCCGAGGTCTGCCCGCCCTGACCGACGACCTCGTGGAGCTCGTCGTTGCCGGCCCACGTGCCGTCGAGCCCGCTGACGACCTTGGGCGCGTAGGGCAGCGGCAGGTAGCGCGAGCGGTAGGCCTTGGTGGTCGACACCTGGATCTTGCGCTCCTCGCCGGCCGCGACGACCCAGCCGGACGGGAACAGCGTGCCGTCGCGGCTGGTCGAGTCGGCCTCGCCGCGTGGGTCGTGCTTCCACGTCGTGCCGGTGAAGGAGCTGAAGACCTCGGTGCGCATGTAGGGCGACGCGCCCTGGTCGACGAAGGTGGCGCCGGTCGGCGGCCGGGGGACCGAGACCGTGAAGACCTTGACCTTCTGGCGCGAGCCGAGGTCGCGCGAGAGGTTGACGAGCGGGTCGCCGGTGCCGATGCGGCCGTTGGCGCTGGGTCCGCCGCCGCCGAAGCGCAGCGCGTGTCCGTCGAGCCCGGGCACGGCCACGGGGGCGACCACGGCCAGGGCCAGCGCGGTGCCGCCGACCCGGCGGCCGACGACGGAGAGCGGGTTGGCCGACTGGGTGCGCGGCCCGCCGAGCAGACGCCCCCACCGGCCCACGCGGTCGCGGGACTCCGCGAGCAGGAGGCCGAGGTAGGACGCCGCGCCGAGCAGGAACGCCCACCACGGGACGCCGGCGCTCGAGACGGCCCCCGGGACGGCGTAGACGGCGAGCAGCACGAGCCCCGCGGCCGCAGGACGACGCAGGGTCACCGTCACCACGTCGATCGCCACAGCGACGAGCCCGAGCCCGCCGACCGCCAGCAGCGCGAAGCCGGGCGTGACGGGTACGGGTGCGGCGTAGTTGTCGACGTCGGAGACGCCGCTCTGCAGCACGTCGCCGAGCGCGCGCAGGGCGCCGGCCGAGGGCAGCAGCCCGAACGGAGCGGCGTCGCGGGCGCGGTAGGCGACCAGCCAGACCAGCAGCACGGCGAGCGAGCCGAGCGGCACGAGGACGCGGGGGAGGCCTGCGCGTCGCAGCAGCTCGGCCGCGGCGATGACCAGCACGACCGTGAAGGCGACCGGCACCATCCAGGCGCGCGAGTCGTAGACCGGCCACAGCGAGGTGGCCGCGCACAGCAGCGCGACCGTCTCGGCGACCACGAGCACCAGCCGGTCCCTCATGCAGCTCCTCCAGACGTACGCAGGCCTGCCGACCCCGCACCGGCGCCGAGCCCGGCGCCCAGCCGGCCCCATGCTGCGGTGACGGTGTCGCCCGAGGCGATGACCGTGGCCCGCCACCCCGCCGCGCGCAG
>NZ_RBWV01000012.1:432818-467448 GCF_003634695.1 Motilibacter peucedani
ACCCCGCCGCGCGCCGTAGGCGTGCGGCATGCTGGCCAGCTGCTGCGCCTCCAGCGGGGTGAGCAGGCCGAGGACCGCGACGAGCAGCCCGTCGCCGAGCCCGCGCGCACCGATCCCGCCGGCGGTCAGCTCCGTGCGCACCGAGGGTGCGACGACCGCGAGGGCGTCGAGCAGGGCGGCGCGGGTGTCGCTGGCCCGGATGCCGGCGCCGGCGACGTGGAGCGCGGGCTCGCGGGAGCCGCCGTCCCCGTCGTCCTCGGCGACCAGGCGCACGGCGTAGCCGCGGTCGGCGAGGTGGGCGCCGATCGACGCGGTGACCGACACGGCGAGCTCGAAGCTCGAGCCGGGGCCGTCGCCGCGGTGGGCGCCCGCGCGGGTGTCGAGCAGCAGCGTCGCCCGGCTCTGCCAGGGCTGCTCCTCGCGGCGCACCATGAGCTCGCCGCGGCGGGCCGACGAGCGCCAGTGCACGCGGTGGAGGGCGTCGCCGTGGCGGTACTCGCGCGTCGACACGTCGTCCTCGCCGGCCGAGGCCACGGCGCGCGCGGTGCTGTTGCCCGACCCCGACAGCGCGCCGGTCAGGGCGATGGCCGGCAGCGGCGTGACCACCGGGGTGACGGTGAGCGAGTCGGTGGCGGTGAACGAGCGCTGCAGCTCGCACATGCCGAAGGGGTCGGTGAGCCGCACGCCGAGGGGGCCGATGGAGAAGCGGCCGCGCACGTCGGAGCGCACCTGGTAGCCGACCGATCGGGTGCCCTGGGGCTCGACGCGGTCGAGGACGAAGCGCGGGCGCGAGCCGAGGACGTAGGGCACGCGGTCCTCGGCGAGCAACAGGCCGGTCGGGATGCGCGAGACGTTGTCGAGGCGGAGCCCGACGATGGCCGTCTCGCCGGCGGCGATGCGCGGCGGGTCGATGCGCCGGCTGCAGGCCAGGCGGTACTGGCTGCGGGTGACGACGAGCGCCGAGGCCAGCGGCACCACGACGAGCAGGATGCCGACCCGCAGGATGTCGGGCTGGCCCAGCGCCAGGGCGACCAGGCTGGCCGCGACGCCGGCCGCGAGGAAGCTGCGACCGCGCGTGGTCAGGCCCGAGAGCCCCCCGCGCGGGACCCGGACGAGACGTCGAGCGCCGGAGCGCACTCCCATGCGCTACCGCCGTCCGGCGGCGACGGGCACGCGGGTGACCAGCTCGGCGACGATGCGCTCGGGGGTGCGGCGGGCCATGAGGGCCTCGGCCGTGGGCACCAGGCGGTGCGCGAGCACCGGCACGGCGAGGGCCTGGACGTCGTCGGGCAGGACGTAGTCGCGCAGGTCGAGCGCGGCCCAGGCGCGGGCGGCGCGCACGAGGTGGAGCGACGCGCGGGGCGAGGCGCCGAGGCGGAGCTCGGGGGACTGGCGGGTGGCGTTGACCAGGTCGACGACGTAGCGCTTGACCTCGGCCGAGACGTGCACGCCGCGCACGGCGGCGATGATGCGGGTGATCTCCCCAGCGTCGGTGACGGCCGCCAGCTCGTCGAGCGGGGACGCGGCGCCGTGGACCTCGAGCATGTCGAGCTCGGCCTCCGAGGAGGGGTAGCCCATCGACACCCGCGCCATGAAGCGGTCGAGCTGGGCCTCGGGCAGCGCGTAGGTGCCGTCCATCTCGACGGGGTTCTGCGTGGCGACCACCATGAACGGCGTCTCGAGCATCCAGGTGCGCCCGTCGACCGTGACGTGCTGCTCCTCCATGCACTCGAGCAGCGCGGACTGGGTCTTCGGCGACGCGCGGTTGATCTCGTCGCCCACGACGATGTTGGCGAACACCGCTCCGGGCTTGAACTCGAACTCGCGGCGCTCCTGGTTGTAGATCGAGACGCCGGTGATGTCGCTCGGCAGCAGGTCGGGCGTGAACTGGATGCGCGAGACGCTGCAGTCGACAGAGCGGGCGAGCGCCTTGGCGAGCATGGTCTTGCCGACGCCGGGGACGTCCTCGATGAGCAGGTGGCCCTGGGCCAGGAGCACGGCGAGCGCGGTCTTGACGACGTCGTTCTTGCCCTCGATGACGCTCTGCATGGAGGTGCGCACCCGGGCCACCACCGCGGCGAGCTCACCGGGGGAGACCGGCTCGGCCGCGTCGTGCGCCCGGATCGGCTCGGCGTCGCCGTAGTCGGGTCCCAGAGGTGCCACTGCGGTCACGGACGGGTCCTCCTCGATCCTCCACGGGCGGGACCACCCCGGCCGCTGGACGCCTGCACCTGCTCGGAGGCGCCCGTCACCGAGCGCCGCGCTGCGGCGTGTCCGTGGGCCAGCGTACGTGGGGTTGCGCGTGTGCGCGCCCTCTCGTCCACACGCGCCCCGTGCGAGAAAACGCGCCCCGGACGGCGCGCGTGTCGCCCCCGAGGGGAGCGCCAGGGAGTAAAGTGGTGCACCATGGAGCACAGGGGAGCAGACGGGGGCCAGCAGGCGCTCCTGTCACGAGGAGGGGAGGGCGCGTGGAGCCGCTCTTCCTCGGCACGCACACCCCTCGGCTCGACGAGAAGGGCCGGCTGTTCCTCCCGGCCCGCTTCCGCGACGACCTCGCCGACGGCCTCGTGATGACCAAGGGCCAGGACGGCTGCGTCACGGTGTGGCCGGTCGAGCAGTTCCGCCGCGTCGCCGACTCGATGGCGCAGCAGGTCTTCACCGACCGCCAGCGCCGCACGGTCCAGCGGCTGCTGATGGCCGACGCGACCTCCGAGGTGCCCGACCGCCAGGGCCGCATCACCGTGCCGCCCGTGCTGCGGGCGCACGCCGGGCTCGAGCGCGACGTCGCTGTCGTCGGCGCCAACAAGCGCCTCGAGATCTGGGACCTCGCCCGGTGGGAGGCCTTCCAGGCCGAGTCGGCCGACGACTTCGAGCGGCTGGCCGAGGAGGTGCTGCCCGGACTGCTCTGACGACCTCGTGAGGTGCGGCCTCCACCCGCCCGACGAGCCGGGTCCGCCCGGCACTGACGCCACTTCCCCGGTGCCAGTGCCAGGCGACGGCGGTCGGGGGCGGTTGGGGACCGGACCGCACGAGGGACCGGCAGGACCACAGGCAGCACGAGGCGCGCAGCGCCAGGAGCAGCAGGACCGCCGTACGCGGCGGGGCGGGGCACCAGCGGGACCGACGAGAGCAGGAGGTGGAGCGCAGTGGAGGAGCGGGACTGGTCCCACGTGCCCGTGCTCCTCCGGCGCTGCCTGTCCCTGCTGGCCCCCGCGGTCGAGAGCGTCCCCGAGCCGGTCGTCGTCGACGCGACGCTCGGCCTGGGCGGCCACACCGCGGCACTGCTCGAGGCGCACCCGGCGCTGCGGGTCGTCGGCCTCGACCGCGACCCCGAGGCGCTCGAGCGCTCGGGCGCGCGGCTCGCCGGCTACGGCGAGCGGGTCACCGCGGTGCACGCGGTCTACGACGAGGTCGCCGACGTGCTCGACCGGCTCGGCATCGAGCGGGTGCAGGGCGTGCTGTTCGACCTGGGCGTCAGCTCGCTGCAGCTCGACGCCGCACGGCGGGGCTTCGCCTACGCCCAGGACGCGCCGCTCGACATGCGCATGGACCCGACGACCGGCATCACGGCGGCGGACGTGGTGAACACGTACGCGCCGGGCGAGCTGGTGCGCATCCTGCGCGACTTCGGCGAGGAGCGCTTCGCCCGTCGCATCGTCGACGCGATCGTGCGCCAGCGGGCGGTCGCTCCCTTCTCCTCCACCGCGCCGCTCGCCGAGCTGGTGCGCACGGCCGTGCCGGCCGCGACCCGGCGCACCGGCGGCCACCCCGCCAAGCGCGCCTTCCAGGCCTTGCGCATCGAGGTCAACGGCGAGCTCGCCGCCCTCGAGGCCGCGCTGCCGGCCGCCATCGGCTCGCTCGCCCTGGGCGGCCGGCTGGTCGTCCTCTCCTACCACTCGCTCGAGGACCGGATGGTCAAGCGCGCGATCACCGCGCGGACCACGGTCGACCTGCCCCCCGGCCTGCCGGTCGTGCCGGAGGGGATGCAGCCCGAGCTGCGCTCGCTGACCCGTGGCGGCGCCGAGCTCGCCACTGACGAGGAGGTCGCCGCAAACCCGCGCGCGGCCTCCGTGCGGCTGCGTGCCGCAGAGAGGATCCGGGAGGCCGCATGAGCACGGTGACGAGTACGCCGGTCGTCGACACGCCGGTCCGCACCCCCGCCGCACCGCGGCCGGTGCGCCCGAGCGCCCGCCGTCCGGTCGCGCCCCAGGCACCCGCGCGCGGCCCGCGGCTCGCGCCGTTCGTGCTGCTGGTCGTGGGGCTGCTCGCCGCCGGCCTGGTCGCCATGCTGCTGCTGAACACCGTGCTGGCGCAGGGCGCCTTCCGGCAGGCCAGGCTGCAGAGCCTGTCGGCCACGCTGGCCGACGAGCAGCAGCGGCTGGCCGCCTCGCTCGCCCAGGAGGAGTCGCCCGAGGTGCTGGCCGCCAAGGCGCACCGGCTCGGGCTGGTCGACTCGTGCGGCCCGCTGTTCCTGAGCCTGCGCAGCGGCCGCACGCCCGGCAAGACCGACCAGGAGGACTGCCCCGGAGCCTCCGGCGCGCCTGCCGCGAAGGCCGCCGGTGCTGCTGCATCCTCGAAGCCCACGACCGTGAAGCCCACGGACAAGGCCACCGCGGGCAGCGGCAAGAAGACGAGCACTCCGAGCACGAAGAAGGCAGGGACCTCTCGATGAACCCGCCGGCCACCGACGGTCGCACCCCTGCGGCGCGCCGGCGGCCGGCCCCCGAGGGCCTCCGTCCCCGGCCGCCCCGTCAAGGGCAGCCGCCCCGTCAAGGACAGCCGCTGCGCCAGGGACAGCCGCCGCGCCAGGCCCAGCGCCAGGCGCAGCCGCCGCGGCAGGGCCAGAGCCAGGGCCAGCCGCCCCGCCGGCCCGCACCGGGCCGTCGCCCGGCGCCGCCGCGACGTGCCGCACCACCGCGGCGGCCGGCACCGCCGCGTACCCTCCGGCTCGGCGACGGGCACCGGCGCGTCAAGGGCGTGCTGCTCGTCTTCGCGTTCGTGCTCTCGCTGTTCGCCGGCCGGCTGTTCCAGGTGCAGGGCGTGGAAGGCGCGGCCTACTCGCAGGAGGCCATCGGCAAGCGCACCCAGCAGCGCGCGCTGCCGGCGGTGCGCGGCCAGATCGTCGACCGCGACGGCGTCGCGCTGGCAACCAGCGTGCAGGCCTACGACGTCGAGGCCGACCCCACCAACGTCAAGGACGCCGACCTGGTCGGGCGCTCGCTCGCGCCGATCATCGGCGTGCCCGCCGCGCAGATCACCGCCAAGATCGTGGCCGCGCAGGAGAAGAACAAGACGGCCAAGAAGCCCTCGCGCTACCTCCAGCTCGCCCAGCGGCTCGGCCCGACGGTGCGCAGCAAGGTCTACGCGCTCAAGGCCGAGCAGCGCAGCGGCATCACCCTGCGCTCGACGACCACGCGCGCCTACCCCTCGGGAGCGGTCGGCGCCAACATCGTCGGCTTCCTCCGCAACGACGGCACGCCCGGCGCGGGCCTCGAGGTCAAGCTGGACGACGTGCTGCGCGGCAGCGACGGGCGCGAGGTGTTCGAGGGGGCCAAGGGCGGCGCGATCATGCCGACCGGCACCGAGACCATCACGCCCGCCGTCGACGGCAAGGACGTGCAGCTCACGATCGACCGCGACATCCAGTGGAAGGCCCAGCAGGCGATCGCCGCGCAGGTGAAGGCCTCGAAGGCCGACTGGGGCAGCGTCGTCGTGCTCGACACCAAGACCGGCGAGGTCTACGCGATGGCCAACTCGCCGACGCTCGACCCGAACCACCGCTCGTCGAACCCGGCGACCTACGTCAACCAGGCGGTCGCCGACGCCTTCGAGCCGGGCTCCACGAGCAAGGTGATGACGGTGTCCTCCGCCATCAACGAGGGCACCACGACGCCCTCGACGGTCTACACGGTGCCCGACCAGATCCACATGAGCGACAAGACCTTCCACGACGACGAGACGCACCGCACCTGGCACCCGACCACCACGGGCATCCTGGCCAAGTCGAGCAACGTCGGCACGATCGAGATCTCGACGAAGCTCGCCCCGGCCACGCTCGAGGGCTACATCCGCAAGTTCGGACTCGGCGCGAAGCCGGGCACGGGGCTCGAGGGCGAGACGGGCGGCATCTTCGCCGCCTCGGCCGACTGGTCGGGCTCCCAGCGCTGGACGATCGCGTTCGGCCAGGGCATCGCCGGCTCGCTGCTCCAGATGGCCGGGGTCTACCAGACGCTGGCCAACGGCGGCGTACGCGTGCCGCCGACCGTCGTCGAGGCGACCACCGACGCCGGTGGCGACTTCGTGCGCACCCCGGCCCCGAAGCCGGTCCGCGTGGTGACCGCCGGCACCGCCAAGAAGATGATGTCGATGATGGAGGCCGTCACCTACGAGGGCGGCACCGGCAAGAACGCGATCATCGACGGCTACCGCGTCGCCGGCAAGACCGGCACCGCCTGGATCCCGAAGAACGGCGGCTACTGCCGCTCGTGCTACCAGTCCTCGTTCATCGGCGTCGTCCCGGCCGACAAGCCGCGCCTCGTCGTCGCGGTGACGATCAGCAACCCGCACACCGGCAGCCACTTCGGCGGCACCATCGCGGCGCCGGTGTTCAAGGAGGTCGGCGCCTTCGCGCTCTCGACGCTGAACATCCCCCCGAGCGGCTCGACCTCGCCCGTCCCGAACTTCGGCGACGTCCGCAAGTAGTCTGCCGTTCCGTGCCGTCCTCGCCAGGCCCGCGTCCCGCGGGCGTCCTCCCTCGTGCGCTGGGGGAGCTGACGGCGGGCGTCGCGGTCAGCGGCGTCACCCTCGACTCGCGCGCCGTGCGGCCGGGCGACCTCTACGCCGCGCTGCCCGGCACCACGTCGCACGGCGCGCAGTTCGCCGCGCAGGCGGTGGCCGCCGGTGCCGTCGTCGTGCTCACCGACCCGGCCGGCGAGGCGGCGGCGCGGGCCACCGGCGTACCGGTCGTCGTCGTGCCCTCGCCCCGCGAGGTGCTCGGCGCGCTCGCGGCGGAGGTCTACGGCCAGCCCGCGCGCGACCTGCTGACGCTCGGGGTCACTGGCACCAGCGGCAAGACGACGACCGCCTACCTGCTCGACGCCGGCCTGCACGCCGCCGGGCGCACCACCGGTCTGGTCGGCACGGTCGAGACCCGCATCGCCGACGAGGTGCTGCCCTCGTCGCTCACCACCCCGGAGGCGCCCGACCTGCAGGCGCTGCTCGCGGTCATGCGCGAGCGGGGCTGCTCCGCGCTGACCATGGAGGTCTCGAGCCACGCGCTGGCGCTCGGCCGGGTCGACGGCACGGTCTACGACGTCGCCGCCTTCACCAACCTCGGGCGCGACCACCTCGACTTCCACCCGACGCTGGAGGACTACTTCGCCGCCAAGGCGCTGCTGTTCACCCCGGCGCACGCGCGTCGGGCGGTCGTGTGCGTCGACAGCGACGGCGGCTCCCGCATGGCCGCCACCGCCCGCGACGCGGGTCTCGAGGTGGTGACCGTCTCGAGCGGCCACCGGCCGGCCGACTGGCGCGCCGAGGAGGTCGAGCTCGGCCCGTGGGGGAGCCGGTTCGTGGCGTCCGCGGAGCAGCTGCGGGTTCCGGTCGAGGTCGCGCTGCCGGGCGCCTACAACGTCGCCAACGCGCTGCTCGCCCTCGCGACGCTCGAGCAGGCGGGCGTCGACGTGCGCGTCGCGGCCGGCGGCATCGGCGCCGTGCGGGTGCCCGGGCGCATGGAGCGCGTGGCCGACGGCGGCAGCGGGGTCGTGGGGCTCGTCGACTACGCCCACAAGCCCGACGCGGTCGAGGCGGCCCTCACCGCCGTGCGCTCCTCCGTGGGTTCCGGCCGCATCGTCGCCGTGCTCGGCGCCGGCGGCGACCGAGACCGCGCGAAGCGCCCGCTCATGGGTGCGGCCGCCGCCCGGCTCGCCGACGTCGTGGTCGTGACCGACGACAACCCGCGCTCGGAGGACCCCACCGCCATCCGCGCCGCCGTGCTCGAGGGCGCGGCGACCGGCACGGCGCAGGTGCTGGAGGTCGGCGACCGGCGGGCCGCCATCGAGCAGGCCGTGGCGCACGCCCGCCCGGGCGACGTCGTGGTGGTGCTCGGCAAGGGACACGAGAAGGGCCAGCTGGTGCGCGGAGAGCTCACCCCGTTCGACGACCGCACCGAGCTGGAGCGCGCCCTGTCGGCGACGGCCGGGGTGCGCGCATGACGCTCGGCGGGTCCGACGGGGGCTGGACCCTCGAGCAGCTCGCCGCCGCGGCCGGCGGCAGGGTGATCGGCGGCGAGGCGTCGACCCGCGTGACCGGACCGGTCGTGATCGACTCCCGCGCCGTCGAGCCCGGCGCCCTGTTCGTCGCAGTGCCCGGCGAGCACGTCGACGGCCACGACTACGCCGGGGCGGCGCTGGCGGCCGGCGCTGCAGCGGTGCTCGCCTCGCGGCCGGTCGACGGTCCAGCGGTGCTCGTCGACGACACCACCGGCGCGCTGGCGTCCGTGGCCGCGGCGCACCTGCGCGCCCTGCCGGACCTCACGACGGTCGGGGTGACCGGCTCGTCCGGGAAGACCTCCACGAAGGACCTGCTCGCCGCGGTGCTCGAGGCGGCCGCCCCGACCGTCGCGACCGCCGGGTCGTTCAACAACGAGCTCGGCCTGCCGCTGACGGTCACCCGCGCGGACGCCGGCACGCGCTGGCTGGTCCTCGAGATGGGGGCCCGCGGCGTCGGGCACATCGCGGCCCTGTGCGCGGTCGCGCCGCCGCGCATCGGCGTCGTGCTCAACGTCGGCTCGGCCCACGTCGGCGAGTTCGGCAGCCGCGAGGTGACCGCCCGGGCCAAGGGCGAGCTCGTCGAGGCGCTGCCCGCCGACGGCGTGGCGGTGCTCAACGCCGACGACCCGCTGGTCTCCGCGATGGCCGGGCGCACCTCGGCGCGCGTGGTGACCTTCGGGCTGACGCCGGCCGCCGACGTGTCGGCCCGGGCGACCTCCCTCGACCCCCTGGGCCGGGCGAGCTTCGAGTTGGTGACCCCCGAGGGCTCGGCCGAGGTGGTCCTGCAGGTGTCGGGCGAGCACCAGGTCGCCAACGCGCTGGCCGCCGCGGCCGTGGGGCGCGAGGCGGGGCTCGCGGTCGCCGACGTCGCGGCTGCGCTGTCCGCGGCCGCCGCCCGCAGCCGGTGGCGCATGGAGGTCACCGAGCGGGCCGACGGCGTCACCGTCGTCAACGACGCCTACAACGCCAACCCTGAGTCCGTGCGCGCGGCGCTCAAGGCGCTCGCCGGCATGGGCCGGTCGGTGCCGCGCGGGTCGCTGCCACGGCGTACGTGGGCCGTCCTCGGCGAGATGCGCGAGCTCGGCGCCACGAGCCGTGACGAGCACGACGCCCTCGGGCGCCTGGTCGTGCGGCTCGACATCCACCGGCTGGTCGCGGTCGGCGAGCCGGCGCGGCCCATCGCGCTCGGTGCCGGGCTCGAGGGGTCGTGGGGCGGCGAGGCGGCGTGGGTGCCCGACGTCGACGCCGCGCTGGCGGTGCTGCGCGCCGAGCTGGAGCCGGGCGACATCGTCCTGGTCAAGGCGTCGCGGGCCGTCGGGCTCGAGCGGGTCGCCGCGGCGCTGCTGGCCGATGTGCCGGGCGCCGAGGCCGCGGCCGAGGAGGGCACCTCGTGATCCTCATCCTCGTCGCCGGCGGGGTGGCGCTGGTGGTCGGCCTGTTCGGCACGCCCGCGCTCATCTCGCTGCTGCAGTCGCGCGGCTACGCGCAGGCGATCCGCGACGTCAACGAGGGCTACCCCGACCACGACGCCAAGCGCGGCACGCCCTCGATGGGCGGTGCCGTGATCATCCTGGCGGTGCTGCTGGGCTACGCGCTCGCCCACCTGGTCGCCGCGTTCTACCTCGAGAGCTCGCCGACCGTGTCGGGGCTGCTGGTGCTCGGGCTGATGACCGGGCTCGGCGCCGTCGGCTTCCTCGACGACTACATCAAGATCTTCAAGCAGCGCAGCACGGGCCTGCGGGCCCGCACCAAGCTGGCCGGCCAGACGGTCACGGCCCTCGCCTTCGGCGTGCTGGCGCTGCGCTTCGGCGACGCCCAGGGCACCACGCCCGCCTCGACGCACGTGTCGTTCATCCGCGACACCGGCCTCGGGCTGGGCGGGGTGCTCACCGTGGTCTGGATCTACCTGATCATCGCCGCGGCCTCCAACGGCGTGAACCTCACCGACGGCCTCGACGGGCTGGCGACCGGTGCGAGCGTGGTGACCTTCGCGTCCTACGTGCTCATCGGCGTGTGGCAGTCGGGCAACGACTGCGGCAAGGCCGTCACCCAGCACTGCTACCAGGTGCGCGACCCGCTCGACCTCGCGGTGGTCGCGGCCGCGCTCATGGGGGCCTGCTTCGGCTTCTTGTGGTGGAACGCCTCACCGGCGAAGATCTTCATGGGCGACACCGGGTCGCTGGCCCTGGGCGGAGCGCTCGCGGGGCTCGCGGTGCTGACCCGCACCGAGCTGCTGCTCGTGCTGCTCGGCGGGCTGTTCGTGCTGATCACGCTCTCGGTCGTCATCCAGGTCGGCTACTTCAAGCTCTCGGGCGGCAAGCGGGTCTTCCGCATGGCGCCCCTCCAGCACCACTTCGAGCTCGTCGGCTGGGGAGAGGTCACCATCGTGATCCGGTTCTGGATCATCGCGGGTCTCTCGGTCGCCGCCGGGCTCGGCGTCTTCTACGCAGAGTGGGTGAGCGGCACGTGAGGCAGCTCCCGTTCCGGTCGGCGGTCGTCGCCGGTCTCGGCGTCTCCGGCCCCTCGGCTGCCCGCGCGCTCGTCGCGGCCGGCGTGGGCGTCACGGTGGTCGACGCGCGCTCCGGTCCGGCCGAGGAGGCGCGCGCGGCCGAGCTCGAGGCGCTGGGAGTGCTCGTGCTGCTCGGGTCGGCGCTCGAGGAGGCTCCGCCCGACACCGACCTGGTGGTCACCTCGCCCGGCTGGCGCCCGCAGACCCCGCTGCTGGCCGCCGCCGCCCGCGCCGGCATCCCGGTGTGGGGCGACGTGGAGCTGGCCTGGCGGCTGCGCCCGGCGCACGCCGCGCCCTGGCTCGCCGTCACGGGCACCAACGGCAAGACGACGACCGTACGCATGCTGGCCGACATCCTCACCGCCGGCGGCCGCCGCGCGGTGGCGGCGGGCAACGTCGGGTTCCCGCTGCTCGACGCGGTGCTCGCGCCGGAGCCCTACGACGTCATCGCGGTGGAGCTCTCGAGCTACCAGCTGCACTGGACCTCGACGGTGACGCCCTGGGCGGGTGCGCTGCTCAACGTGGCGCCCGACCACCTCGACTGGCACGGCACCCTCGACGCCTACGCGGCAGCGAAGACGCGGGTCTGGCGCGGCGCCCACGAGTCGGTCTACAACGCCGACGACCCGCTGGTGTCGCGGCTGGCCGCCTCCGCCCACGGCCCGCGCGGGTTCACCCTCGGGGAGCCCGGGCCCGGGCAGCTCGGCGTCGTCGACGGCATGCTCGTCGACCGGGCCACCGAGCGCGGCGAGCTCTGCGCGGTCGCCGACATCTCGCCCGCCGCGCCGCACAACGTCGCCAACGCGCTGGCCGCCGCGGCGCTCGCCCTCTCGCTGCACCCGGCGCACGCGGTCGACGACGCGGCCGTCTGCGCCGGGCTGCGCGGCTGGAAGCCCGACGCCCACCGCATCGCCCGGGTCGCCAGCCGCGACGGCGTCGACTGGGTCGACGACTCGAAGGCCACCAACCCGCACGCTGCAGCCGCGTCGCTCGCCGCCTACCCCTCCGTGGTCTGGATCGCCGGCGGGCTGGCGAAGGGCGCGAGCTTCGACGAGCTCGTGGCCGGTGCCCGCGACCGGCTGCGCGGCGTCGTGCTGCTCGGCCGCGACCGCGAGGTCGTCCGCGCGGCCCTGCGGGAGCACGCCGCAGACGTACCCGTCGTGGAGGTGGGTGCGGGCGAGGGCCAGGGGGAGCAGGCGATGCGCGAGGCGGTCGCCGCGGCGGCCCGGCTCGCGACCGCCGGCGACACCGTGCTGCTCGCGCCCGCGTGCGCGTCGATGGACCAGTTCACCGACTACGCCGCCCGCGGCGACGAGTTCGCCCGCGCGGTCGGCGCGCTGCCCTGAGCGCACGGGCCCGGTCACACTTCCCGGGCCAGAGGCGTCAGGACGGTAGCGGGATGGTCCCGCCGAGGTGACACCGACCCGGACCTGGAGGTTCCCGTGGCAGTGCAGATGAGGACGGTCGTCTACCCGGTCGACGACCTGGCGGCGGCCAAGGCGTTCTACACCCGGCTGCTGGGCGTCGAGCCGCACACCGACCAGCCCTACTACGTCGGCTACTCGGTCGACGGCACCGAGATCGGGCTCGACCCCCACGGCCACGCCCAGGGCCACACCGGCGCCGTGGCCTACTGGGACGTCGACGACCTCGAGGCCGCGGTCGCGTCGCTCGTCGAGGCAGGCGGGAAGGTCCTGGTCCCGGCCCGCGAGGTGGGCGGCGGCATGAGCGTCGCGACCGTCACCGACGCCGACGGCAACCTGGTGGGGCTGCGCAGCTCCTGAGCGCGGGAGGGGCGCGTCAGGGGGCCGTGCCGTCGAAGGCGCTGCGGAAGCCCTTGAGCGCCTCGCCCAGCTCGCTCGGCACCACCCAGACGGTGTTGCTGTCGCCCTGGGCGATGCGCGGCAGCGTCTGGAGGTACTGGTAGGCCAGCAGCTTGGGGTCCGGGTCGCCGGCGTGGATGGCCGCGAAGACCCGGCGGATCGCCTCGGCCTCGCCCTCGGCACGGAGCACCGCGGCCTGGGCGTCGCCCTCCGCCCGCAGCACCGCCGCCTGCTTCGCGCCCTCCGCCGTGAGGATCGCGGCCTGCTTCTGGCCCTCGGCCGACAGGATCGTCGCGCGGCGGTCGCGCTCGGCGCGCATCTGCTTCTCCATGGCGTCCTTGATGCCGCCGGGTGGGTCGATCGACTTGAGCTCGACGCGGTTGACCCGGATGCCCCACCGGCCGGTCGCCTCGTCGAGCACGCCGCGCAGCTGGCCGTTGATCTCGTCGCGCGAGGTCAGCGTCTGCTCGAGGTTCAGCCCGCCGACCAGGTTGCGCAGCGTGGTGACCGTGAGCTGCTCGACGGCCTGGATGTAGTTGGCGATCTCGTAGGTCGCTGCGCGCGCGTCGGTCACCTGGAAGTAGATGACGGTGTCGATGGACACCACCAGGTTGTCCTCGGTGATGACCGGCTGGGGCGGGAACGACACGACCTGCTCGCGCAGGTCGATGAGGGGCCGGACGCGGTCGATGAACGGCACGACCAGGTTGAGGCCCGGGGTGAGCGTGCGGTGGTAGCGGCCGAGCCGCTCCACCACCCCGGCGCGCGCCTGCGGCACGATCCGCACCGCGCGCACGAGGACGATCAGGGCGACGACCGCGACCGCGGCGACGGCGATCAGGGCGACCATGGCAGCTCCATCTCGTGGACGACGGCCGTGGCACCGTCGATGGACATCACCTGCACCTGGCGGCCCGGCTCCACGGCCGTACCCGTGAGGTAGGTGCGCGCCGACCAGACCTCGCCGTTCAGCTTCACCCGCCCGCCGCTGCCGTCGTCGACGCGGGCCAGCACCGTCGCGGTCGAGCCGACCAGCGCCGCGGTGCCCGTGCGCTGCTCCGGCCCCGGACGCAGGTGGCGCAGCGCCACCGGCCGGAGCAGGACCAGTCCGGCCAACGAGACCAGGGCTGCGACGACGACGTCGACCGGGAGCGGTGCGCCCAGCAGGGCGGCGACGCCTGCTGCCAGGGCCCCGCCGGCGAACATCAGCGCGACCAGCTCGACGCCCAGCACCTCGACCCCGACGAGGACGACCGCCGCCACGAGCCACCACACGGCTGCTCCGTCCACAGCGGTCCTCCTCCCTCGTCAGTCTCGGCGCAGGTCCCGCACTCCACAACCCGGGCGGCGCACGACCCGGCGCGGCTCAGAGCGCCGGGCGCACCCCGACCTCCTCGAGGTGGGCGAGCAGGTCGGCCGGGTCGTTGTAGACGCGGTAGGCCCCGGCGGCCTGCAGCTCCTCGCGCCCGTAGCCGCCGGAGAGCAGGCCGACGCCCAGCGAGCCTGCGCGCTGGGCGGCCAGCAGGTCCCACACGCTGTCGCCGACGACGAAGCACTGCTGCGGCGGCACGTCGAGCTGGCGGGCGGCGGCCAGGAACAGGTGCGGGTCGGGCTTGGCGCGCTCGACGAGGTCACGGGTGATGACGGGGACGTCCTCGGGGACGCCGAGCATGTCGAGCGCGGAGGCGGCCGTGCGACGCGCCCCGCTCGTCGCGATGGCGAACGGCACGCCGCGCTCGCTGAGGTGCGCGACGAGCTCGCGCGCTCCGGGCAGCGCGACGACGCTGCTCGCCCGGCGCAGGTACGCCTCGGCGTGCAGCGTCGTCAGCTGGCGCAGGGCGTCGGCGTCGAGGGCGATGCCGGTCTCGCGCTGGAGCGCCTGCAGGAAGAGCCCGCCGCTCATCCCGATGCGCCGGTGGATGCGCCACACCGACAGCGGGATGCCGACCTCGAACAGCGCCTCCTGCCACGCGATCACGTGCTGGTAGACCGAGTCGACCAGCGTGCCGTCGAGGTCGAAGAGCAGCGCCGGCGTCGGGACGGTGAGGGGCTCGATGTCGTCGAAGGCCATGGCCGTCACTGTGGCACAGCGCATCCCGTGCGCAGCAGGGGCGAGGCGGTCGCTCAGGCCTGGTGGTAGGAGTGCTCCTTCTTGCCCTTGTAGTCGTAGCAGGTGTCCCCGGCCACGTCGCTCGGTACGCGGTAGCGGCGCAGCACCGCGCAGTCGAGGGAGTCCTGGGTGCCGTAGACCTCCTTCCAGGTGCCGTCGACCTGCGCCCAGAGCGCCTCGTAGCCGCCGCACGCGTTGACGCCGCCGATCGCGAAGCCGTCGGTGCGCAGCGTCTGGACGGTCACCCCCACCGCCGCGCCCGGGCACTTCTCCTCGGCCTGGAGCTGCTCCACCGTGCGGGCGACGAACCGCTTGAACGACTCGGGCGCCCCGCGCAGCTCGGACACGTCGGCCGGGTCGTCGATCTCGACCCCCACCGACTCGCCGCCGGCGTAGGGGATCAGCCTCGCTGCCGAGCTCGCGCTCGGCGAGGGGGTCGTCGCCTCGGTGGGCGTGGGCGTGGGTGTGGTCGCCCCGGTGGGTGCGGGCGCCCCGGTGGGTGCGGGCGCCCCGGTGGGTGTCGGTGCGAGCGTCGGTGTCGGTGCGGGCGTCGACGTGGGTGTGGGTGCGGGCGTGGGCGTCGGCGTCGAGGCAGGTGCCGGCGCCGCGCTCGACGCGGTGGGGGCGGGGGCCGGGGGCGGGCCGGCCGACGGCGACGAGCTGGCGCCGCAGCCGCCCAGCGCGAGCACCAGCCCGGCGGCGCAGACGGACAGACCGGTGCGGGGGAGAGCTCTCATGCCTGGTTGATGCCCCGGGCCACCGACGGGGTTGCACGTGCTGGCGACGTCGTCCGGCGCCGTGCCTGGTCGGGCAGCCGCGGGGGTCGCACTAGGCGCGTCGACGGGCCCGCAGCACGAGGTCCTGCACGTGGTGCGCGCCGGAGCCCCCCGAGACCACCCGCGGGCGGCGCTCGTCGACCTCGACCACCCACTCCTCGCCCAGCACGCCCGCGACGTCGGCGGGCAGCGCGTACAGCTCGGGGTCGAACCCGCCGTCGTGCCCGTGCCCGTGGTCGTGGGAGTGCTCGATGTCGTGGTGCACGACGAGCAGGGTGCCGCCCGGCGCGACGAGGTCGGCCAGCGCGCGCTCGGCGACGGCGCCAGGGGTCTTGAGCAGCACCGCGTACTGCGCCGACACCAGCTCGAACCCGCCCGCCGGGAGGCCCGCCTCGACCAGGCCGGCGTGGACCCACTCGACCTCGACGCCGGCCTCCTCGGCGTGGCGGCGGGCGCGCTCGAGGGCGATGCCCGAGACGTCGAGCGCGGTGACCTGCCAGCCGCGGCGGGCCAGCCAGACCGCGTCGGCTCCCTCGCCGCAGCCGACGTCGAGCGCGCGTCCCGGCGCGAGGTCGGAGACCTCGGCGACGAGGGCGCCGTTGGGCTCGCCGCTCCACACGCGCTCGGCCGCGCTGTAGCGCTCGTCCCACTCGGCGGCGTCGGGGGTCCGGTCCGTGCTGCTGGTGCTGGGGTTCGTCATGCTCCGGAGTCTCGGGCCGGGGACGGCGGAGCGCCAAGCGTTGTTGCCGTTCCAGCAACGTACGCGTCGGCCGCCGCCGGCGGACGGACCGTCCGATCCGTCCCACCGCCCCCGGCGCGCCTCGCGTCCGCGGCGGGCAGCGCTTCGTAGCATCGAGCCCGCACGGACGACTGCACGACGACGGGGTGGGGTGGGGCGAGGATGAGCGTCGCTGCCGCCGACCGACCCCGCCGCACAGCCCGCGGCAGCGCGGTCACCCGCCAGCTGCGCGCCCTGCTCGACAGGCCCAACGCGCCCTACCTGATCATCCTCGGCAGCGCCGGGCTGCTGGTCGTGCTCGGCCTGGTGATGGTGCTCTCGGCCTCGAGCGTCGAGTCCTACCGCACCACCGGCTCGTCGTTCTCCTACTGGCGCAAGCAGGCGGTGTTCTTCGCGATCGGCGTGCCGGTCCTGTTCTTCTGCTCCC
Source organism: Motilibacter peucedani (assembly GCF_003634695.1). Taxonomy (NCBI): domain Bacteria; kingdom Bacillati; phylum Actinomycetota; class Actinomycetes; order Motilibacterales; family Motilibacteraceae; genus Motilibacter; species Motilibacter peucedani. The sequence continues at coordinate 449,473 of NZ_RBWV01000012.1, forward strand.
GGCTGCCGGTCAAGGTGTGGCGGGCGCTGGCCTACCCGGCGCTGATCTTCTCGGGCGTGATGCTCGCCCTCGTGCAGGTCGCGGGCGACGCCGCCGTCAACGGCAACCGCAACTGGATCACCGTGGGCGGCGTGCAGATCCAGCCCAGCGAGGCGGCCAAGCTGGCGCTCGTGCTCTGGGGCGCCGACCTGCTGGCGCGCAAGCACGCGCTGCTCGACCAGTGGAAGCACCTGCTCGTGCCGCTGCTGCCGGTCAGCGGCTGCATCCTGCTGTTCGTCCTGCTGGGCAACGACCTCGGCACGGCGCTCGTGCTGATGATGCTCGTGCTCTCGCTGCTGTTCTTCGCCGGTGCGCCCTTCCGGCTGTTCGTCGCCGTGCTCGGTGCGGGCGGGGTCATGGCCGCGATGCTCGCCTCGACCAAGAGCAACCGCGTGGCCCGCCTGACCAGCTGGCTGTCGCCGAGCGCCGACCAGGCCGGATACGCCTACCAGGCGCTGCACGGCCGGCTCGCCCTCGGCACGGGGGGCTTCCTCGGCGTGGGGCTGGGCGCGTCCCGCGAGAAGTGGGGCACCCTGCCCGAGGCCCACAACGACTTCATCTTCGCGATCATCGGCGAGGAGCTCGGCCTGCTGGGCAGCCTGGTGGTCGTCTCGCTGTTCGGCGCCCTCTGCTACGGCGGCTACCAGGTCGCGCTGCGCTCGAGCGGTCGCTTCGAGCACCTGGCGGCAGCCGCGGTCACCACGTGGCTGGCGGCCCAGACGGTCATCAACATCGGCGCCGTCATCGGGCTCATGCCGGTCATCGGGCTGCCCCTGCCGCTGGTCTCGGCGGGCGGCTCGGCGCTGCTCTCGACGATGGCGGCGATCGGCCTCCTGCTCAGCCTCGCCCGCAGCAACGCGCGCGCCGAGCGCGCCGCCGCGGTCTGACATGCACGTCGTCCTCGCCGGCGGTGGCACCGCTGGCCACGTCGAGCCCGCCCTCGCGCTCGCCGACGCCCTGCGCCGGGCCGACCCGGCCGTCGGCATCACGGCGCTGGGCACCAGCCGGGGGCTCGAGGCCCGGCTGGTGCCCGAGCGGGGCTACGACCTGGCGCTCATCCCGCCGGTGCCCGTGCCCCGCCGGCCGTCGCCCGAGCTGCTCCGCCTGCCGCTGCGCGTCGTCTCGGCGGTGCGCGAGACCTCAGCAGTCCTCTCCCGCGTCGGCGCCGACGTGGTGGTGGGTTTCGGCGGCTACGTCTCAGCTCCCGCCTATCTGGCGGGACGACGCCACGGCGTGCCCCTCGTGGTCCACGAGGCGAACGTGCGACCGGGGCTCGCCAACCGCCTCGGCGCCCGGCTGACACCGCACGTGGCGAGCGCCTGGCCCGCCAGCCCCCTGCACGGCGCCACCTACGTCGGCATGCCCCTGCGGCGCTCGGTCTCGACGCTCGACCGCGCCGCCCGCCGGGCCGAGGCGCGGGCCCACTTCGGTCTCGACCCCGACCTGCCCTGCCTGCTGGTCTTCGGTGGTTCGCAGGGCGCGCGCACGCTCAACGAGGCGGCGTCCGGTGCCTCCGCCGCCCTCGGGGCAGCGGGCGTGCAGGTGCTGCACGGCGTCGGCCGCGGCAAGTCGGTCGAGGTGGCGTCACCGGCGCCCTACGTCGTGCGTGACTACCTCGACCGCATGGACCTCGCCTACGCCGCGGCCGACCTGGCCCTGTGCCGCTCGGGCGCCAGCACGTGCTCCGAGCTGGCCGCGGTCGGCCTGCCGGCGGTCTACGTCCCCTTCCCGCACGGCAACGGCGAGCAGCGGCTCAACGCCCAGCCCGTCGTCGAGGCGGGCGGCGGCCTGCTGGTCGACGACGCGACGTGCACGGCTGAGTGGGTCGCCGCGAACCTCGCCCCGCTGGCCGCCGACGCCGCCCGGCTGGCCACGATGTCTGCAGCGGCCGCGCGGTTCGGGCGTCGCGACGCCGACGACCGGCTGGCGGCCATGGTGCTCGCCGCCGCCGCACCAGCCCACCGAGCAGGAGGACGATCGTGAGCGCGGTCCCCGCCCCCGACCCCGTGCCGCCGGCCGACGCCCTGGGCCGCGTGCACTTCGTCGGCATCGGGGGCGCCGGCATGTCGGGCATCGCGCGCATCCTGCTGGCGCGGGGAGCCACCGTCTCGGGCAGCGACGCCCGCGACAGCCGAGCCCTGGCCGCCCTGCGCGCCCTGGGGGCGACCACCTTCGTCGGCCACGCGGCCGAGCACGTCGCCGGGGCCGACACGGTCGTGGTCTCGAGCGCGATCCGGCCCGAGAACCCTGAGCTGGTCGAGGCCCGCGCCCGCGGGCTCCTCGTCCTGCCGCGCGCCGCGGCCCTGGCGGCGGTGATGGCCGGGCGTCGGGCGATCGCCGTCGCCGGCACCCACGGCAAGACCACGACGACCTCGATGCTCACCGTGGCGCTGCAGCACTGCGGCGCCGACCCGTCGTTCGCGATCGGCGGCAGCCTCAACGAGTCCGGCGCCAACGCCCACAACGGCTCCGGCGACCTGTTCGTCGCCGAGGCCGACGAGAGCGACGGCTCGTTCCTCATCTACACGCCTGCTGCGGCGATCGTCACCAACGTCGAGCCCGACCACCTCGACCACTACGTCACGGGCGAGGCGGTCGACGAGGCGTTCGTGCAGTTCACCCGACGAGTGGTGCCAGGTGGCTTGCTCGTCACCTGCGCCGACGACCCGGGCGCGGTGCGCCTGGCGCAGCGGGCGCGCGCCGAGGGCGTGGAGGTCCGCACCTACGGCGAGTCGGAGGCCGCAGACGTACGCCTCGAGTCGCTCGTCGTCGCGGGCGCCGGCTCCAGCGCGCGGGCGGTGGCCGACGGCTCCCGCGTCGGCGAGCTCACGCTGCGGGTGCCGGGACGGCACAACGCGCTCAACGCGGCCGCGGCGCTGACCATGGCCACCGGGCTCGGCTTCGCCGCCGAGCAGGTGCTCGAGGGGCTCGGCCGCTTCACCGGCACCCGGCGCCGGTTCGAGGCCAAGGGCACCGCGGGCGGCGTGCGCGTCTACGACGACTACGCCCACCACCCGACCGAGGTCGAGGCGACCCTGCGCGCGGCCCGCTCGGTCGCGCACGGCGGCCGGGTCGTCGTCGCCTTCCAGCCGCACCGCTACTCCCGCACGGCCGCGTTCAGCGATGAGTTCGGCCGCTCGCTCGCCTTCGCCGACGAGGTGGTCGTGATGGACGTCTACGCCGCGGGGGAGGACCCGCTGCCCGGGGCCACGGGCGAGGCGGTCGCCGCCGCGGTGCCGCTGGCGCCCGGCTCGGTGCACTACGAGCCGTCGTGGTCGGCGGTCGCTGGTCGGCTGGCCGCAGCCGCCCGCCCCGGCGACATCGTGCTGACCCTCGGCGCCGGCGACGTGACCATGATCGGGCCCGAGGTGCTGGCGCTGCTGGCGGAGCGAGCGTGAGGGGCCACGACGTCTCGCGCCCCGGCGCGACGATGACCCGGCCGGCGCCGCGGCCGCGCGCCGCCGGCCCGCGGGCGCGCGGGCCGCTGCTGCCCGGCCGTGCGCGCATCGCGATCGCCCTCGTGCTCACGCTCGTGGTCGCCGCCGGCTGGGCGGTGCTCGGCACCTCGCTGCTGGGTCTGCGCACGGTCGAGGTCCGCGGCACCACGACCCTGACCGCGGCCGAGGTGCGCAGGGCGGCCGGCGTACGCACCGGCTTCCCGCTCGCGCGCGTGCCGCTGTCGTCGGTGCAGGAGCGCGTCGGCGACCTCCCGGTCGTGCGCACCGTCCACGCCGCCCGCAAGTGGCCGCACACGCTGGTGGTCACCGTGCAGGACCGCGAGCCGGTCGGCGTCGTCGCCGACGGCGGCGGCTGGTCCTACGTCGACGCGACCGGTGCGGCGTTCGCGCCCGCGCCGGCCGAGGAGGCCAAGGACCCGCTGGGCCACCCGGTGCTGCGCACCCGCAAGGGCGACGTCGCCGCCCTGCGCTCGGCCGCCCGGGTCGTCGCGGCGCTGCCCGACACGCTGCTCGGCTCGGTGGCGCACGTCGACGCCAGCACGGCCGACAGCGTCACGCTCGTGCTGCGCTCGGGCAAGTCCGTGGTCTGGGGCAGCCCCGACCGCTCCGCGCGCAAGGCCACCGTCGCCACGGTGCTGATGAAGTCGGTCGCCGACGGCAAGACCTACGACGTCAGCGCGCCGGACGCTCCCACCGTCCGGTGAGCCGGCGTCCCCGGTTCGCCGTCGGGCTCGCCCTGCTCACGGCGCTGCTCGTGGCCGTGGGCGTCTCGGCACCGCTGCTGGTCGCGGCCGCGGGCGAGGGCGCGTGGGAGCAGGACCGCGACCGGCTCGGGACGACCACGCTCGGCGCCACCGTCCTCTCCGGCACCCGCTCCCGTTTCAACGGCAGCGTCGCCAACGACCGCGTGGCGCAGGTGCCGGCGCTCGACGCGGCGCTCGACGCGCAGGCGAAGGCCCTCGGGCTGCCGGCTCCCGTCGAGCTGCCGGACGTGACCGGCCTGCTCGCGACCGGCGCCGGGCGCGTCGAGAAGGCGCAGGTCTTCGCGCGTACGGAGGCTGAAGCCCGCCTCGAGCTGCTGAGCGGCGGGCCTGCGACGACCGGCGTGCTCGTCCCCTCGCGCCTGGCGACGGCGCTGTCGCTGCGCGCGGGCGGCACGCTGCAGCTGCGGGCGACCGACCTCACCGGCCACCCCCGCAGCGTCGCCCTGCCGGTCGCCGGCGTCTACCGGGAGCCGGCCCTGCCGGTCGGGCCCTACTGGGAGGGCCAGGCCTACCGCTTCTTCGTGCCGCTGCCGAACCCGCGCACCGGCGACCTCGACTACCCCGAAGCGCCGGTCGTCGCCGCGCCGGCGCTGGTGCGCTCGGTCGCGACCTCGCTCGAGCAGCCGGTCGACCTCGAGTACGCGTTCCCCCTCCCGTCACACGCCTCGCGCGCCCAGGCCGAGGCGGCAGCCGTGCGCCAGCAGCAGCTCACCCTGCGGGTCGGTGCACCTCCGCTCGCCGACCGGTTCGACGCGGTGGGCGAGCCGGCGCTGGTGCGGACCTCGCTCGCGAACGTGCTCACGCGCACCCGCAGCACCGTCTCGTTGCTGACCCCGCCGGTGCGGGCCGTCGGCTACGGCGGTGCCGGCGCCGCGCTGCTCCTGGTCGGCGTGTGGGCCGCTCAGCGCGTGCGCCGGCGCGAGGTGCAGCTGCGCGCGCTGGTGGCCCGCGGCCTGTCGCCCGCGCAGGCCGGGTGGCGGGCAGCCGTCGAGGCGCTGCCCGCCGTCGTCGTGGGGACGCTGCTCGGTGCGGGGGCGGGTGCGGCGGCGGTGCGTGCGCTCGGTCCCGCGGGGCGCTTCCCCGAGGGCTGGCTCGGCGACGCCTGGCCGGTCGTGGTCGTCTGCGCACTGCTCGTGCTGGTGGAGGTGGCGGTCGTGACGGCGGTCGCCGTCGCGCGCATGGGGCAGATCGGGGTAGGCGCCGCGCAGCAGCTGCTGGGCCGGGTGCCGTGGGTGCCGGTCACCGCCGCCGTCGCGGTCGTCGCCGCCCTGCCGCTCGTCGACGGTCGGCCGCGCGACGACGGTGGCCTCGGGGTCGTCACCCTGGGCGTACCCCTGCTCGTGGTCGCCGCCGCCAGCGGCGTCGTCGTGTCGGTGCTGCAGCGCGCGGCGCGCCCCGTGCGCGGCCCGGCGGCGCGGCTGCCGGCCGGCGCCTACCTCGGCGTACGCCGGGTGCTGGCCGCCGCCTCGGCCACCCGCCTGGTCGTGGTGGCGACGGCGGTCGCGCTGGGCCTCGTCGTCTACGCCGGCGCGCTGGCCGCGTCGACCTCGCGCACCCTGCACGCCAAGGCGGTGGTGGCCGTGGGCGCCGACTACGTCGCAGACGTCAACGCCGGGCACGAGTCCCCGGCGCTCCCGGCGGGCGCCACGCTCGTTCAGCGCGCCCGGGGCATCGACCTCGCGCCCGGCGGCCTGTCGACCGACGTGCTGGCCGTCGACCCGGCCGGCTTCGGCCGGGTCGCCGACTGGGAGCCCGGCTTCGCCGACCGCCCGCTGCCCGAGCTGCTGGCAGCGCTCGTCCCGCGCGCCGGAGCTGCCGACCGGGTGCCCGTCGTCGTGGCCGGTCCGGTGCCCGACCAGGTGCTCACCTCGACCGGCGGCCGGCTCACGCTCGACTTCGGCGCCTACCAGGTGCAGGCGCAGGTCGTGGGCCGTGCCTCCGCCTTCCCCGGCATGCCGTCGACGCGGCCGATGCTCGTGGCGGCCCGCGCGCCCCTGACCGCCGCGCTGCACGCGGCCGGCCAGGACATCGACCTCGTGCTGCAGCGCCAGGTCTGGGGCAGGGGCGACGACCGTCCTCTGCTCCAGGCGTCGGGGCCCGACACGACCGCGGTCGACCCTGCGGCGGTGCGCACCACCAGCGACTTCCTGGCTCGGCCGGCGCTGCGGGCGCAGAGCTGGACGCTGGGCTACCTGCGGGCGGTCGCCGCGTGCGCCGGGGTGCTCGGCCTCGCGGGGCTCGCGCTCTACGCGGCCGCCCAGCAGCGCCGCCGCACCGTCGCGTCGGTGCTGCTCGACCGGATGGGCCTGGCGCGCCGCTCGGCGCTCGCCGCTGCCGCTGTCGAGCTGGGGCTGCTCGCGCTGGTGGCCGCCGTGCTGGGCGCCGGTCTCGGCCTGCCGACCGCGCGGCTGGTGCTCGACACGCTCGACCCCGTGCCGGCCCTGCCGCCGGGGCCGGTCTTCGAGGTCCCTCTGCCTGCGCTGCTCGCGGTCGCCGTGGGGGTGGTGCTCCTCGTGGCGGTCGGGTCCGTGCTCGTCGACTCGCTGGCGCGGCGCGCCCCCCGAGGGCAGGTGCTGCGCGGTGGCTGAGCACGCGGCGTCGTGCGAGGGCGTCGTGCGCATCTACTGGTCGCCCGGCGGCGAGGTGCACGCGCTCAAGGGCGTCGACGCCGTCCTGCCGGCGGGCAGCCTCACCGCGCTCACCGGTCCCTCCGGCTCGGGCAAGACCTCGCTGCTCAAGATCCTCGCAGCGCAGGACCGGCCGACCGCAGGCCTGGCCGTGGTGGCGGGCGAGCCGCTCACCGCGCTGTCCGGCCGCCGGCTGCGGGCCCTGCGCCGCAGGCACATCGGCTACGTCTTCGCCCGGCCGCCCGACAACCTGCAGCCCGAGCTGACCGTCGTCGGGCACCTGCGCGAGGCGGGGCGGCTGCGCGGGCTGCCCCGGCCGGTCGTGCGCCAGGAGACCGAGGAGCTCGTCGGCCTGCTGGGCCTCACCGAGCGCGCCGACCACCGGCCCGACCAGCTCTCGGGCGGCGAGCAGCAGCGGCTCGCGTTCGCCCAGGCGGTGGTGGGGTCGCCGGCGCTCGTCGTCGCCGACGAGCCGACCGGCGAGCTCGACTCAGCAACCACAGCAGACCTCCTCGGCGTCGTGCGCCGTCTCGCCCACCGGGGCACGACCGTGCTGGTGGCTACGCACGACCCTCAGGCGGCCGAGGTCGCCGACCAGGTGCTCGCCATGCGCTCCGGCACCATCGCCGCCGAGCAGGTCGCGGGACGCCGGCTGGCGGTCATCGACGGCAACGGCCGCCTCCAGCTCCCCGACGAGGTGCTGCGCCGCTTCCACACCCGCCGTGTCGAGATCGACGTCGACGAGAGCGGCGTGCACCTGCGGGAGCCGTCGTGAGCGTCCTGTCCACCCAGCCCGTGCTGTCGGTGCGCGGCGTGACCAAGGCGTACCGACGGGGTCGCGAGACGGTCCACGCGCTGCGCGGCGTCGACCTCGAGGTCGCGCCCGGCGAGGTCGTCGTGCTGCTCGGGCGCTCCGGCTCCGGCAAGACCACGCTGCTCAACTGCGTCGCGGGCTGGGAGGCGCCCGACAGCGGCGCGGTCGAGGTGCTGTCGACGACCGGTACGCCCTGGCAGCAGGTCGCGGTCGTGCCGCAGCGCTTCGGGCTGCTCGACGAGCTGACCCTCGCCGAGAACGTCGCCCTGCCCGCGCGTCTCGCCGGCTCGCCCGAGCCGGAGGCCGCCGCACGCGAGCTGCTCGAGGAGCTCGGCCTGGCGGTCGTCCTCGACCGGCTGCCGGCCGAGGTGTCGCTGGGGGAGGCGCAGCGCGCGGCGCTGGCCCGCGCGCTCGTCGTCAGGCCGACCCTGCTGCTCGCCGACGAGCCGACCGGGCGCCTCGACGAGGCGCTGTCGGTGAAGGTCGCCGCACTCGTACGCCGCCGCTGCCACGAGCAGGGCAGCGCGGCGCTGCTCGCCAGCCACGACGCCCTGACCGCCGCGTCCGCCGACCGGGTCGTGCGGCTGCACGACGGTCAGCTGCGCGAGGAGAGCCCTGCGACGTAGGCGGCCTGGCCGACGTGCTGCAGGTCGTCGCTGATGATGCTCACCAGGCGCACGGCGAGGGTGACCGGCGGGTCGAAGTTCTCGTCGACGACCCGGTCGAGGTCGGCCTCGGTGACGCCCGCGAGCCAGCCGACGGTGCGCCCGTGCACGGCGTCGAGGTAGTCGAGCAGCACCTGCGGGTCCTCGGGCCGCACCTGGGCGACCTGCTCGGGGGAGAAGCCGTAGCCGGTCTCCGCGTCGTCGAAGGGCAGCTGCATCCGGCCCGCGAACCCCTGCGAGGTCCACACCTGCTCTGAGCCGGCGGCGTCGGCGATGTGGTCGTCCTGCACCCGCGCCAGGTGCCAGGCCAGCCAGGCGACCGAGTTGCCGCGGCCGTCGGGCCGGGCCGCGAGCTGGTCGGCGGTGAGGCCCTCGACGGCGGAGTGCAGCGTCTGCTGCACGCGGCCGAACGCGTCGGTGAGGATGTCGATGGCGTTGGTCATGGGGACACCGTACGTACGCGGCTGACGACTGGGCGAGGCCGTCGCCCGGTACCGCAGCCCGTCACACGCGGCGTTGCGCTCCTAAGGTCCGGTCGTCCGCGGATGCACTGACATGCCGATGAGCGAGCCCGCGGAACACCCACGCATCGCTGTTGAGTGGACGTGTCGCTGCCCGCGCTTCTGGCTGCCCCGGGCTTCGCGATCGAGCCGAAGGTCGCATATGCGACCTGCTTCATCTTGAGGGTAAGACGGCTAGCCGGCGACGCCCTGGTCAACTTGCCAGAGTGCCGCTCGCCTTCATCGCCGTAGCCATCTCGCTGGCGCTTCTGGAGGCGGCCCTCGTGCCTGAGGCCAAGGTCTTCGGATGGCCGACGGTGGCCATCGCGATGTCTGCTTGGCCGATCTTCGGAGCTGTCGGCTTTGTGGCCCTCAAGGGAAGCAACGGCGCTGGCGCGGAACATGCCATCGCCTGGATGTTTACACTCCTCTACCTCAGCTGCCTGGTCGTCACGCAGGGCCGCCCACTGCTGGTGATGAACCAACTGATCGACGACGACCCGCACTTCACACCACGGTTGCGTAAGCAGAGCCGAAGAGCGCAATGGCTCCTCATTGCCGTCTTATGTGTTGGCGCCGGGCTGCCCCTGCTCTGAGTGCCCACCTCTGTTCCTGGTCGAATGGGACTCGATCGGCAGGGGTCCTGGCGCGAGCCCTCGTACCAAAGCCGGCCGCCGTCAGTGGGCGGAGCCGCTCGGCGATGCAGCGCGCTCGTGATACTGGGTCACCTTATTCGGTCCGTCAGCAGCTCGTTCAGCCCGGCGGCGAGCCCTGCACACACACTGGCGCCGGGTGCACTCGCCTCGCCGAACCAGCGTAGGAAGATCGCGTGTACGTCGTCAGGTGTGACCGGCGGCCGTAGCCTCAGCAGGTCCGCCACCTCCGGGTCGTACTCGTCCTCTGGACACTCGAGCGCGATCAGGCCGACAGGGTCGACGCTGTTAACAAGCGCGCGGACAGCGAGGAACAGCTCAGGTGCCACCCCGCCATGATCGCGCAGGACGCACGCACTTGCCGCCGTCAGCGCACCTCCGACGTGCGCTCCGTGCCGACGCTGACGACCGTCAGCGCCTGAGACCGGCAGCTAGCACGCCTGAGCTCAGTCGCAGGCTAGGGCGTCGACAGCCTTCACTGCGGGGAGCAGCCCCAGGCCAGTTCGAGCGCGCGTCAACTTGACCGCCTCAACGCGCTTGCCGATCCTGAGCAGCTCGAGCACCTCCGAGGCGAGCGGCTCGGGAAGGATGACTGCCAGCAGTGCCGGCTTCTGCCGTCGATCCGAGCGATGCTTCCATAGCGACGTCAGCCTGATGACCATGAGTCGTCCACTGCCCATCGCTTCGCACGCTCATGGCTCCCCTCTGTGTCAAGGGCGTGGCGCGGCCCCTGATGAGGATGCGGCGGCGTTGGTCGGCGTCAACGTCGTTCGTCCGGTGGGGCGCTCCACGTTGACGCCTCGGGCGCGCCGCCGAGCAGGCGCAGGGGCGGCCGCCGCGCCCTTCCCGGCCGGGCTCGGCGGGGGTAGCGTCGCAGGAGCGGGTTCGGGATGTGGCTGGTCCGAAGTGCCGACGCCCGGGAACAAGTCGGCCGCGCTGGAGTCCGTAGACGCCCCGAAGTGCCCTCCCGAACCCGTCTCACCGACCTCGTCGATGTCGACTCGGGCGAGGGCTGCGAGCGAGCGGGCGGCGGCGTCGGCGACGAGCTGGCGGTAGACCACGTCGGAGAGCCGCCTGCGCAGGCATCGCAGCGCCTCCAGCTTGGTCTTGCCTTCGGCGATCTTGCGCCGGTAGTAGGTCCGCCCGACGGTGTCGTGTCGGATCTGCACGATCGCGGCGATGTAGAGCACGTGGTTCAGCCGCCGGTTACCCGCCCGGGACAACCGGTGCCGGGTCTGCTCTCCGCTCGAGGCGTCGATCGGCGCGGTCCCGGTCCAGGACGCGAACCGGTTGCGGTCCCGGAACCGGGCGACGTCCTGCACATCGGCGAGGATCCGGGCCGCGCCGGCCGGGCCGATCCCGAACACGTTCAGCAGCCCGGACCCCTGCGCCTGCACCGCGTCACGCAGCCGCCTGGTGAGGGTCTTGAGCCGGGCGTCGAGGTCCTCCACCTCGCCCACCAGCTCGCCGGCCAGCTCCTTGCGCACCCGGCCAGCCGGGTCACGCGGGCGCACCGTGGCCAGCAGGTGGCGTGCCTGCAGCGGGGAGAGGTGCCGCGGCGCGCCGCCGGGAACGATCTCGAGCAGCAGTCGGTGCAGCCGGTTCAACGCCTGTGCCCGCGCCCGGGACAGCTCATCGCGCCGGTCGCACAACAGCCGCAGCACCACGATCTCCTCACCCACCGACACCTCACGCAGGGCCTTGCCGCGCACGGCGGCGACCGCCACCGAATGCGCGTCCGTGGCGTCGGTCTTGCGCCCCTGCCCCGTGTTCAGCACCCGCACCCGGGCCGACAGCTTGGCCGGCACGTCGAGGACGCGCTCGCCATCAGCGAGCAGCCGCTGCGCCAGCGGGCGGCCCGTGCCGTTCGCGCCCTCCACCGCCCACACCCGGCACGGCCACTGCCGCACGTAGGCCAGCAACAGTGCATAGCCCTGCCGGTCCATGCCGAACCGGCCCCGCGCATGCACGACCTCACGCTCGTCGACCACCTCGATCGTGGCCGACGCCTTGTGCGGGTCGGTACCGATCACCACCCTGCCCACGCTGCCCATCCCGGCCTCCTCACCGAGAGCTCCACCAGCGGACTGCGGGGACGGGCACCGCTACTTCGAGCCGAGCAGACCCCTCTTCAGCCACGCCCCGCCGGCACCCGACGGACCAGCACTCCATGAAAAAGAGCCACACCGACCACGGGTGGGCAGCCGCAAAACGAGCGACCCGCCGGGCACCTCGACCCCAGCCTGGCCAGACCGAAGCCGTACGTCCATAGAACAAGTAGCCGCGGAGCGCTTGTCCGGGCAGACGTCGTCAAGGCAGGGTGACGGGACGTGCAGGAGTTTGAACGCGAGCGGACATAGTGAGGTGTGACCTCGGACTGCCTGCGCGACGGCGCTGACGACGCGGCCGTGTGGTCGGCGGTACGAGGTGGATCCGCCGGCGCGTTCGCCGTGGTGTTCGATCGGCACTCGCGCGGTGTCTACAACGCCCTGTACCGGCGCACCGGGTCGTGGGACGCCGCCGAGGAGCTGACAGGCGCAGTGTTCCTGGTCGCGTGGCAGCGACGGCATGACCGGCTGGCTGGCGGTGACGAGACACTGCTGCCTTGGCTGCTGAAGATCGCCGCTCACGTCGCGAGTAACGCCGAACGCTCACGTCGCCGCTACGAAGCAGCCGTTGCACGGCTGCCGGCTGAGCCGGACGTCGACCCCACCAGTGGCGCGGACGAAAGGCTCGACGCGTCCCGCGTCGCCGCCGCTCTGGCTCCCGCCCTCCGCGCTCTCCCTGCTGAGCAGCTGGCCGCAGTTCACGCCCTCGCCGATCACGGCGACCAGGCTGCGGCGGCTCGCGCCCTCGGCGTGCCTGCCGGCACGTTCACCTCACGGCTGTCCCGAGCGAGGGGACGCCTCCGCAACGCCTCACCCGACGCAGCACCCAAGGACTCCCGCCATGAGTGATCTAGACGAGCGGCCCCTTCCCGAACAGACCCGCCTGAGGCTGCGCGCTGAACTGCACGCGATAGCCAGCTCGGACCAGTCGACGCCGGACCGCACCTGGCCGACAGTTATGGCGGCCGTCGCGGCGGTCCTCGCGGTGGTGGTCGCCGCCTCCGGCGCCGCCCTCCTGCGCGGCGGACAGCAGCACACCTCCGCGGGGTACATCCCACCGCCTGCGCCGAACGTAACGGTGCCCCACCGCCCTGGCGCGAGCACCAGACCGATGGCCTGGACCGCGGTGCGCACTGACCGCGATCCAGCCCTCCTCGTGGTCACCTACATGGGCGGCGACGGCAGCTGCGAGGGCGCCGTTGACACGCGCGTGCATGAGCGCGCCAAGGCCGTGATCATCGATCTGCGCGCGGAGGTGCCCGCACCACGCACTGTCGTGCAGCCCGACGGGCGCCGGGCCGTCGGGCTCTGCGACTTGGTAGGCGTCGACGCCCAAGTCGAGGTCCGACTGTCCCTCCCACTGGGCACGCGGGCTGTGATCGACCCCAACGGACGGAGCAGCACCGGGGGAGCGGTTCAGGTTCGGCATCGCGTGTTCGACGGCAGCCGGCTACTCACCCCAACCGGTCTCCCCCGCGGGTACGTCCGGGAGAGGGACCACGAGTACTTGGGCACCGCAGGCTGGACCCGCAGCTGGAGCGACACGAGGGGGCCGAACCTCGTGACACCCGAGCCGGCCGCCAGCGCACCCACCGTGCAGCCGCAAGCCACGTGTAACCCCCAGCGGCACCCCACCGTCCTCGTCCGCCAAGGCGGAAGCGGTCCAACCTCCATCCCGCCGAGCTGGAGCCCGGCCGGCACCGTCACCATCGCCCAGCAGCCCGCGCAGCTGCGCAAGGACTCCCTTGGCAACTGGTCACTCTTCTGGCACGACCCGACCGCACAGCAGAACGTCGAGGTCCAGTCGTTCTCGTTCTGCTCCGGCATGCGCCCCTTCAACGAGCAGGAGTTCCTCACCATCGCCCGCTCCCTACGCCCCGCGTGACGGACCGACCTGCCACGAACGACCGCTCATGCCGCCGTCATCGCTCTTCCGCCTGGGTCCCGTCGACTCGCGCTCCGTGCGCGCCGAGAGCCCCGGCGATGACCGAGACTGGCCGGATGAGCTGGGGAAGCGAACGCATCGTTGAGGTGGCCCGCGCCTACCGGCGGCACGACGCGCTGTTAAGGGGCAGCCGTGAGCAACGGCTCGCCGCCTTCGACGGGCCCGATCTTTGGGCCGAGGACTTGGTGTACGAAGAGTCCAGCGCCGGCACGCTGCCGGTCGAGGTCGTCGACGCGATGCTGCACGACCCTGACGGAGACGCCGAGTTCCGCAGCTCCGTGGCTGCCGGCCCTCTCGAGCGCCTGCTGCATGCACAGCCGGCCGCTTACGCGGGCGCGATCCTCGAACGCACCGGCCGCGACCCTCTCTGGGTCGAGGCGCTCGCCGGGGTCTGGCTCGACCGCATGGCATGGGGACAACTCGCCGAGGACATGCGCAGGCACCTCCCAGAGCCGCCGCCGGAGATCGCCGCGTCCAAGAAGGACAAGCGGTCGCGGCGCCCGAGCAAGCGTCAGCACCCGCACGGCCATCAGCCAAGACTGCCTCCGCCACACGACTGACCGAGCGCACTAGGACCGGCCGCACTTGATTCTGCTTGAAGCCAGGCACGCGTGCAGGTGGCGGGCGCTTGCGCGTCGTCCGGTCATGCCGCGGATCGTGCCCCGATTACGCGCCAGCTCCTGGGTTGATGACAACTACTGCTGGGTGGTCGGCGTGCAGCGTGCCTGCAGTCAGCGGTGCTCGAGTGGTGCGCCCGAGGATGTGTCCGCTGCCTCATCCATACTCCGCCTATGGGTGCCTGGGGGCCAGCGATCTTCTCCGACGACGTCGCGACCGACGTCAGGGACGATTACAAAGCTCTGCTCGAGGACCAGGTCCCGGACGACGAGGCCACACAGCGCGTCGTCGCCCGGTACAAGTCGCTCGACGCCGACGAGGCGCACGTCCTCTGGCTCGCCCTCGCCGCTACGCAATCTCAACTCGGACGTCTCGACGAGCACGTCAAGGTCCGCGCCCTTGAGGTCATTGACCAAGGCATCGGGCTCCAAGAGTGGCGGGAGGCAGGGAGCAAAGAACTCGCCGCACGCGTCTCCGCGCTCACAAAGCTGCGCCGACAGCTGACCGGGCCGCCGCCGCCACGCCGGACGGTCCGACGCTCCTGGCGCTACGAGACGGATCTCGCGCCAGGCGACGTGCTTTCCTTCACCGCCAGCAACGGGCGGGTCGCCCTGCTCTACGTGGCCCGCATCGACGACTCTCGAGACGGCGCGATCCCGATCCTGGCGCGCCTGGACTGGACAGGCTCCGCCCTGCCCGACGACGGGACGATCTCGACCCTCCCGACGAGGACGCAGACAGTCACGACCCTTCTAGGCGACGAGGTGCGCCCGGACTCCTGCCTTACCTACCTTGCCCGCAGGAGGGACCCGGACTGGCAGGACACCGGCTTCTCTCGCGCTGGAGACCGAACCCTCCGCGGCAGCACCGACGAGGCGATTCGCTTCTCGACCGGCTCAACCTGGTCACAACTCGCCACCCGCCTCGAGCGGGAGCTCACCCGCCCCCAGCAGCGCTGAACGGACCCCGGAGAACGCTCAGCGAAGCCAAGTTCGTCGTGAGGACCAATCCACTGTCGAGGAACCCCCTCTCCTGCCGCGAGCAGCGCGCCTTCGTTGAAACTCCTCGTCGGCCGCTACCGTCAGGCTGGTGAACCAGGAAGTCGGTGAGTTCTCCCTCACTGGGCATGCCGAGCCTCAGGCTCGGCAACTGCCGGACCTGTCGAGCACGGACCAAGCAGAGCTCGAGCATCTGGTCAACGCCGTCCAGGCACTCAACCCGCAACCCCGGGCGCAGCGGTGGCGCAGCCTCACGTACTGCCTGGTCGACGCCGTGTGGAGTATCGGCGCCCGCTACGACACCGTGGTCGTGCCCCTCGTGCGTCGCGTCGCCCACGAGCACGGCGACGGCGAGCCGCTGGTCGACACCGGAACGCCCCTGCCGCGTGACCCCGCACCGCTACGAGCTTTTCTTGCGCGCTTCGGGCCACACAACCCGCTGACGAGCGTCACCAACCGTCAGAGGACCTCAACCCGAGGCGGGGCGCTCAAGGCCGACGTCGCACGTCGATACGCCGAGGTGCTTCTCGAACACGGCGTCGGCACGCTGGCCGACGTCGCGCCACTGATGCGGGACGCCCGACGCTTCGAGCACGTGAACGACACCCTGCGCCGGCTCCCCGGCGAAGGACAGCACGGCGTGCGCCGCAACTACCTGTGGATGCTCGCGGGCGACGACGACGGCGTGAAACCGGACCGGATGGTCCTTCGCTGGTTCGCCCGCCATGGCCAACATGTTGAGCCGCTTGAAGCCGCCATGTTGGTCAGGGCGATCGCTGATCGGCTGACCGAGCTGGGGCATCCGACGACGCCGTGGGAAGTCGACCACGCGATCTGGAGCGCTCAGCGCGCCCCGCGCCACTCCTGAGGGTGAGGGCGAACGCGTCAGCAGGGAAACTGTGCACCGGCCGCGATGGGTCCCACGAAGTGTCCGGACATGCCGCTGCGAGCGCATTTGGTCACCAAAGCTTTGCATCGGATCCGATCGAGTCTCCGGGTGGCTGCTCGAGGAGAACGCCACCTCGAGCCTGAGCGGCTACGCCGTTGGGCCCGCCGAACGTAGGGTCCGTCCGGGCTAAGTGAGAAGGTGAAGCATGGCCGCGAACCGCAGGCAGCGCATCCGAGTGTCATGGCGCGACGTTGCTACTCAGTTCATCTCTGCGGGATTCATGCTGCTGCTCGCGCTACAGCAGGCGATCTCCGCGTACGGGTCTCCCGTCGGCGTTCTCTGCTTGGTGACCGTCGCGGCGCTGAACGTGGTCGCTGCCCTCTACCTCCGCAGCCGCGGTGTCGTCCTTACACCCCAGGCAGCCGTGGTCAAGGGAGTGCGCACCACACTGGTGCCCTGGTCGCAGGTGCAGGCCGTGCTGCGCCAGCGCTGGTTGATGACTGATGTGGTCGTCCTGCTCACCCTGGACAAGTCGCTCCGGCTGAGGGCACCGACGGCGTGGTTCGGCTTCGGTGACGACGAGTACGAGCGCGACTACCACCGGATCGGTCAGTGGTGGCTCGCGCACCGTGGTGATGCGTGGGTGCCTTTGCGACCTGAGGCGCCGCCCGCCGCACCGGCGGGTTGAGCGAGGTCCGGGTTGCCGCCACTGCCGCCGAACACGCAGGCGCGAGCTCGGGAAGCCCCGAGCCCGCACTACCAGCCACCCGGGCTCGGCGCACGCCTCGCAGCCGGACCCGATGCCTCAGGACTCGAGCGCAAGGACGCGTCAGCGCGGTACGCGGCGCAGCGCGTCTTGCAACCCGTGGACATCAGCGACGTCGTAGAACCCGAGCGGGCCGTTGCCGCGGTCGAAGAGCTCCATGCCGGTGTTGGCGTAGTTCGGGCCGGTCATCCACCCGCGCGCGGAGCGGCCGAAGGTGACCGTCAGGTGGAGTCCGTCGCGAGACAGGCGCTGGTCGACAGGAGTGCGCTGAAGCGGCGCCTCCGACAACGACCCGGTGCCCAACGCGACGAGCGCGCGACGATCGGTGAGCCCGTAGACGGTCTCCCGCTTCCGCTTCGCCTTATAGAAGAAGCGGCCGAAGATCATGTACAGGCCGAGCGCGACGAAGGGCACGCCGAACAGCGCGAAGGGCACCGGAGCGCCGTTCACGAGGGCCGCTGTCATCCAGAAGATGGCGAAGCCGCCCCACAGCAGACTGAAGGGCACGAGAAAGATGTCGCTCGCGGTGAAGTGCTTGTGGGGGTCCGGGCGGCCCGACCATAGCAACGACTCATCGGTCAACAGGTAGGGCGCTAGTCGACGCCGCGCTTCCTCCACGACCCTCATACTGCCGCAGAGCAGACGAGAAGCTCCGCGTCCCGCGAGACGCCCGTCTCCGCGCCGTCGCATCGCGGCCGTAAGACGTGCCGGCCATCGCCCAAACACACGGACATGCCGCTGTGGCGTCGCGGGGTTCACTCGCTAGAGCGCGTCGAGTGAGGAGATCGCCTTGTTCCAAGCTCACTGTCAGCGCTTCGTCGCATCAACGAGCGACTTCACCCAAGCGGCAACAGCGGCACCCAGTAGCCCGAGTAGGGCGAACCACAGAGCGTCACCCAACGCCTCCCGCCATGTGCCGGCAAGGAGTAACCGAGCCAGAGGTACCCCGATAAGGAAGCTCCCAACGCCGACAAGAAACTCAGCAGCCACCCAACGGATCACGCGCACGACCCCGTCTTGCCCCCGGGTCGCACGCTCATGCCGCTCTGCGCGCGGGTAGCATCGCGCGCTCTTGCCGCTCTGCGCGCGGGTAGCATCGCGCGCTCTTGCCGCTCTGCGCGCGGGTAGCATC
>NZ_RBWV01000013.1:300000-425292 GCF_003634695.1 Motilibacter peucedani
GGCCTGGCCCGCGGCATCCTCGCGGCGCTCGGCGAGAAGGGCTACGGCGCCGCCGGCAAGCCGTGGCCCGCGATCACCGGCCAGGACTCCGAGCTCGAGTCGGTCAAGCTGGTCGCCTCCGGCGAGCAGACCGAGACCATCTTCAAGGACACCCGTGAGCTGGCCAAGGTCGCCGTGCAGATGACCAACGCCGTCCTCGACGGCGACACCGCGCGCGTCAACGACACCAAGCAGTACAACAACGGCGTCAAGGTCGTGCCGACCTTCCTCCTCCAGCCGGTGAGCGTCACGAAGGCCAACTACCAGGGCGTCCTGGTCGACAGCGGCTACTACAAGAGCAGCGACCTCTCCTGAGGCTGCGCACGTCCTGACCACCCCGCATCCCCTCAGGTCCGCGCGCGCGGACGCAGAACCAGGAGCCAGTCGCATGGGTACCACGCCCGCCCCCCTCCCGAGCCGCCTCGCCGGCTCGTTCCTCGACCGTCCCGTACGCGTCAAGCTCGTCGCCCTCGTCGTCGCCAGCCTCCTGGCGCTCGCTTCGTGCGTCGCCGTGACCGCGAAGACCAACCGCACGGCTGCCCAGACCTCCGAGCAGCTGCGCAACCTCAACTCCGCCGCGGCGCTGGTCCTCCAGCTCGACCGGCTCGCCAGCGAGCTCAAGGTGGACGGGCTGCAGGCGATCGTCCGACCTGACCCGGCCGCGCAGGTCCAGGTGCTGCAGGACCAGATCACGCGCACCAACACCACCCTGGACCAGTTGACCGCCGCCGAGCTGCCGAAGGCGCAGAAGGCCGGCGTGCAGACGCTGAAGGACGTCTACACCGACTACGAGGGCGTCATCACCCGCTTCGTGAAGAACGCCGGTGCCGACCCGGAGACCGCTCGCCTGTCGTGGGAGCAGATCGACGTCGACAACTACCTCGTCAGCGCCGTGCTGAAGAACAACCGCGACAGCTTCTCGAAGGCCGTCGCCCACGCGGAGAAGGCCGCCGCCGCGCAGCGCAGCAGCGCGACGCACCTGCTGTGGTTCGTCGTGGTCCTCGCGGCCTTCGTGGTCTGCCTCATCGCGTACGTCGTGGTCGTCTCGATCACCCGCCCGCTGCGCAAGGTTCGGGCCTCGCTCGAGGCGATGGCCAAGGGCGACCTGACCGTCTCGGCCGACGTGCCGCACCAGGACGAGATGGGCCAGATGGCCCGCGCGCTCGACCAGGCGCTCGCCGGCATCCGCGAGGTCGTCGGCTCGGTGTCGGGCTCCGCCCACGCCGTCGCCGCCGCTGCCGAGGAGATGTCCTCCACCGCCGCCGCGATGAGCTCGTCCGTCAACGAGTCGGGGGAGCAGGCCCGCCGCGTGTCCGACTCCGCCGCCGAGGTCTCCTCCAACGTCCAGACTGTCGCCACCGGCGCCGAGGAGATGCGCGTCTCGATCGACGAGATCGCCCACAACACCAACGAGGCCGCCCGCGTCGCCAGCCAGGCCGTGCAGCTCGCCGAGTCGACCACGGCGCAGATCGGCAAGCTCGGAGCCTCCAGCACCGAGATCGCCACCGTCGTCAAGGTCATCACCACGATCGCCGAGCAGACCAACCTGCTGGCGCTCAACGCGACGATCGAGGCCGCTCGGGCCGGCGAGTCGGGCAAGGGCTTCGCCGTCGTCGCCAACGAGGTCAAGGAGCTGGCGCAGGAGACCGCGCGGGCCACCGAGGACATCGCCAAGCGCGTCATGGCGATCCAGAGCGACACCGAGGGCGCCGTGTCGGCGATCGGCGAGATCAGCGCCGTCATCAGCCAGATCAACGACTTCCAGACCACGATCGCCAGCGCGGTCGAGGAGCAGACGGCCACCACCGCCGAGATGAACCGCAGCGTCGCGGCCGCCGCCGCCGGCGCCGCGGGCATCGCCGACAACATCGCCGGCCTGGCCGACGCCTCGCACGTCACCACCGCCGGTGTCGCCCAGTCCAAGGAGGCCGTCAGCGAGCTCAGCACCATGGCCCACGAGCTGCAGACGATGGTGTCGCACTTCCGCTACTGAGGTCGCTGTCCGTCGGGACGTTGATCACGTACGTTGATCAACAGGGCGCCAGCCGTAGGAGATCTCCTACGGCTGGCGCCCCTTTGCTGTGCCTGGTCGCGCGGCGGCGCGACGTCAGCCCGTGACGCGGCGCAGGAAGCGCTGCGTACGCGGGTCGGCCGCCCGCTCGAAGACGTCGGCCGCGGTGCCGCGCTCGGCCACGACGCCGGACTCGAGGAAGCACACCTGGTCGGCCACCTGGCGGGCGAACGACATCTCGTGCGTGGCCAGCACCATCGTCATGCCCTCGTCCTTGAGCTCGCGGACGACGTCGAGCACCTCGCCGACGAGCTCTGGGTCGAGCGCGCTGGTCACCTCGTCGAGCAGCAGCAGCTTGGGCCGCATGGCCAGGGCGCGGGCGATCGCGGCGCGCTGCTGCTGGCCGCCGGAGAGCCGGTCGGGGTAGTCCTTCGCCTTGTCGGCCAGCCCGAACCGCTCGAGGAGCCGGCGAGCCTCGGTCTCGGCCTCGGCGCGCCCGTTACGCCGCACCTTGCGCGGAGCGAGCGTGACGTTGTCGAGCACCGAGAGGTGCGGGAACAGGTTGTAGGCCTGGAACACGATGCCGATCTGCTGGCGCACCGAGTCGACGTCGACGCGCGGGTCGGAGATGTCGCTGCCCTCCAGCCACACCACGCCGTCGTCGACGACCTCGAGCAGGTTGACGCAGCGCAGCAGCGTCGACTTGCCCGACCCGCTCGCGCCGATGAGCGCGGTGACCGAGTGGGCCGGCACCTCGAGGTCGATGCCCCGCAGCACCTGGGTGGCGCCGAAGCTCTTGCGCACCTGCTCGAGGCGCAGGAGCGGCTCGCTCACAGGACGTTCCCGTGCACCGGCAGGCCGCCCGAGCGGGCCGCGACGTAGTCGGTGAGCCGCGTCATGGGGATCGTGAGGGCGACGAACACCAGCCCGGCGACCATGTAGGGCGTGAAGTTGAACGAGCGCCCGGTGATGATGGCTGCCGCCTGGATCGCGTCGGTCGCCCCGAGGATCGAGACCAGGCCCGAGTCCTTCTGCAGCGAGACGAGGTCGTTGAGCAGCGGGGGCACCACGCGCCGGACCGCCTGCGGCAGCACGACGTGGCGCATCGACTGGCCGTAGCTGAGCCCCAGCGACCGGGCAGCGGCCCGCTGCGAGGGGTGCACCGACTCGATGCCGGCCCGGAAGACCTCGGCGACGTAGGCGGAGTAGGTCAGCACCAGTGCGGCGCCGCCCCAGAACACCACGCTGTCGGTGACGCCCGTCAGCCGCAGCGCCGGCACCCCCAGGCCCAGCAGCAGCAGCACCAGCAGCAGCGGGATCCCGCGGAACAGGTCGGTGTAGACCGCCGCGAACAGCCGCAGCGGGAACGCGACCGGGCCACGCAGCGTACGCATCACCGCCAGCGTCAGCCCGAGCGCCAGGATGCACACCTCGCAGACCACCATGAGCCGCAGGTTGAGCCACAGCCCGCGCAGGACGTCGGGCAGCGCCTCCTTCGCGTAGTGGGCGCTGAGGAACGACTCGCGGAACGGCGGCCACCCCGGCGCGCTGGTGACCAGCGCCACCACGACCGCGAGCAGGACCAGCGTCGTCAGCGCGGCGACGGCCGTCGAGCGGCGCGAGCGCGCGCGCCGGTAGCGCTCGCGCTCGAGCTGGCGGGCGGAGGGGGTGTAGGCCTCGCTCACTCTCCGAACACCGGCGCGCCGACCGTCTTGGCGAGCCACTGCGACTGCAGGTCGGCGAGGGTGCCGTCGGTACGCAGCGAGTCGACCGCCGCGGTGACGCACGAGGTGAGCGCGCTGCCCTTCTCGAGCACCATGCCGAACTGCTCGCCGCCCGACTCGGCCGGGAACTGGCCCACGATCTTCGCGTCGGGGATCTCGGCCGCGGTGATGTAGAAGGCGGTGGGGAGGTCGACGGCGAGGCCGTCGATCTGGCCGTTCTTGAGCGCCGCCTTCGCGATGTCGTTGGTGCGGTAGGCCGCCACCTTGTGCGTGGGCTTCACGACGTCGGTCAGCGTCTGGTAGCTCGTGGTGCCGATCTGCCCGCCGAGCTTCGCGGACTTGAGCTGGGCGACCGTGGTGGCGCCGGCGATGGGGGAGTCCTTGCGCGCGATGACCGCCTGGGCGACGTCGTAGTAGCCCGAGCTGAAGTCGACGACCTTCTTGCGCTCGTCGGTGATCGACACCTGGTTGATGTCGACGTCGAACTTCTTGCGGCCCGGGGTGGCCACGCTGTTGAAGGGCGCGACGATCCACTTCACGTCGGTCTTGGCGAAGCCGAGGCGGTCGGCGACGGCGTAGGCGACCGCGGACTCGTAGCCCTGGCCGTTGCTCGGGTCGTCCTTGGCGAACCAGGGGTCGTAGGCCGGCTTGTCGGTGCCGACGGTCAGCGTGCCCTTGGTGCGGGTGGCGAGCGAGTCCTTGGTGCACGAGGCCGGCAGGGCGGCGGAGCTGTCGCTGGGTGCGGCGCTGGCGGCGCCCGTGTCGGCCGGCGAGGGGGAGGTGAGGACCGGCGAGGACGCGGCCGGAGCGCTCGAGGAGGACGGCGCTGTCGAGTCGTCCTTCTCCTGGGCGCAGGCGGTGACGGCCGAGGCGAGGGCGGCGATGGCGACGAGCGAGCGGAGCTTCATGCAGGGTTCCTCGAGGACGTGCGCGAGCGCGACGGGCGGTGCCCGCAGATTATCAAGGTCATCTTCCGAACCGGTCAGGAAGCGCGCAGGTGCGTTCCGCGTCGTCCGGCCCTGAGCCCGAGCCCGTAGGCTTGACCCTCGTGGCCGGCCCTGAGTTCTCCGACGAGCTGAAGTCCCTCGACGCGACCATGACCAGCGTGGAGAAGGTCCTCGACCTGCCCGCGCTGCGTGCGCAGGCCGCCGACCTCGAGGAGCAGTCCGGCGCGCCCGACCTCTGGAACGACCCCGAGGCGGCGCAGAAGGTCACCAGCAGGCTCTCCCACCTGCAGGGCAGCCTGCGCCGGGTCGAGGGCATCCGCTCGCGCATCGACGACCTCGCCGTGCTGTGGGAGCTCGCCGAGGGCGAGGAGGACCAGGACACCCGCGACGAGGCGCTCGCCGAGCTCGACAAGCTGAAGAAGGACGTCGAGGCGCTCGAGGTCCAGACCCTGCTCAACGGCGAGTACGACGCCCGCGAGGCCCTGGTCACGGTCCGGGCGGAGGCCGGGGGCGTGGACGCCGCCGACTTCACCGAGATGCTCATGCGGATGTACCTGCGCTGGGCCGAGCGACACGGCTACAAGACCGAGGTCTACGACACCTCCTACGCCGAGGAGGCGGGCATCAAGTCGGCGACCTTCAAGGTGGCCGCGCCCTACGCCTACGGCACCCTGTCGATCGAGCAGGGCACCCACCGGCTCGTCCGCATCTCGCCCTTCGACAACCAGGGCCGGCGCCAGACCAGCTTCGCCGGCGTCGAGGTGCTGCCCGTCGTCGAGTCCGACGACCACGTCGAGATCCCCGACGACGACATCCGCGTCGACGTCTTCCGGTCGAGCGGCCCCGGCGGCCAGGGCGTCAACACGACCGACTCGGCGGTGCGCATCACGCACCTGCCGACCGGCATCGTCGTCTCCTGCCAGAACGAGCGCTCGCAGATCCAGAACCGCGCCTCGGCGATGGCCGTCCTCCAGGCCAAGCTGCTCGAGCGGCGCCGCCAGGAGGAGCAGGCGCGCATGGACGCGCTCAAGGGCGACTCGTCCGGCTCGTGGGGCAACCAGATGCGCTCCTACGTGCTGCACCCCTACCAGATGGTCAAGGACCTGCGCACCGACTACGAGACCGGCAACACCCAGTCCGTGCTCGACGGCGAGATCGACGACTTCATCGAGGCCGGGATCCGCTGGCGCAAGAGCGCCTGATCCTGCTTGCGCGTCGCCTCGGCGGCGCGGGACGCTGCCCTCAGCGGGTCGGCGCGCCGCCGTCCCCACGGGGGTCGAGGGAGACCGCTATGGCGCGTGCCCGTGCAGTGGTGGTGGCTGCAGCGCTCGGCGCGGCCCTCGGCTCGGCCGGCCTCCTGCCGGCGCAGGCTGGCGAGCCTGCGACCAGGGTGCTCGGCGGCCCGGGGTTCGTCCCGGTCGCGGTGAACGCGCACCGTGTCGTGCTGGGGCGCGTCGAGCCGACGGGGGAGGCGCAGGTCGTCACCCGGGACGGCGGGCTGCGTACCCTGCGCGACCCCGCGGGCACCACCGGCTCGAGCGTGGCCGGGCTCGACGACTCGGGGACGGTCACCGGCGGCGCCACCGGTGCCGACGGCGCTCCTCGCGTGGTGCAGTGGCGGTCGCCCGACTACCAGCCTGAGCTGCTGGACCTCTCGCCGGGCGCCTGGTACGTCGCTGACGTCGACCGCGGCGGCCGGGTCCTGCTGCGCCGGGGCGACGACAGGTCGTACGTCTGGCGCGCCGGCTCGCTGGCGGCCGTCGCCGACCTCACGTCGGGCGCGCTGCAGCGCGCCACGCTGCTCGACCCCGCCGGGGACCTGGTGGACGCGCTGGCGACCCCGCCGGTGCTCTGGACCGGCGGCCGGGCCGTCGCCCTCGAGGCGCCGGCCGGACTGGCCGTGGCGGTGTCGGACGTGGAGGACGGGGCCGTCTACGGCACGGTGTCGGACTACGCCGCCGGAGGCATCCCCGCTCGTGCGGTGCGGTGGGACGCCTCCGGCCGGCTGCACCGGCTGCCGCTGCCAGCAGGGACCGGAGGCCCGGCGTACGCCTCTGTCACGGGCACGGCCGGCGCGCACGACCGCGCGGCGGGCACCGTCTGCAGGACGGCGACGGGTGCCTGCCTCGCGCTGACCTGGCGGCGCGACCGCCTGACCGTGGTCGGTCCGGGCACGGCGCGCGCGGTCGACGGCAAGGGCGGGGTGGTCGGCACGGCGCCGGTCGACGGCGGCGTACGCGGGGTGCTGTGGAAGCGGCACGCCTGACGCGCGACGGCTAGCCCACCAGCAGCAGGACCACCCACAGCGCCAGCAGGCCGGCGGCCACGGCCAGCAGGACGCTGCCGGAGGGGCCGCCACCCTCGGGCGGACCGGTGCGGTAGCCGCGGCACGTCGGGCAGCTGCCCTCGTCCGCCGGCCGGTTGCACGCCGCGCACACAGGGCGGAGCGCACCACGGTCGTACGCGTCGACCACGGCCGACCCCCTTCCCTCGCCCCAGTGCGGGCCTCGTGCTGGCTCTCGGCTCGTCCAACGCGCGGCTGGAGTCCAGGGTGCCCAGAACTCGGGCATCTCGCACCTAGACTGGCTGGCGTCGTCGGGGCCGCAGCGGCGACAACGCGTCGCCCGGCGCGCGTAGTCCCCGGCGTGCCGTGGCCCCGAGCACACCGTCCCCCGACGCAACGTCCCCGAGCAGATGGTCGACCTGTGATCCGCTTCGACTCCGTGACGATGACCTACCCGCGCACCGCCCGTCCCGCGCTTGCTGACGTCGACGTCGAGATCGTCAAGGGCGAGTTCGTCTTCCTCGTCGGCCCCTCCGGGTCGGGCAAGTCGACCTTCCTGCGCCTCGTGCTCAAGGAGGAGAAGGCGACCAAGGGCCAGGTCTTCGTCGCCGGGCGCGACGTCGGCCGCCTCTCGTCGTGGAAGGTGCCGGCGCTGCGCCGCCAGATCGGCGTCGTGTTCCAGGACTTCCGCCTGCTCCCGAACAAGACGGTCGAGCAGAACGTCGCGTTCGCGCTCGAGGTGATCGGCAAGCCGCGCGCGACCGTCAAGAGGGTCGTGCCCGAGGTGCTCGACCTGGTCGGCCTCGACGGCAAGGCGGGCCGCATGCCCGACGAGCTCTCCGGCGGCGAGCAGCAGCGCGTGGCCATCGCGCGCGCGTTCGTCAACCGGCCCACCATCCTGCTGGCCGACGAGCCGACCGGGAACCTCGACCCGGCCACGAGCGTCGGCATCATGAGGCTGCTCGACCGCATCAACCGCACCGGCACGACCGTCGTCATGGCCACCCACGACGACGACATCGTCGACCAGATGCGCAAGCGCGTCGTCGAACTGGACGAGGGCCGGGTGGTGCGCGACCAGTCGCGCGGCGTCTACGGCTACTCGCGCTGAGAAGGAGCTCCTGCCCGTGCGCCTGCGCGTCATCGCGTCCGACGTCCTCATCGGCCTGCGCCGCAACCTGACCATGACGATCTCGGTCGTCATCACGACCTGGATCGCGCTCGGCTTCTTCGCTGCCGGCCTGCTCTTCAGCCAGCAGGTCCACACGATGAAGGGCTACTGGTACGACAAGATCGAGGTCTCGGTCTACCTGTGCACCAAGGACGACGCCGACACCACCGCGGCGGGCTGCGCGTCGGGCGAGGTGACCGAGGCGCAGCGCGAGGGCATCCGCTCGGAGCTCCAGGCGATGCCCGAGGTGCAGACCGTCTACTACGAGTCGCGCGACCAGGCCTACAAGCGGTTCAAGGAGATCTACAAGGACCAGTCGATCAGCCAGGACGTCGACCCCTCGGCGCTGCCCGAGTCCTTCCGGGTCAAGCTGAAGAACCCCGAGCAGTTCGACGTGATCGCCTCGAGGTTCGAGAACCAGCCGGGCGTCTCGACCGTCGAGGACAGCCGCCAGGTGCTCGAGAAGTTCTTCACGATCCTGTCGCGGCTCCAGCTGGCCGCGTTCCTGGTGGCGGGCCTCACCGTGCTCTCGGCGGCCCTGCTGATCGCCAACACGATCCGCGTCGCAGCCTACGGGCGGCGGCGCGAGACCGGGATCATGCGGCTGGTCGGCGCGTCGAACTTCTACATCCAGCTGCCGTTCCTGCTCGAGGGGGCGCTCGCCGGCCTGCTCGGCGCGGGCCTGACCGTGGCCTCGATGGCCGCCTTCGAGAAGTTCATCATCCTCGACCAGGCCGCTGAGAAGATCCCCGCCGTGCCCTTCATCAACTGGGGTGACGTCTGGGCGACGGCTCCGTGGGTGGTCGCGCTCGGCGTCGGGCTGGCCTCCTTCGCCGCCCTGCTCACCCTGCGCCGCCACCTCCGCGTCTGACCCCGCCTGAGCCGTCATCGCGAGGGTGGGGAGAGCGGGTGGGGTCAGTCGGCGCTGCCGGAGAAGATCCCGCCCATGCCGAGCCCGGTCTTCTTGTCCCCGGCTCCGGCGTTCTTCTCCAGCGCCTTGGCCAGCCCGTCGAGCGTGAGCGACTGCAGGATCACCCGGCCGTTGCCCTCGACGGTGGCGAGCGACATGCCCTCGCCGCCGAACAGCGCGTTCATGGCGCCCTGGCGGTTCATCGCGCCGACCCGCTGCACGCCGTAGCGGATGCTCGAGTCCCACGCCACGATGCAGCCGGTGTCGACCCGGATGCGGCCCCCGTAGTCGGCCGGGTTGATGTCGATGAAGTCGCCCGCGCCCGCGATCAGCAGGGTGCCGACGCCGGTGAACTTCTCGAGCACGAACCCCTCGCCGCCCGACATGCCCTGGCGCAGCCCCGAGAAGGCGATGTCGAAGTTGACCCCCGCTTCGGCGGCGACGAAGGCGTCCTTCTCCGCGAACCAGGTGGTCGCCCCGTCGAGCTCCAGCGCGCGCATCTCGCCGGGGATGACGCCGGCCAGCCCGAGCAGCCCGTCGCCGCCGGTCGTGTGGAAGTGGGTGAAGGCGAACGACTCGCCGGCGAGCATGCGCTTGCCGGCGTCCATCGCGCCGCGCAGCAGCCCGCCGAAGGCGCCGCCGGCCCCCGCGGGAGCGGCGGCGGGCTGGCCGGGCGCGCTCGGCGCCGACAGCTTGGTCTCCATCACCACGTCGTCGGAGGCGAACAGGAACTTGCCCGCCTCGCTGTAGACGACCTGTCCGGGCTTGAGGTTGAGCACGGCGATCTTGGTGGTCGTGCCGACCAGGGTCACGTCGAGGGTCACGTCCTGATCCTCGCGCACCCCTGCCTCGGCGCGCCTGCGGGGCTGGGCGCCCGGGCGGTGGTGGACTAGCGACCGTGCGTCTGCGCCCCCTCCTGGTCACCCTCCTGCTCGCCGCGCTCACGTGCGGCCTGCTGGGGCCGGCGCAGGCAGACGACAAGCTGCACCAGCAGAAGCGCGCCGCCGACGAGGCAGCCGCCGCGCTGCGCAACTCGCTGGCCGACGTGCAGCAGGACGTGGCCGCCGCGGTCGTCGCGCAGAAGCAGGCCGCCGACCGGCTCGACGCCGCGCGCCAGCGCGAGAGCGCGGCCGAGTACGCGCTCGACACCGCCCGCCAGAAGGACGCGGCGCTCGCCGCCCGCCTCCACCTCGCCGAGGGCGAGCAGGCTCAGGCCGAGAAGGACGTCGCCGAGACGGCCAGCCAGCTCGACGCCGGCCGCCGCCAGGTCGGGTCTCTCGCGCGGCAGGCCTACACCAGCGGGCGCTCGGGAACCCTCGACGTCTTCCTCGACGCCACCAGCCCGCAGGACTTCGCCGACCGCATCCAGATGGTCCAGGGCGCGCTGCGCAGCCAGGGCTCGGTGGTCCGCCAGCTCAACGCGCTGCGGGCCGACCTGCGCTCGCGGCAGGCGGCCGTCACCGCCAAGAAGCAGCAGATCGCCGGTCTCAAGGCCCAGGCCGCGGCCAACGTCGTGGTCCGCGAGGACGCCGAGGCGGCCGCCGCGAGCGCGCGGCAGTCCGCCTCCTCGGCCTCCGCGGAGGCCGCGTCCGCCACGGCCACCCTCAAGGGCAAGGAGGCCGACGAGCGCGCCCGCCTCGCCGCCCAGGAGGCGGAGGGCCGGCGCCTCGCCGGGCTCATCCGCCAGCGGGCGATCGAGGCGGCCGCCCGCGAGCGGGCGCGCATCGCGGCGGAGGAGCGGGCAGCCGCCAAGAGGGCCGCCGCGGCCCGCGCGGCGGCCCAGGCGCGCGACAGCGCCGGCTCAGGGAGCTCGGGCGGCTCCAGCGGCTCCGACGACAGCGGCTCGAGCGGCGGGAGCTCGGGCGGCGGCACCACCACCATCGGCGGCGGCACCCTCTCGCGTCCCAACAGCGGGCCGATCACCTCGCCCTACGGCATGCGCCTGCACCCGGTGCTCCACGTCTGGAAGCTGCACGACGGCACCGACTTCGGCGCCGCCTGCGGCACCCCGATCCACGCGGCGGCCGACGGCACGGTGATCTGGGCTCAGAACCTCAACGGCTACGGCAACCAGCTCGCCATCGACCACGGCATCATCAACGGCGTACCTGTCGTCACCTCCTACAGCCACCAGGAGCGGTTCGCGGTCGGCGTCGGCACGCACGTGAGCCGCGGCCAGGTCATCGGCTACACCGGCCAGACCGGCTATGCCACCGGCTGCCACGTCCACTTCATGGTCTACGTGAACGGCGCCACCGTGAACCCCGTCGGCTGGCTCTAGCAGCGGCCGTGGCCCAGGCCCGCATCGGCATCTCCGGCTGGACCTACAAGCCGTGGCGCGGCGAGTTCTACCCCAAGGGGCTGCGCCAGAAGGACGAGCTGTCCTGGGCCTCGCGCCAGCTGACCTCGATCGAGGTCAACGGCTCGTTCTACGCGCTGCAGAAGCCGGAGTCCTACCGCGCGTGGGCGGCCGCGACCCCCGACGACTTCGTCTTCAGCGTGAAGGGCTCGCGCTTCATCACCCACATGAAGAAGCTGGCCGGCGTCGAGCAGGCGCTCACCACGTTCTTCGAGAGCGGGGTCTACGAGCTCGGACCCAAGCTCGGCCCGGTGCTCTGGCAGCTGCCGCCCAACCTCGGCTTCGACGCCGACCGGCTCAGCGCGTTCTTCGACCTGCTCCCGCGCACCGTGCCGGCGACCGGCGCGCCGCTGCGCCACGCGATGGAGGTGCGGCACGACTCGTTCAAGGTCCCGGCGTTCCCCGAGCTGCTCCGTCAGCACGAGATCGCACTGGTCACGGCCGACACGGCCGGCAAGTGGCCGTTCTTCGACGAGCTCACCGCCGACTTCGCCTACGCCCGGCTGCACGGCTCGGAGGAGCTCTACGTCAGCGGCTACGACCCGCCGGCGATCCGGGCGTGGGCGCAGCGCGTACGCGCGTGGCTGGGTGCCGGTCGCGACACGTTCGTCTACTTCGACAACGACGTGAAGGTGCGCGCGCCGTTCGACGCGAGGGCGCTCGCGGCCGAACTCGGTGTGGGTCCCGCGGCGCAGGCAGTAACCTCGTAGCCGTCATGGTGAAGGAGCAGGGGCGCAAGCTCATCGCGCAGAACAAGAAGGCGCGGCACGACTACACGATCGAGGACACCTACGAGGCCGGCATGGTCCTGACCGGCACCGAGGTGAAGGCGCTGCGTGCGGGCCGCGCCTCGCTCGTCGACGGCTTCGCCGAGCTGCGCCAGGGCGAGGCGTGGCTGCTCAACGTCCACATCCCGGAGTACTCCCAGGGGACCTGGACCAACCACGCGCCGCGCCGGCCCCGCAAGCTGCTGCTCCACAAGCTGGAGATCGACAAGCTGTTCGGCCAGACCCGCGACAAGGGCATGACGGTCGTCCCGCTCTCGCTCTACTTCAAGGACGGGCGGGCCAAGGTCGAGCTCGCGCTGGCCCGCGGCAAGCGCGACTACGACAAGCGCCAGGCGCTGCTCGAGAAGCAGAGCAAGCGCGAGGCTGACCGCGCGATGTCCGCGGCCCGTCGGCGCCAGCGCGCCGCCGTCTGAGCCCGCGCCGTCGTCAGCGCGTCAGCGTGATGCCGCGCAGCGTGGCCGCGACGGCGACGCCGTCCATCCCGTAGGGCGTGTCCTCGGCCTGCAGCATCGAGAGCGCGGTCCGCTGCTGCATCGAGCTCAGCCGCGAGAACGCCACGTCGTTGAGGCAGCGCATCACCTCGTCGACGTCGCCGCCGTTCTTGAGGAAGGTCACGACGCTGCGGCGCATGTGGGTCGGCCACCAGGAGTAGCGGGCGAGCGCTGCGGCGACCTCGAGGCCGTGCTCGACGCTGATGCCGGCGGTGATGAGCTCGAGCAGGATGTCGCGGTCGAAGCTCGCGCTGCGCAGAGCGGTCATCACCAGGTTGCGCACGTAGACCATGCCGAGCACCTCCTGAGCTGCCCAGCAGCCGAGCGCGAGGTCGCGGCCGCACAGCTCGACCACCGCGCCTGCGGCGGGCTCGATGTGCTCATCCTGCTGCACTCGCATGTGGGCGAGCGTCTTGGCCAGGCGCGAGGTGGCCGTGTCGGCCTCGTCGTCGAGGCGGGCGGCGACCTGCTCGGAGCGGGCGCCGCGCCAGGCCTCGGCCCGCGCCTTGACCGCGACCGTGACGGCGCGCTGGAGCAGCGGGCGCCGCACCTGGGCCGCGAGGTCGGCGCCCAGGCGCTCGACGACCGCCGCCCGCTCGGGAGCGGTGCCCAGCGCCAGCAGGGCCGACCAGTCCGCGGCGGAGAGGACGGGTTCCTCGTTCGTGTCGAGCTCGTCAGGTGTCACGACGATCCCATCGGCACCCGGGGCTCGACCCTGCTCACCCGATCGGGTGCACTGCCCGCTCGTCGAGCCACTCGAGCACCGCAGGGCCGCTGTGCTCGAGGCCCTTGTAGCCGGCGGTCGCCCCAGGCAGTCCGCGCAGCCACCCCGCGACCTGGGCGCACGCCGCCGGGTCGTCGGCGAGGACCGCCAGCGGGTCGACGAAGGTGCGGATGGTGAAGACGACCGCACCCGTACGCGGCAGCCGCCGCAGCGTCTGGCGCTCGGTCCGCAGCACGACCCCCTCGGGTACGCGTACGCCGCGGTGCCGCGCCGGCCCGGCCGGCTGGAACAGCGCCGGGTCGTCGAGCAGGCTGCCGTTGAGCCGCCAGAGGACGCGCCCGGGCGGCAGCCGGTCGAGCAGCTGGTCGACCGGCCCACGGATCGCCGGGTCGTAGCCGGGCACGGGGGAGTGGATCTCGCCGACCGCCTGCCCGAGCTTCTCGCGCAGCGACCACCGCGAGGGGAACGCGACGCAGGCGGCCACCAGCCGCAGGACGCCGTCGTCGCCGGGCAGGTGCAGGCAGAGGTCCTCGGGAACGAGGCGCGCGGCCAGCTCCAGGGGGTGGAGGCCGGCGGCGGGGGGCACCGCCGCGTACCGGTCGGGGAACGTGGCAACCAGGTGCGCCGACAGCACCTCGAGCAGTTCCGCCGAGGCCGCGCGGACGGCGTCCTCGCCAGGCCCGGGTGGACCGGTCAGCACGGCGAACGCGTCGTCGTGGTGGACGTCGAGGACCCGGCGCTTCTCGACGAGCTGGGCGTCGGTGTCCGGCCCGAGCTCGATCCAGGCGGCCGGGTCGAGCGTGCGCGTGCCGACCTTGTGCCGGTGCGGCCCCGGCTCGAAGGGCAGGTAGCGCGGCCTCGGCATGTGGACAACGCTACCGGCGGGTACGTTGGGGAGCCGATGGAGACGACCTCGCTGCTCGACGTGCGGCGCATCTACGCCGAGCCCGCCGCGGTCGCACTGCCGCGCGGACAGCAGGTGCTCTCGCGCTGGCCGGACGCCGAGGTCGTCGAGGTCGCCAGCCACTGGCAGATCCCCGAGCTGCACGGCGACGAGGCCAACGTGTCGCGCTGGGTGCGGATCAAGACCGAGTCGCTCGTGCTCGGCGTGAAGAAGTCGCTGGCGGCGCGGCCCAACGGGCGGTCGAGCGACTTCATCGCACCCTCGACCGCCAACGGCTGCGCGATGGCCTGCGCCTACTGCTACGTGCCCCGGCGCAAGGGCTACAGCAACCCGATCACGGTCTTCGCCAACATCGAGCAGATCACGCGATACCTCTCGCGCCACGTCGCCCGCCAGGGCGTCAAGACCACGCCTGACCAGGTGGACCCTTCGTCATGGGTCTACGACATCGGTGAGAGCTCGGACTGCTCGCTCGACGCGCGGGTGAGCGACAACGTGCGCGACCTGGTCGACCTGTTCGCCGGCCTGCCGACCGCGAAGGCGAGCTTCGCCACCAAGCACGTCAACCGCGACCTGCTCGACTGGGACCCGCAGGGCCGCACGCGGATCCGCTTCTCCCTCATGCCGGAGGCCACCAGCAAGCTGGTCGACATCCGCACCAGCAGCGTGGCCGAGCGCATCGCGGCGATCGACGACTTCGTCGAGGCCGGCTACGAGGTGCATGTCAACCTCAGCCCCGTCATCGTGCAGGAGGGCTGGCTGGAGGACTGGCGGACGCTGCTGCGCCAGCTCGACGCCGGCACCGGGCCACGCGCGAAGGAGCAGCTCGCCGCCGAGGTGATCTTCCTGACGCACAACGAGGCCCTGCACGAGGTCAACCTGGGCTGGCACCCCAAGGCCGAGGAGCTGCTCTGGCGCCCGGAGATCCAGGAGACCAAGCGCTCGCAGACCGGCGGGACGAACGTCCGCTACCGCACCGGCTGGAAGGGCACGTGGGTGCGCCGGCTGCTCGAGGTGGTCGAGCAGGAGACGCCCTGGTTGCACGTGCGTTACGCGTTCTGATTCTTCGCCCGCACCTCTTGCGCGGGTCTGTCCCGGGACGGTAGGACTCCGGGATGAGACTTCCCCGGACAGCCCTCCCCCTCGCGGGAGCGGTGGTGACAGCGCTGGCGGCGGCGACCCTCGCCTCACCAGCCACGGCGGCCTCGGCGTCCTCGACCAGGACGGCGAAGGCCACCCGCAAGGCTGCAGCAGCACGAGCAGCCCTCGACACCCGGCGCAGCGACGGCGCGCGGCTCGACAAGCTGCCGCTGGTCGAGCCCGACGGCACGCGCGTCACGGTGAGCACAGCCGGTTCGTCGGCCAGTGCTGCTGCGCGGAGCCGGAGCGCCAAGGCCTCCGCGGTGGCCGAGGTGCCGGTCGGCACGAACCGGTCGTGGCTCGCCCTCGACGACGTCAAGGGCGTCTACTACCGCAAGAACTTCGAGCTGATGGCGGTCGGCGACCACATCGAGGTGTGGGTGGCCAAGGGCACGCAGCCCGCCGAGGACCCCTCGACCGACACCCAGTTCCTGCCCGGGGACTGCCGCAACGACCGCACGCAGGTCACGACAGCGCAGGCGGAGTACCTCGCCGACCAGTTCGACAACCGGATGTACCCGAAGGAGTCGGCGGCCTTCAGCGTGCCGCCCTCGCGCGACGGCTCGACCGCTCTGGTGTCCGGAGACTTCACCGGGCCCGGCGACAAGATCGTGACGCTCGTCGACAACGTGCGAGACGACCAGTTCTACGACTTCAACAACAGCCAGGGCAACACCTACATCGCGGGCTTCTTCTCGTCGGCGCTCAACGCCTACACCGGGCGCAACGTCATGACGATCGACGCCTACGACTGGCTGCACCGCACCGGGGCCAACCCGCCGAACGACCCGGTGCCGGGCAACCTGTGCACCAGCGCCCCGGCGCGCCCCTACCTCTACGAGGGCACGTTCGCCCACGAGTACCAGCACCTGCTCGAGAGCTACGTCGACGGCGACGAGACGAGCTGGGTCAACGAGGGCCTGTCGGACTTCGCGCAGACGCTCGTCGGCTACGTCGACGCGACCAGGCCGATCACGCAGACCGGCTTCGACAACCACGTCCAGTGCTTCCTCGGCGCCTACCGCATCCAGACGCCGGCGAACCCGACCCCGCGCGACCAGTGCGGGCCGGAGA
The DNA here is from genome assembly GCF_003634695.1 of Motilibacter peucedani. Classification (NCBI taxonomy): domain Bacteria; kingdom Bacillati; phylum Actinomycetota; class Actinomycetes; order Motilibacterales; family Motilibacteraceae; genus Motilibacter; species Motilibacter peucedani. The sequence goes on from NZ_RBWV01000013.1 coordinate 316,567, forward strand.
ACAGCCTGACGAACTGGCAGGACCAGGGGGCGCAGGAGATCCTCGCCGACTACGGCGCGGCCTACACCTTCATGCTGTTCCTCTATGACCGCTACGGCACCTCGTTCATGAGCGCGCTGCACAAGGACCCGCTCAACGGGCTCGCCAGCATCACCGACACCCTGAAGAAGTTCCACAAGGGCGCCGACGCGACGGACGTGCTGCACCAGTGGGCGGTCATGGTCGCCCTGGACAAGGCGCTGTCCGGGTCGAGCAGCGCCTACGGCTCGCTCAAGCGCCGCTACACCACGCCGTCGCTCGACGCGGCGGTCTCGTGGGAGTCGCCGTACGCGTACAACACCCCGGGCGCGCCGGCCAACGGCTCCGACTACGTACGCCTGCGCGACGCCAGCGGCGCGTGGCTGCCGGCGAGCGCGGTCAAGGACATCACCTTCAGCGGCGCGAGGATGCTGGAGGCCGTGCCCGTGCAGTGGACCGTCGATACCGCCGCAGAGGGGCACGAGGGTGACGCCGCGCTCTACAGCGGGCACGACGACAGCCAGGACCGCGCGATCATCCGCTCGGTCGACGTGCCGGCGGACAACGCCACGCTGAGCTTCGACACCAGGTGGTCGATGGAGGACGGCTACGACTTCGCCGTCGTCCAGGTCTCGACCGACGGCGGCAAGACGTTCACCTCGCTGTCCAACGCCGACACCACCTCGGAGCAGACAGACACCACGCCGGTGATCCAGGCCAACCTCCCTGGCTTCAACGGCGACAGCGGCGGCTGGCGGTCGGAGTCCTTCGACCTCTCGGCCTACGCCGGGAAGAGCGTGCTGCTCTCCTTCCGCTACCTGACCGACTCCGGCACCAACTACGCCGGCTGGTGGGTCGACAACGTCAAGGTCGGCGGGACGCTCGTCTCCGACGGCAGCAGCCTGGCGGGTTGGCAGACGCCGACCCAGATCTCGCCGGTCCCGGTCCACGGGTTCACGGTGCAGGTCGTCGGCTACAGCTCGACCGGCGACAAGGTCGACGTGGTCGCGATGAAGCTGAAGAACGGCTTCACCGGCACGCTGCGCGGCGGGAAGATCCGGGCGCTGTTCGGGCGCACGGTCGACACGATCGCGGCCATCGTCACCTACGACGAGCCGACCGAGACCGTGACGCAGCAGGCGCGCTACAGCCTCACGGTCAACGGCGTGCTGCAGCCCGGAGGCTGATGGTGGTGGTCCGCGGGGCGCGGTCCGTGCGGACCACGACCGAGTAGTTCGTCCCGGCGCGCGGGAGGGTCAGCGAGAAGGCCCCCCGCGCGTCGGTGCGCGCGGTGGCGACCAGGCGGGTGCCGCGTACGAGCCGCACGACCGTGCCGCGCTTGACCGGCTTGACCGTGCCGCGGACCTTGAGGCCCGAGGCGTGGACCTGGACGGTCGGGGTGACGGCGACGGTGACGACCGAGCTGGTCGCGGCCGGCGTGCCGATGGTCACCAGGCGGTAGGCGGTGGCGGCGCTGACCGTCTGCGGGAAGCTGACGACGCCGAGCGAGCCGCTCCAGGCGGTCGCCACGCGGGCCCACGAGGACCCGACCTTGCGCTGCAGGTCGACGCGCGTACGCGGTCCGGCCGCTCCGTTGACCGTCAGCCGGCCGCTCAGCGTGACCCTGCCGCCCGCCTTCACGCTGGTCGGCGCGGCCGACAGCGAGAGGGCCGCGGTCGCCGCGGTGGGCGCCGGCGCAGTCGGGGTGGTGGGCGCGGTCGGTGCCGTCGGCGCGGGGCTCGTCGGCGCGGGGGCGGTGGTGACGGTGGTCGCGACCGTGGCGACGGCCGCACGGCCGTCCTGCTGGGTCAGGGTGGCGGTGACGGTGCCGCCGCTCGGGCAGGTCGCCCGCACGGTGGCAGCCGTCGGCGAGCTCGACTCGGTGCGCGCGTTCGCCGGCGTGCAGCCGCTGCCGCTCCAGTCGATGCGCCAGCCCTGGCCCGAGAGGACTCGCGGGGCGACCGTGACGGTGCCGCTCGCGGCGTCCCAGCTCCCGCCGCTGATCACCGGAGCGGGCGGGTCGTAGAGGAACGAGGAGTTCGCCGCGTTCCAGTTCTGCGCGAGCGCGCTGCCGGGGGCGGGGTTGGTGTTGAAGTAGTCGTCGCCGCCGCAGTCGAGCAGCTTCTCGTGGCTCGTCGGGCACGACTGGGTCATGACGACCCCGGGGCCGTCGACGTAGCACATGACGTCGGACTCGTCGGTGCAGTGGCCGGCCGCCGACACGTGCGGGGCGAAGCTCAGCACCGCGCCCAGCGTGTGGGTCAGCTCGTGCGCCTCGACGCTGTGGTCGCCGGCCGCCCAGCAGGGGGCGTCGACCCGGGCGTACTGCGCGTAGCCGCCGTTGTTGGCGTTGGACTGCGCGGCCGTGGTGTCGGTGTAGACGTTGGCGACGCCGCACAGGACGGTCGCGTCGGTGTAGAGCAGGTACTTGCGGTCGCCGCGGTTGTAGCCCTGCGCCGCGACCGCGCTGGTCAGCGAGGCGAACGACGCGGTCGCGCTCGGCGCGACGACGGCGTGGGCGACCGAGAGCTGGCAGCTGGCGTCGTGGACCCAGCGGATCTGGCGGCGCCCACCGTGCTCGGCGGCGCTGGCCAGGAAGACCGCGTCGACGCCGGCGGCGTACTGCCGCAGCGAGCCGACGACCGAGTCGTAGCGGTCGGCGCGGTCGCTCGCCACCACGTACACCGCCTGCACCCGGTTGCCGCTCACGCCGTCGTCGGAGCAGCCCGTGCTGATGCGGCTGCCGATTCCGGTGGTCGCGCCCGGGTCCGGCACCTCGTCGGCCGCGACCAGGAGGGCGTCGGTGCTGACCTGGTCGTGCACGTCGACGCCGGCGGGAGCCTCGTCGCCCTCGTAGCCCTCGGCGTTGCGCCCGTGCGCCTCGACGTCGCGCACGACCTGCACGGCCGCGTCGGTGCCGGCCCGCAGCGCGGCGTAGGACCCGGTGCCGTCCGCTGCCGCCGCTCCGGGCAGCCCGGAGACCGCCACGACGAGCGCAGCCACCCCCGCGACGCCGGTGACTGCGGTGGTGGCCAGACGGCGCAGGGGAGTGCTCACGAGTAGAGGTGTCGGCGCGTGCTTCGTCCGTTTTGTAGGGCCAAACCGGTGAACCTCGCCCCGGGCCCGCGATGTTGATCGGCCAGGGCGATCAACCTCGTGCGAGGCCCATGCAAGTCGGTCGGCCTGGCACGAGGTTGGTGGGCCCGGCCCGGCCGGACGTTGATCACGTACGTTGATCAACGTCGCACCAGCCGCAGCAACGCACGTACGGCTGGTGCCCCTTTGCTACGGCTCGTCCGCCGGGCGATCGTGATCGGCCAGGGCGATCAACCTCGTGCGAGGCCCATGCAATTCGATCGGCCTGGCACGAGGTTGGTGGGCCCGGCTCGGCCGGACGTTGATCACGTACGTTGATCAACGTCGCACCAGCCGCAACAACGCACGTACGGCTGGTGCCCCATTGCTGCGGCTCGTCCGCCGGGCGATCGTGATCGGCCAGGGCGATCAACCTCGTGCGAGGCCCATGCACGTTGCTCGGCCTGGCACGAGCTCGGTAGGCCTGGCTCGGGTGGGCCCCGAGCGTGCGCCCAGGGGTACGCCGGTGGCTCGCCGTCCGCGCACGGCCTCGTACGTCTGTGGCCGGCTCCCGAGGCGCCGCACCTGACGCGCGCACGCCGCACCGGGTAGACTCGACTCCGCGCAACAACTGCACAGGGGGTGACTGGTCTCGACTTCGTTCGTCGAGTCAGGGGAAGCGGGTCGAGGACGCTGGGATGATCTCGTTAACCATGCCTAGCAACCAATAGGTGCCAATACAAACAGCACCCAGGCTCAGCTCTCTCTCGCTGCCTAAGCAGAGAAGCTGACCTTGCAAGCCCGGAGATGCTCCCGCTCCGGATCCTTGCATCATCCAGGGAGCTCTACCGTCAAGCCCGGTCACGGGGTCTGACGGGACACTGAACAGTGGCTGGGCCCGTCAGCAGGTGTGCTCGTGCACCGGCTGGGGCCGAGAAAATCGCTTCACGAGATGCACCCGGAGAAGCCCTGGCACCACGGCGAAGGACCCGGGTTCGATTCCCGGCACCTCCACCGAGCAGCACCACCACGAAGGCCCGTCCCCGACCAGGGGGCGGGCCTTCGTGCGTTGAGGCTGCCCTTGCCAGGCATACCCCCCGGGGGTAACGTGGACCACGTGAGCGACACGACCCCGGGCTACGCCGGCTCCAAGGACGCGCACCTCAAGCGCCTCAGACGCATCGAGGGGCAGGTGCGCGGGCTGCAGCGCCAGGTCGAGTCCGACACCTACTGCATCGACGTGCTGACCCAGGTCAGCGCCGCGACCAAGGCGCTCGAGGCGTTCGCGCTGGCGCTGCTCGACGAGCACCTGCACCACTGCGTCACCGACGCGATCACCAAGGGCGGCGCCGAGGCGGAGCTCAAGGTCCAGGAGGCCTCCGCCGCCATCGCGCGCCTCGTCCGGTCCTGAGAAGCAGAGCAGAAGGAGAGCGACCATGAGCGAGACCACCACCGCGTACGCCGTCACCGGCATGACCTGCGGCCACTGCGTCAGCGCCGTTACCGCGGAGATCACCAAGCTGCCGGGGGTGACCGACGTGCACGTCGAGCTGGTGCCCGGCGCCGCCTCGACGGTCAACGTCCGCTCCACCGCGCCGCTCGACGCGGCCGCCGTCGCTGAAGCCGTCGACGAGGCGGGCTACGAGCTCGCCGGAGCCTGAGCCCAGCATGAGCACCTCGACGACGGGCACGGCCAGCACGCACACCGTCGAGCTGGAGATCGGCGGCATGACCTGCGCCTCCTGCGCCGCCCGGGTCGAGAAGAAGCTCAACCGGATGGACGGCGTGACCGCGACGGTGAACTACGCCACCGAGAAGGCGAAGGTCGAGTACGCCGACGGCATCGCGACCGACGACCTCCTGGCCACCGTCGTCGCCACCGGCTACACCGCGCGCCTGCCAGAGCCCCGCGAGGACGACGACCAGGACCGGTCGCAGCCGCTCCGCCGTCGCCTGGCGACCACGGCGGTCCTCACCCTGCCCGTCCTGGTCCTCTCGATGGTGCCGGCGTTCCAGTTCGACTACTGGCAGTGGGTGGTCCTCGCCCTGACCACACCCGTCGCGACCTGGGGGGCGTGGCCGTTCCACCGCGCCGGGCTGACCAACCTGCGCCACCGCGCCGCAACCATGGACACGCTGGTCTCCGTAGGCGTGAGCGCCGCCTACCTGTGGAGCCTGTGGGCGCTGTTCGTCGGCGACGCAGGGCGCACCGGCATGACGATGCCGTTCACCCTGCTGCCCAGCCGCGACCGCGGCGGCGACGAGATCTACCTCGAGGTCGCCTCCGCCGTCACGGTCTTCATCCTGGCCGGCCGCTATGCCGAGGCCCGGGCCAAGCGCCGCTCCGGTGCGGCCCTGCGCGCGCTGCTCGACCTGGGTGCCAAGGACGTCGCGGTGCTGCGCGGCGGGGGAGAGGTGCGCGTACCCGTCTCCGAACTGCACGTCGGCGACGAGTTCGTCGTCCGGCCGGGCGAGAAGCTCGCGACCGACGGCACGGTCACGAGCGGGACCTCCGCCGTCGACGCCTCGATGGTCACCGGCGAGGCGGTCCCGGTCGAGGTCGGCCCGGGTGACGCCGTCACCGGCGGCACGGTCAACGCAGGGGGACGCCTGGTCGTACGCGCCACCCGGGTCGGGGCCGACACGCAGCTCGCGCAGATGGCGCGGCTCGTGGAGGACGCGCAGAACGGCAAGGCCCAGGTGCAGCGGCTGGCCGACCGGGTCTCCGGCGTGTTCGTGCCCGTCGTGATCGTCCTGGCACTGGCGACGCTGGCCTTCTGGCTCGTCAACGGCGACCCCGCCACCACCGCGTTCACCGCTGCCGTCGCCGTCCTGATCATCGCCTGCCCGTGCGCGCTCGGGCTGGCGACGCCCACCGCGCTGATGGTCGGCACGGGCCGCGGCCCGCAGCTCGGCATCCTCATCAAGGGTCCCGAGGTCCTCGAGTCCACCCGCCGCGTCGACACCGTCGTGCTCGACAAGACCGGCACCGTCACGACGGGAGAGATGGCGCTGGCCGAGGTCGTCGCGGCTCCCGGCGAAGACCCAGGCGACGTCCTCCGACGAGCCGGCGCCCTCGAGCACGCCGCCGAGCACCCGATCGCCCGCGCCGTGGCGACGGCGGCCCGTGATGCGGCTGCTCTGCCGGAGGCGGAGGACTTCCGAGCCACACCTGGCCGCGGCGTCTCAGGCGTCGTCGACGGGCACGCCGTCGTCGTCGGCCGGCGGGCCTGGCTCGAGCAGGAGTGGGCCCAGCACGCACCCGCCGAGCTCCACGCCGCGGCCGACGAGGCGGAGGCCCAGGGCCGCACCCCCGTGTGGGTCGGCTGGGACGGCGCTGTGCGCGGCGTCCTCGTCGTCTCCGACACCGTGAAGCCGACCTCCGTAGAGGCGGTCCGCCGGCTGCGCGCCCTCGGCCTGCGCCCGGTGCTGCTGACCGGCGACAACGCGCGAGCCGCGAAGGCGGTCGCCGCCCAGGTCGGCATCGACGACGTGGTCGCGGAGGTGCTGCCGCAGGGCAAGGCCGCAGCCGTGCGCGACCTCCAGGCCGCCGGCCGCGTCGTCGCCATGGTGGGCGACGGCGTCAACGACGCCGCGGCGCTCGCCCAGGCCGACCTCGGGCTCTCGATGGGCACCGGCAGCGACGTCGCGATCGAGGCGTCGGACCTCACCCTCGTACGCGGTGACCTGACCGCCGCGCCCGACGCCATCCGCCTCGCCCGCCGCACCCTCGCCACCATCAAGGGCAACCTGTTCTGGGCGTTCGGCTACAACGTCGCCGCCATCCCGCTCGCCGCCGCCGGGCTGCTCAACCCGCTGCTCGCCGGCGCCGCCATGGCCCTCTCGAGCGTCTTCGTCGTCACCAACAGCCTGCGGCTGCGCCGCTTCACCTGACGAGCACAGCGGCGCGTCACACCAGCTCGCGGCCCTCAACCTCGGCCTCCTGCTGCGAGGCCTCGACGTGGTCGCGCACGACGGCCGGCGCCAGCCGCACGGACACGGCCAGGACGAAGATGACCACGCTGAAGACGGCGATCACCGGGAACGACCAGCCGAACGACAGCGTGCCCTGGCCGCCGCCATAGGGGCCGAGCCAGCTCAACAGGGCCAGGCCGGCCAGCCACGGGACGACCCACGTGGCGCCTGAGCGCCACTCGATCTCGCCGCTCACCTTGCCCAGCAGGTGGAAGACCGCGAGGACCACGAAGCCCAGCAGCACCGCGGCGAACAGCTTCCAGTCCGTCGTCCAGCCGGCCCAGAACACGATGAGGTTCGAGCAGTAGAACGCGAGCAGGCTCAGCGCGTCGCCGGCGGGGAGCCGGAAGGGGCGCTCGGCGTCCGGGAGCTGGCGACGCAGCGCGGACAGCACGAGCGGGCCCGACCCGAACGACAGGACCGTCGCCGAGGTGATGAAGCCGACCAGCTGCTGCCAGCTCGGGAACGGCAGGAAGACGATCAGTCCGACGACGAAGGACACGACCAGGCTGACCAGAGGTACGCCGTGGCTCGTCGTCGACGCCAGCGACTCGGGTGCGTTGCCGTTCTTGGCGGCGCCGTAGGAGATGCGCGCCGTCACGGTGGTGTAGATGAGCCCTGTGTCGGCGGGGGAGACGATCGCATCGATGTAGAGCAACGTCGCCAGCCAGCCGAGGCCGATCAGCGTGGCGATGGCCGCCAGGGGACCGAAGTCGTTGGTGAACTCCAGCTTCGCCCAGCCGTCGGACTTCGTGAGGTCCGAGGGGTTCACGGCCGCGATGAAGGCGACCTGCAGGGCGACGTAGATGAGACCGGTCAAGACCACCGAGCCGATGACGGCGATGGGTACGTTGCGGCGGGGGTTGCTCGTCTCGCCCGCCAGCTCGACGCCCTGCCGGAACCCGAGGTAGGAGAAGACGATGCCCGACGTCGCGATGGCGGTGAACACGCCCTGCCAGCCCTCGGGCCGGAACGAGTGGGAGGTGAAGTTGTCGCTGTGGAAGGCGGTGAACAGGAACGCCACCACGACGAGCGTGATGACACCGAGCTTCCACCACACCAGCACGTTGTTGATCTTCGCGAACCACCGGATGCCGAAGTAGTTGATGACCACGAAGACCGCCATGCCGACGACGGCCAGCAGGTAGCCCAGACCGGTCAGCGTGTGCACGATCTCGCCGTCGACGGTGTGCTTGGCGGTGAAGGGGCCGTACTTCGTCGCGTACTGCAGCGCGCCCTCGACCTCGATCGGCGCGACGGTGGCCGTCGCGACCCACGTGATCCACCCCGCGGTGTAGCTGGCGAAGGAGCCGAAGGCCAGGTGGGGGAAGCGGACCACGCCGCCGGAGATCGGGAACATGGTGCCGAGCTCGGCGTAGACGAGGGCGATGGTCAGGATCATCAGACCGCCCAGGGCCCAGGAGATGACCGCTGCCGGGCCGGCCTCGCGCGCGGCGTTCAGGGCCCCGAACAGCCAGCCCGACCCGATGATCGAGCCGACGCTCGCGAACAGCAGGCCGACGACGCCGACGTCCCGGCGCAGGCGAGGCGACCCGGTCGTGCTGCCGGGGCGGTCAGGGGCGTCCAGCGTCATCGCAGTCCTCCCTCAGGGAGGCGCGTGAGCGTGCCTGCGCGGACCGGGTGCGCCTCCTCCCGGAAGATCTCCGTGCTGGTGCCGGGCAAACCAGACGGGGCGGTCGATCTTCCGAGCAGGACCGGCTCAGTCCAGGCCTATCTCGAACCACACTGTCGTGCCCCGGCTGGTCCGCTCGCTCCCCCAGGCGTCGCTCAGGGTCTCGACGAGCGCGAGGCCACGACCGCGTACGCTGCCCGGCTCCGCCGCCTGAGCGGCCGGCAGCGTCGTCATCCCCTGGTCGCTGACCAGCACGAGCACCCGGTGGTCGTCGACGTCGAGCTCGACCAGGCAGCCGCTCCGCGCGTGGAGGAAGGCGTTGGTCACCAGCTCGCTGGTGCAGAGCAGGGCCGCGTCGAGGCGGTCGTCGTCGACGCCCCAGCCGCCGAGCATGCGCCGCGCCCACGCGCGTGCGGTGCCGGCCGCGCTGGTCTCGGCGGGCAGGTCGAGCCGGGCCACTCGCCGGGACCCCTCGTCGACCGAGACGGCCACGACCGCGATGTCGTCGCTGCCGCTGCCCATGCGCTCGAGCACCACGGTGCACGCCTGCCGCGGGTCGGACGCGCCGTGCAGCGAGGCGACGGTGTCCTGCAGCCGCTCGAGCCCGGTGTCGAGGTGCTGGCCGGGCACCTCGACCAGCCCGTCGGTGAACAGCAGCAGGAGGTCGCCGCTCGCGAGCACCTCCGTCGTGACGGGCCGCTCGCCCGGCACGCCGACCGGTGGTCCGGCCTCCAGCTCGACGAAGGTGCCGCCGGGCGGTCCCGACAGCCGTCGCAGCAGCGGCGGCGGGTGCCCGGCGGTCGCGACCTGCAGCAGGCCTGTGAGCGGGTCGAGCACCGCGACGAGCGCGGTCACGAACACCTCGGGACCGAGGCTCGAGACGAAGGGGTCGAGCGCCCCGAGCACGGCCGCCGGATCGGGCTCCTGCAGACCGAGCACGCGCAGGCCGGCCCGCACCTGGCCCATGATCGTCGCGGCCATGACGCCGTGCCCGACGACGTCGCCGATCGCCAGCACCAGCCGGCCGTCCGAGCTCGTGAAGGCGTCGTAGAAGTCGCCGCCCGCGCTCATGCCCGGAGCGCTCGGCACGTAGCGCGCGCCGATGCTCACACCGGCCACCTGGGGCATCTCGGCCGGGAGCATGCTGCGCTGCAGCAGCTCGGCGTTGCCGCGCTGCTCGTCGAAGCGCTGCGCTCGGCCGAGCGCCTGGCCGACCAGGCTCCCCACCGTACGCAGCGCCGCCATGTCCTCGGTGCTGAAGTCGCGCTCGTCCTCCCACCCGAGCGACAGCGCGCCGTACTGCCCGAGGATCGGCAGCGGCACGCTGCCGACCGCGCGCAGCGGCCGCCCGAGCCGCTCGTCCTGCAGGCTGTTGTAGTGCTCGAGCGCGTCGGCGCCGAGCCACAGCGGCGCCCCCTCGCGCGCCACCTGCACCGAGGGCAGGGCGGCGTCGGCGCGCAGCCGGGTCCAGAGCAGCGGCAGCCGCTCGGTGCTCTCGTCCTGCACGTCGAGCGCGGCGCGCCTGGTCATGCGCAGAGCGCCGCCCTCGAGCAGCACGACCCGCGCGTGGTGCGCGCCCACGTCCTCGACCGCGTAGCGCAGCACCTCGCGGGCGACGTCGTCCACGCTCAGCGCCGAGGAGAGCCGGGCGGCGAGGTCGGCCACCTGGCGCAGCGTGCGGGCCGAGCCGGTGATCTCGATGACGACGGAGAGCACGCCCAGGACCCGGCCGTCCTCCCCGCGCAGGGCGGCGTAGGAGCGGGAGAAGCGCACCAGCTCGGCCGGGGCGTCGGGACCGCGACGGCGCACGGGCAGCACGGTGTCGGGGTCGTGGACGCCCTCGCCGGTCTTCATCACCTGCCAGACGAGGTCCCAGTGGCCGGGCAGGTGCCAGTTCTCGGGGAACACCTCCGCCGCCGGGCGGCCGAACGCGTCAGGGTGCTTGGTGCCGAGGATCGAGGCGTAGGCGTCGTTGTAGACGAGGACGGCGTCCTCGCCGACCACGAGCGCCATCGGCACGGCGGCGCCGAGCACCGTGTCGACGCCGCTCGCCAGCCCGGCCGGCCACGTCGAGCGATCGCCGAGCAGCCCGAGACGGTCCTGCATCCGCAGCCTCCAGGTCTGTCGCGTTGCATCGTAGGGGCGACGCGCAGGGCGCCGCGGGACCTCGCGCGTTTGGACAAGATCGGCAGTGGAGATCACGGGATGCGTGAACTCCCTCCGGCTCGACATGGGCTTCCTCGACTACGTCATCCTCGGGATCTACTTCCTGTGCGTGCTGGGGATCGGGTTCGCCGCTCGAAGGAGCATCAAGACGAGCCTGGACTTCCTGCTCTCCGGGCGCGCCCTGCCCGCGTGGGTGACGGGCCTCGCCTTCATCGCCGCGAACCTCGGCGCGACCGAGATCCTCGGCATGGCGGCCAACGGCGCGCAGTACGGTGTCGCGACCGTCCACTACTACTGGGTCGGGGCCATCCCGGCGATGGTCTTCCTCGGCATCGTGATGATGCCGTTCTACTACGGAGCCAAGGTCCGCAGCGTCCCGGAGTTCCTGCGGCTGCGCTTCAACGACTCGACGCACCTGCTCAACTCGATCATCTTCGCGCTCTCGGCCGTGCTGATCGCCGGCGTCAACCTCTACGCGCTGGCCATCGTCATGCGGGCCATGCTCGGCTGGCAGCTGTGGTTCTCGATCGTCATCGCTGCGCTGTTCGTCCTCGCCTACATCACCCTCGGCGGCCTGTCGTCCGCGATCTACAACGAGGTGCTGCAGTTCTTCGTGATCCTCGCCGGCCTCATCCCCGTCGTCGTCCTCGGCCTGAAGGAGATGGGCGGCTGGGGCGGGCTCGAGGACCGCGTCCGCGGTGCGAAGGGCGGCGGCGACGCCCACCTGCACGCGTGGCAGGGCACTGGCGTCGGCCACGTCACCAACTCGATCGGCGCCAACTGGATCGGCATCGTCTTCGGCCTCGGGTTCGTCCTGTCCTTCGGCTACTGGACGACCAACTTCGCCGAGGTCCAGCGCGCGCTCTCGGCGCGCAACAGCAGCGCCGCACGGCGTACCCCGCTCATCGGCGCGTTCCCCAAGCTGTTCATCCCTGCGCTGACCGTCATCCCGGGGCTCATCGCCCTGGTCGTCGTCCCGAAGCTGGGCGACACCCCCGACGGCGGCTACAACAACGCCATCCCGTACCTCATCGAGCGCTACCTGCCCACCGGCATCCTGGGCGTCGCGGTCACCGGCCTGCTGGCCGCGTTCATGGCCGGCATGGCCGCCAACGTGTCGAGCTTCAACACCGTCTTCACCTACGACATCTGGCAGCAGTACGTCGCCAAGGACCGCGACGACGAGTACTACCTCAAGGTGGGGCGTGTCGTCACAGCGGTCGGCGTGCTCATCGGCATCGGCACCGCGTTCATCGCGTCAGGCTTCAGCAACATCATGAACTACCTGCAGGCGCTGTTCTCGGTCTTCAACTCGCCGCTGTTCGCGACCTTCATCATCGGCATGTTCTGGAAGCGGATGACCCCGAAGGCGGGCTTCGCCGGACTGCTCAGCGGCACGATCGCCGGCCTGTTCGTCTACCTCGGCTACAAGTTCTGGGGCATCTTCGACTTCAAGTCCGACCTCGAGGAGTCGTTCTACGGTGCGGGCAGCGCGTTCGTCGTCGACGCGGTCGTCTCCGTCGTCGTGAGCCTGGTGACCAAGCCCAAGCCGGCCGAGGAGCTGGTGGGCCTGACGTACGGCGCCGGCACCCGTGAGGCCGCGAGCGACCTCGTCGTGGGCGACCAGACGTGGTACCGCTCTCCGGTGGTCCTCGGTGCCGCAGCCCTCGTGCTCGCCGTCGCCCTCTACATCCCGTTCCTGTGACAAGCCGCCCCGCCACCGCTCGCAGAACCCGCCGCACCACTTGGAGCTCCTGATGCCTGAAGACACCACGACGGACGAGTCGTCGGCCGAGGCCAGCACGGCCGCCCGGCTGTTCGACGTCCGACGGATCATCGGAGGCCTGTTCGTCGTCTACGGCGTGCTGGTCACCGCCGCCGGCATCTTCGACGGCGGTGGCGCCAAGAAGAAGGCGCAGGGCATCGACATCAACCTGTGGGCCGGCATCGCCATGCTCGTGGTCGGCGGGCTCTTCCTGCTGTGGATGACGCTGAGCCCCAACACCCCGCCCGCCGACGCCGACCCCGGCCAGGGCGAGAAGGGCAGTCGCGCGTGACGACGCTGCCCGGAACCTCGGTCGAGCTCTCCGCACTCTGCCTGGGCGGCAACGTCTTCGGCTGGACGGCCGACGAGGCCGACTCCTTCGCCGTCCTCGACGCCTTCGCGGCGGCCGGCGGCACCTTCGTCGACACCGCCGACGCCTACAGCCACTGGGCGCCGGGGCACGTCGGCGGCGAGTCCGAGACGGTGATCGGGAACTGGCTGCGCTCGCGGGGCGGGCGCGACCGCGTCGTCGTCGCCACGAAGGTCGCCAAGCTGCCGAGCGCGCGGGGACTCTCGGCCGCGACCATCGCCCGCGCCGCCGAGGACTCGCTGCGGCGGCTGCAGACCGACTACATCGACCTCTACTACGCCCACGAGGACGACCCCTCGGTGCCGCTCGAGGAGACGCTCGGGGCGTTCGACGCACTCGTACGCGCCGGCAAGGTCCGCGCGGTGGCCGCCTCGAACTTCTCGCCCGAGCGGCTGCGCGAGTCGCTGGAGGTCAGCCGGCGCGACGGGCTCACGGCGTACGTCGCGACGCAGGACTGGTACAACCTGGTCCACCGCGAGGACTACGAGCGCGACATCGCGCCGGTGGCGGCCGAGCAGGGTCTCGCGAGCTTCCCGTTCTTCGGGCTGGCGGCCGGCTTCCTCACCGGCAAGTACCGCGCCGGCACCACGGTGGCGAGCGCGCGCCTCGACCGGGTGGCGGGCTACCTGGACGACCCGCGTGCCCCGCGCCTGCTCTCCGTGCTCGACGAGCTGGCCGCCGCGCACTCGGTGGCGCCGGCCGCGGTCGCGCTGGCGTGGCTGCGCCAGCAGCCGACGGTCACGGCGCCCATCGCGAGCGCGCGGACGGTCGAGCAGCTCGAGGACATCCTGCCGGCGCTCGCGCTGGAGCTGGAGGCCGACGAGCTCGACGCGCTGCGGGCCGCCTGGGCCTGAGCGCGCCGAGCTCGTCGGTGCCGGTCGACGGCTATGCCACCGCGGGCTCGCCCCAGCTGCCGGCGAAGGCGATCTCCTGCAGCGGGAAGCGGTCGCGCGGGGCGAGCTCGCGGGCGCGCAGGTGCTCGGGGAGGTCGTCGGGGTCGCCGAGCAGCCCGACGGCCAGCACGATCATCGGCGCCCAGCCGGCCGGCACCTCGAAGCGCTGCGCCAGGGCGGCCGCGTCGAAGCCGGCCATCTGGTGCACGTGCAGCCCGAGGGCGTGGGCCTGCACGGTGAGCTGCGCGACGGAGAGCCCGAGCTCGAAGGGCGCGTGCGGCACCGGCTCGCCGGCGTCGTCGAGCGAGCGGGCGAGCCCGACGACCAGGGCGGAGGAGCGGCCGGCCCAGAGCTGGTTGCCCGGCGCCAGGGTGTCGAAGACGGTGGCGAAGGTGTCGTCGCCGCGGCGGCCCACGAGGTAGCGCCACGGCTGCCGGTTCACCGCGCTCGGCGCCCAGCGGGCGGCCTCGAGCAGGCTGCGCAAGGCGGCCTCGTCGACCTCGTGGGCGGGGTCGAAGGCGCGCGGGCTGCGGCGCTCGGCGAGCAGCGGGTGGAGCAGCGGGTCGGTGTCGGTGCTGGCGGTGCGGACGTCGCTGGGCAGGTCGTGCACGGTCATGGGGTGGCTCTCGCTCCGTTCGGACAGTTGAACCCTCAACAAGATGAGGCACTGCTGGTGTTCCCCGGGAGGTGCGGAAGCATGCGACCGGGTCTACTGTTGAACGTACAACCAGTTCTTCCGTCGCGCCCCTTGGAGCACCCGTGCCCGCCGTCACAGCAGACCCGCTGACCCTCCCGCGCCTCGAGGCCCCGGGCGCCGGCTCCCGCGAGCGTGCAGTCCGCTCGGTCACGACCGCGCCGCAGGGCTACGAGGGGGAGGGGTTCCCCGTCCGGCGCGCCTTCGCGGGCGTCGACCTGCGCGACCTCGACCCGTTCATCCACATGGACCAGATGGGCGAGGTGGAGTACGCGCCCTACGAGCCCAAGGGCACGCCCTGGCACCCGCACCGCGGGTTCGAGACGGTCACCTACATCCTCGACGGCACGTTCCTGCACCAGGACTCGCACGGCGGCGGCGGCGTGATCAGCGACGGCGCGACGCAGTGGATGACGGCCGGCGGCGGCATCCTGCACATCGAGACCCCGCCCGAGGAGCTGGTCGTCAAGGGCGGGCTCTTCCACGGCGTCCAGCTCTGGGTCAACCTGCCGGCCAAGGACAAGATGCGCCCGCCGGCCTACCAGAACCTCGAGGGTGGCCAGGTGGCGCTCACCGCCACCCCTGACGGCGGGGCGCTGGTCCGGGTGATCGCCGGCGAGGTGGCCGGCGTGCGCGGCCCCGGCTCCACGCACACGCCCATCGCGGTCGTCCATGCCACCGTCGTGCCCGGCGCCGAGCTGGCGCTGCCGTGGCCGACCGGGTTCAACGGTCTGGTCTACGTGCTCGCGGGCGACGGCACGGTGGGCAGCGGCGGCCAGCCGCTGCGTACCGGTCAGCTCGCGCTGCTCGGCGAGGGCGACTTCTTGCGCGTGCGCGCCGACCGCGTGCAGGACTCCCGCCACCCGGCGCTCGAGGTGCTGCTGCTCGGCGGCGCGCCCATCCGCGAGCCGATCGCGACCTACGGCCCGTTCGTCATGAACACCCGCGCCGAGCTCGCCCAGGCGGTCGAGGACTACCAGAAGGGCCGGCTCGGGGTCATCCCCGCCGACGCGCTGATGCCCCACACCGGGCGCTGATCTGCGCGTTCGGGCGACAGGACGGCATATGTGCTCGCTCAGGGCACCCCTGACGTGGCACCCTGATCAAGCACGAGCCTGTTCTCCTCCCTCGCGGTGAGGCGGATCCTCCGGCGGGAGGATGACGCCGGAGGCGCAGCCAGGAGATCGTCGGCGTGGACACGGAGTCCGCGTCGGACCTGGCGGAGGGAGCGGCGGTGGAGGCAGTAGCCGGAGCGGTGAAGGCGGTCGGCCGCCGGGTGCCCGCCGGCGCCCGCGAGATCGCCATCGTCGCCGTGCTGCTGCTCGCCTACAAGCTGGGCCGCCTGATCAGCGCCGACGAGACCGCCCGTGCGTTCTCCAACGCTCAGGCCGTCCTCTCGCTCGAGCACGTGTTGCGCCTGCCGAGGGAGGCGTGGACGCAGAGCGTCGCCTACGACGTGCCCTCGCTCGTCGACCTGGCCAACCGCTACTACGCCTACGTCCACTTCCCGGCAGCGACGCTCATGCTGCTGGTGCTCTGGTTCCGCGCCCGCCACCACTACGCGTGGGTGCGCCGGGTCATGGCGCTGCTGACCCTGACCGCGCTGGTCCTGCACGTCGTGCTGCCGCTGGCGCCGCCGCGGATGATGCCGGGGTTCATCGACACGGCAGCCGCCTCGGACGAGTCGGTCTACTCCGGCGTCGGCGGGATGCTCGCCAACCAGTACGCCGCGATGCCCTCGCTGCACGTCGGCTGGGCGCTGGTGGTCGCGGCCGCCGTCGTCGTGAGCCTGCGCAGCCGCTGGCGCTGGCTCGCCGTGCTCCACCCGGCGGTCACGGTCGCGGTGGTCGTGGTCACCGCCAACCACTACTGGCTCGACGCGATCGTCGCGGGCGCCCTGTTCGTCATCAGCCTGACCCTGGTGGGCCCGCGCGGTGCGCTGGTGCCCCGGCGCGCCTACGCCGTGGCGGCCTGAGGTGACCACGCTGCCGCCCGAGACGCTGCCGGTGGAGCCGGGCGGGCTGCCGGTCGAGCCGCCGCCGCTGGACCCCACCGAACCGGTGCCCGACGACCCCGGTCCGCTGCTCCCCGACGACCCGGGCGAGCTGCCGCCCCCGCCCCTCGAGCCCTCGCCCGACCCCGGCGCGCTCCCGCCGCCGCCGCCGCCCGCACCCCCGAGCCTGCCGCCGGGGTGACCGGCACCCGTCCGCGCGACGACGGGGGCGGTAGCGTGGCGCAGGTGACTCTGCCCTGGGGGTCACCGGAGCTCCTGTCGGTGGTGCTTGACGCGGTCCCGGTGGCGACGGTCGTGCTCGACGCCGACGCGGGCATCGTGGCGTGCAACGGGCTGGCCGAGCAGCTGCTCCGGCTGCCGCCGGCCTGGCAGGGCCGCAGCATCCTGGCCGACCAGGACGCCGAGCTCGTAAGCGAGGTCGCCCGCCTGCTCGGCGGCGAGCCGGTCGCCCGCGAGACGCGCGTGCGCCTCGGTGACGGCTCGTGGCGCTCGCTGTCGTGGAAGGGCACGCCCCTGACCGACGGCGAGGGCGGGCCGCTCGGAGCGGTCGCGGTGATCGAGGACACCTCGCGCCGTCAGGCCGCCCGGCGCGACACCGCCCTGCTCGACGCGCTGTTCCGCGAGGCGCCCGTGGGGCTGGCGGTCTACGACCAGGCCGGGCACTACACCCGCGTCAACCGCGCGCTCGAGGCGATGGACGGGCTCAGCGACTCCGAGCACCGCGGCCACCGCAGCGCCGAGCTGCTGCCCGGCCTGCGCAGCGACGTCGACCGCGTGGTCGCTCGGGTCTTCGAGACCGGCGAGCCGGCTCCCGACATCGAGGTCCGCGGCACGACGCCCGCGGCGGAGGCGCAGCGTACGTGGCTGCACTCGTTCTTCCGCCTCGAGCACGGCGGGCAGCCCGTGGGCGTCGGCGCCGTCGTCCGCGACGTCACCGACCAGCGGCAGGCCGAGCTCGACCGGGCGTCCGCCGCCCAGCGGCTCGCCTTCATCGGCGAGGCCGGCGAGAAGCTGGCGAGCACCCTCGAGCCGGACGCGGTGCTCGACCTGCTCTGCCGGCTCGCCGTGCCGGCGCTCGCCGACCACGTCATGGTCGACGTCGTCGACGACACCGGGCGGCTGCGCCGGCGCGCGGCGCGGCACGCAGGCACGCCGCGCTTCGGGCACGTGGTGCCGCGCACCGTGGGAGAGCCGGCCGACTACCCGGCGGGCCACCCGGCCCGGCGCGCGGTCGAGCAGGGCCAGGCGCTGCTGGTGCGCGACGCCGAGCCCGACAGCGCGACGTTCCCCCACGTACCCGGCCTGCGCAGCGTGCTCGTGCTGCCGATGAGCGTCGGCGGCCAGGTCATCGGCGTGAGCACGCTGCTGTTCGCGGGCAGCGGGCGGACCTACGGCGACGCCGAGGCGGCGCTCGCGCGCGACCTCGTCAGCCGCGCCGCGGTGGCGATGGCCAACGCGCTGTCCTACGAGCAGCAGCGCTCGGCGGCAGTGGCGCTCCAGCGCAGCCTGCTGCCCGAGGGGCTCGGCGACGTCGAGGGGCTGCAGGTCGCGTGGCGCTACCTGCCGGGCGCGAAGGGCACCAAGGTCGGCGGCGACTGGGCCGACGTCTTCCCGCTGCCGAGCGGGCGCACCGCGATCGTCGTCGGCGACGTCATGGGCCGGGGGTTGCGTGCCGCCGCCGTCATGGGGCAGGTGCGCACGGCCGTACGCGTGCTGGCCTACCAGGACCCGCCGCCCTCCGAGGTGCTGCGCTCGCTCGACCTCGCGGTCTCGGGGCTGGCCGACGGGCAGCTCGTGACCTGCGTCTACGCGGTCTTCGACCCGGCGCGCGAGGTGCTGACCGTGGCGAGCGCCGGGCACGTGCCGCCGGTGATGGTCGGGCCCGACGGCAAGGCGCGCGTGCTCTCCGTCGACGGCGGACTGCCGGTCGGGGTGCCGCTGGGCGTGCGGGCCGACCTCGGCTACGAGGAGGTCGAGATCGCCATGCCGCACGGCAGCGGTCTCGCGCTCTACACCGACGGGCTGGTCGAGGCGCCCGGGCGCGACGTGGACGCCGGCATCGCCGGGCTCGTCGACGCGCTCGAGACCCACTCGTGGGACGACCTGGAGAAGCTCTGCGACCTCGCGGTGGCCGCGGGCGTCCCGCACGCGCCGGGCCACCCCGACGACGTGGCGCTGCTGCTGGTCCGCGCCGCGAGCGACGCGGCCGGGCACGTCATGACGGTGGACCTGCCGCCCGACCCGGCCGCCGTCAGCCCGGCGCGGGCGCTGTTCGTGTCGGCGCTGGAGCGGTGGGGACTGGCCGGCGACCCGGTCGCCCTGGCCGGCCAGCTGCTGGTGAGCGAGGTCGTCACCAACGCGATCCGCTACGCCCGCGGCGACGTCGGGCTGCTGGTCCGGCGGGCCGAGCGGGCCGTGCACGTCGAGGTCCGCGACCACGACACCCGGCTGCCCCGGCTGCGCCACGCGACGCTCGACGACGAGGGCGGCCGCGGCCTCGCCCTCGTGCAGGCCCTCTCCCGCGACTGGGGCGCCCGCCCCCTCCCCGACGGCAAGGTCGTCTGGTTCACGCTGGACGCTCCCGGACGCTGACGCCGATGTTGATCGGCTAGGCCGATCAAACTCGTGCCAGGCCGAGCAACTTGCATGGGTCTCGCACGAGGTTGATCGGCTAGGGCGATCAACGTCGGGCCGGGGTCGCCTCAACGTCCGGGACCAGGCGGAGGAGGGGTACGCGGCGGGGGAGGGGGCCGGGGTCGACGTCCTCGCCCTCGACGACCACCAGGCCGGTGTCCGCGGTCCACGCGGAGGCGAGGTCGCCGGGGCGGACGAAGCGGAACTCGGGGTCGGCGCGCCCCTCGTCCTCCATCGCGGCGAGGTCGGCCGCCGACGGGGCGCGCGCGACCGAGGTCGAGAGCTTGGACGCCGGTGCGGCGGGCCGCTGCTCCTCGTGCTCGCCGGGGTGCTCGGGAAGCGCGGGCCCGGGCGCGACCCACAGCGTGCGGCCCAGGGTCACCATGGCCGCCAGCAGCCCGGCGGAGGTCGCGCCCTGGCCGGGCGGCACGGGCACGACCGCGTCCGAGCCCGCGAGCGCCGCGTCCACCGCCGCGCGCTGCCAAGGCCGCATCTCGGTGAAGCCCAGCATCGCCAGCGCCTCCTCCTCGGGCAGCGCCTCGAGCGCGGGGCGGCGCACCGGCCAGCGGGGGAACGACGGCGAGGGCCACAGGTAGGGCAGGTCGTCGGGCACGTCGGGGAAGAACGGGCGGTAGAACTCGGGGTCCTTGCGCACCAGCGCCGACTGGTGGCTGATGTGCACGGGGCTGTGCCCGAGCCAGGGCGGGAGCTGGCCGGTCGCCCGCAGCTGCGACCACTCGGGCACGACGCCGCCGGTAAACTCGAGCAGGGAGGACCGGGTCGCGTCGAGCCGCCCCCGCCGCTCCCACGCGTCGATGCACGCCAGCCCGTAGCAGACCAGCGCGGGCACGAACCCGCGCCACATCCGGGTCGCCGGGTGGTTCTTCCACGCGTAGGTCGGCCAGGTCAGCGCCCGCAGGATCTGGAACGTCTCCACGCGCTGCTTGCCGAGCCTCCGGTCGTCCAGGATCCGGGCGCTGTCGACGAAGCCGGGGTACGGCACGAAGGTCTGCACACCGCTTGCCCTACCCAGGCGCACGGAAGTGGCAGCATGCGTCTCCATGACCGTCCTGCCGAGCGTGTCCTACTCGATCACCGTCCGCCTCGACATCCCGGCGGCCGGCGGCTCGGTGAGCCGGCTGACGGCGGCGGTCGAGCAGGCAGGCGGCATCGTCACCGCCCTGGACGTCACGGCCTCCGGGCCGCAGCGCGTGCAGATCGACGTGACGATGGCGGCGCGCTCCTCGGAGCACGCGGGCGAGCTGGTGGAGGCGCTGCGTACGCTGCCCGACGTCGCGATCGGGAAGGTCAGCGACCGTACGTTCCTCCTCCATCTCGGCGGCAAGATCGAGGTCACGAGCAAGGTGCCGATCCGCAACCGCGACGACCTCTCGATGGTCTACACGCCCGGCGTCGCGCGGGTCTGCCTGGCGATCGCGGCGAACCCCGACGACGCGCGGCGCCTGACCATCAAGCGCAACACCGTGGCGGTCGTGACCGACGGCTCAGCAGTGCTCGGGCTGGGCAACCTGGGGCCGCTGCCGGCGATGCCGGTGATGGAGGGCAAGGCCGCGCTGTTCAAGCGGTTCGCCGGCATCGACGCGTTCCCGATCTGCCTCGACACCCAGGACGTCGACGAGATCGTCGAGACGGTCGTGCGCATCGCGCCGGTCTTCGCCGGCATCAACCTCGAGGACATCTCCGCACCGCGCTGCTTCGAGGTCGAGGCGCGGCTGCGCGAGCGGCTCGACATCCCCGTCTTCCACGACGACCAGCACGGCACCGCGATCGTCGTGCTCGCGGCGCTGACCAACGCCCTGCGGGTGGTGGAGAAGGAGCTGTCCGACGTGCGCATCGTCATGGCCGGTGCGGGCGCGGCGGGCACGGCCATCCTCGACCTGCTGGTGGCCGCCGGCGCGCGCGACGTCGTGGTCTGCGACGAGCACGGCGCCCTGCACGCCGACCGGCCCGACACCGACGAGCGGCTCTGCGCGATCGGGCGGCGCACCAACCCGCGTGGCTACTCCGGCGACCTGCACGGCGCCCTGCGCGACGCCGACGTCTTCATCGGCGTCTCCGCGCCGGGCATCATCACCGGCGCCGACGTCGCGACGATGGCGCCGCGCTCGGTGGTCTTCGCGCTGGCGAACCCCGACCCCGAGATCGACCCGCAGGAGGCGGCCGAGCACGCCGAGGTCGTGGCGACCGGGCGCAGCGACGCCCCCAACCAGATCAACAACGTCCTCGCCTTCCCCGGCGTCTTCCGCGGGCTGCTGGACGCGCAGTCGCGCGAGGTGACGCCCGAGCTGCTGCTCGCCGCTGCCGGCGCCCTCGCCGCGGTCGTCGGTCCCGACGAGCTCAACGCCGCCTACATCGTGCCGAGCGTCTTCCACGCCGGCGTCGCGGACGCGGTCGCCGCAGCCGTACGCGGTGCAGCGGTGGCCGGGTGACCCGCCACCGCTGGCTGCCCGCCTTCGCGGTCGCCCTCGCCGCCCAGCTCGTCGCCGTCTACGCGCCGAGCGCGCCGAGCGAGGGCGGCATCCCCTACCTCGACAAGGTCGTGCACGCCACGATCTTCGGGCTGCCGGTGCTCTTCGGGCTGCTGGCCGGCTGGCCGCGGCGCTGGGTCGTCGGGGTCTTCGTCGTGCACGCCGGGGTCAGCGAGTACCTCCAGTCGGCGGTCCTGCCGCACCGCGACGGCAGCTGGCAGGACGCGCTGGCCGACCTGGTCGGCGTCGGCCTCGGGGTGCTCGCCTCCTCGCGGGTGGAGAGCCGCACACGGGGAATCCCTCGGGCATGACAGAGCCCGAGCGCCCAGGCACCCCGGTCGAGGAGGAGCTCTCCGGGCGGCTGCTGCTGGCCTCGCCCGCGCTGAGCGACCCGTCCTTCGCCGGGAGCGTCGTGCTGGTGCTCGACGCCGACGAGTCCGGAGCCCTCGGCGTGGTCGTCAACCGGCCGACCGACATCGAGGTCGCCTCGGTCCTGCCTGCCTGGGCCTCCGCGGTGGGCGAGCCCGCGACCGTCTTCCGCGGCGGGCCGGTCGCCCCCGAGAACGCGCTCGCCCTCGGCCTGCTGGCGACCGTGCCCTCTCCCGAGGACCCCGAGCCGCCCGGGTGGCGCGGCGTGCGGGCCGGGCTCGGGCTGGTCGACCTCGACGTCGCGCCCGAGCTGCTGCTCGGGTCGCTGGCGGCGCTGCGGGTGTTCGCCGGCTACGCGGGCTGGGGGCCCGGCCAGCTCGAGGGCGAGCTCGCCCTCGACGCGTGGATCGTCATCGACGCGCTGCCGGGCGACCCGTTCTCGCCCCACCCCGAGCAGCTCTGGCGCTCGGTCCTGCGCCGGCAGCCCGGGCGGACCTCGCTGCTCTCGACCTGGGTGGCCGACCCGACCCTGAACTGAGCCGAGCCGGCGCTCGACCGAGCCGTCGGCAGGGAGGCCCGCCGCAGCGTACGATCCGTGGCATGAGCGTCCCTGGTCTTGACGAGCCCGGAGTCGGCGGCATCGGCACGCTGGTCGAGCAGGAGCCCGACACCGTCAGGGTGCCGACCGACGACGGCGACCACGAGCGCTTCGCGCACTACGCGCCCAAGGACAAGATCGTCGAGGCCATGGTCACGGGCACGCCGATCCGCGCCCTGTGCGGCAAGGTGTGGGTGCCCAGCCGCGACCCGCAGAGGTACCCCGTGTGCCCCACCTGCAAGGAGATCTACGACGGTCTCCCGCCCGGCGGCGACGGCAAGGAGTAGCCCCGGCGGTCAGGCCAGCTTGATGGTCGACATCCGGTTGTAGCTCGCGCCCTCGACGACCTCGCCCCTGCCGGCGTAGAGGCAGAACTGCACGTAGGCCTCGCCCGCCTGCAGCGCGTCCTTGTCGGTGTGACGCAGGACGGTCGTGGTGAGGAACTTCCACTTGCCGTCGCAGGTGAGCACCGGCTCGGTGCCGGCGACGTTGGTGTCGTAGTAGGCCTTGGCGATCGCGCTGCTGCCCTCCTGCGTGAGGTCGCCGGGCCCCTGCTTGACCGACACCCACACGTGGGTCATCTCGGTGCCGGGCGAGCAGCGGTACTTCGCGCGGACCTCGGCGGAGTCGCCGTGGGCGAAGACGTTGCCCTTGGTGTAGCTGACCTCGGGCGCCTTCCACGGCTTCACCGAGGCGGCCGACGCGCTGGTGGCGCCGGCGAGCTGGGCGCCGAGCAGGGTGGCGGCGCCGAGAGCGAGCAGGGTACGGGTGCGGGGAGTCGTCATGACCAGGAACCTAGGCACGCGGCGAGCTCCGGTCAGGCGTGCTGGCAGCCGGGTGCGCGGTGGTGCCAGCACCCTTGCGACGTCCCTCGCCGCGCAGGCTCAGAACGACGACGCGCGGTGCAGCCGCTCGGCCTGGATCTCGCCGCCGAGCGCGATGCCGAACAGCACGGCGATGCCGCCGGCCACCATCGTGCGCGACACCGAGCCGGGGTAGACCGCGTAGGCCGTGGCGAACGCGGCCGTGGTCACGACGACCTGGACGCTGGAGTTGATGCGGGAGCGGTCGGCCGTGATGTCGCCAGCCCGCCGGTCGACCCAGGCGATGAGCGGCGCGCTGAGGGCGGTGACGGCGGCCAGGATCCCGAAGATCGCGGCAGCGGTGAGGGCGAGGTGCACGGGGCTGTCCCTTCGCGTCGGAGCGGGGCTCCCGGCCCGCCGGGCCGGAGACCAGTCGAGTCTGCGTCAGAGGGGTGTCGGCGCGCACGGCCTTCGACTGAACTGTGACCTATGTCTGCCCTCGGGCGCCTGCGTGCGCCGGCCCTGCGGCCGATCGGGGAGCACGTGCCTGCTCTCGCTCCCGCCCTGCTCACCGTCGGCGTCTCGATCAACCTGACCGCCCAGGTGCCGCAGGTGCTGCGGACCGTGGTGCGCGGCCAGACCGGCGGGCTGTCCGCGGTGGGCATCCGCGCCGGGGCCAGTGCCAACGCCCTCTGGCTCTGCTACGGCGTCGCGGCCCACGACCTCGCCCAGCTGCTGTGCAACGTGGTCACCACGACCTTCGCCACCTCGACGGTGCTGGCGCACCGGGCGCGCGCCCAGCACCGCCCGCCCCGTCGCCTCGACGTCGCGGCGCTCGTGCTCGTGGCCCTGTGGGTCTGCGCCGCGGCCCTCGGCCGCGCCGACCTGCTCGCGGCGACCGGCGCCGCCTACGGCCTGGTGATCGGGCTTCCGCAGCTGCTGCGCCTGGTGCGTACGCCGTCGGCGGGCGGAGTCGCCCGCGGCACCTACGCCATGGGGCTGGCGGGCGGCACCGTCTGGTCGGTCTACTGGGCGCTCTCGGGCCAGCCGCTGGTCGCCGCGTCGGCCGCCTACTGCGGCGCCCTGGCGCTCACCGGGCTCACGCTGCTGACCGTCCGCGCCCGCCGCGACGCGCCCGCCGCCACGGGGCGTCGGCGCGTCGAGCACCCGACTCGGGTTAGCCTCGACCCCGCATATGAGCACCACCGCCGCATCCTCGCTGCCCCCCGCCTACCCCGGCCGGGCTCCGTGGGGAACCGCCACGAAGCTGCGCGCGTGGCAGCAGGCGGCGCTCGACGCGTACCACTCCCGCGACCCCCGCGACTTCCTCGCCGTCGCGACGCCTGGCGCCGGCAAGACCACGTTCGCCCTGCGGCTGGCCACGGACCTTCTGCAGCGGGGGGTCATCCGCGCCGTGACGGTCGTGGCGCCGACCGAGCACCTGAAGCGGCAGTGGGCTGAGGCGGCCCACCGGGTCGGCATCGAGCTCGACCCCGAGTTCAAGAACTCGCAGGGCGCCCACGCCGCCGGGCTGACCGGCGTCGCGGTCACCTACGCCCAGGTGGCGATGGCCCCGATGCTCCACCGGGCCCGCACCGAGGCCCGGCCGACGCTCGTGATCCTCGACGAGGTCCACCACGGCGGCGACGCGCTGAGCTGGGGCGACGCGGTCCGCGAGGCGTTCGAGCCGGCCCGGCGCCGGCTGGCGCTGACCGGCACTCCCTTCCGCAGCGACACGGCGGCCATCCCGTTCGTGACCTACGAGCGCGACGCCGCGGGCGTGCGCCGCTCGGTCGCCGACTACTCCTACGGCTACGGCGAGGCGCTGCGCGACGGCGTCGTGCGTCCGGTGATCTTCCTCGCCTACGGCGGCTCGATGCGCTGGCGCACCTCCGCCGGCGACGAGGTCGCCGCGACGCTGGGCGCCGACCCGCTCACCAAGGACCTCACCTCGCAGGCGTGGCGCACTGCGCTCGACCCCTACGGCAACTGGGTGCCGCAGGTGCTCACCGCTGCCGACCGCCGACTGAGCGAGGTACGCCGCCACGTCCCCGACGCCGCCGGCCTCGTCATCGCCACCGACCACAGCACGGCACGGGCCTACGCGGCCCGGCTGCGCGCGATCAGCGGCGAGCCGGCGACCGTCGTGCTGTCCGACGACCCCACCGCCTCGAAGCGGATCGCCGAGTTCGCGGCCGGCACCACCCGCTGGATGGTCGCGGTGCGCATGGTCAGCGAGGGCGTCGACGTCCCGCGGCTGGCGGTCGGCGTCTACGCCACCAGCACGAGCACGCCGCTCTTCTTCGCCCAGGCGGTCGGCCGGTTCGTCCGCGCCCGGCGCCGGGGCGAGATGGCCAGCGTCTTCCTGCCCACCGTTCCCATCCTGCTCGAGCACGCGGGCGCCATGGAGCTGGAGCGCGACCACGCGCTGGACAGGCCGGTCAAGGAGGACGACTTCGACCCCGAGGCCGGCCTGCTGGCCGAGGCCAACCGGCAGCGCGACGCGCCCGACGGTGGCGTCGACGCCCTGCCCTTCGAGGCGCTCGAGGCCGAGGCGACCTTCGACCGGGTGCTCTTCGACGGCGGCGAGTTCGGCATGCAGGCCGAGGTCGGCTCCGAGGAGGAGGAGGACTACCTCGGGCTGCCCGGGCTCCTCGAGCCGGACCAGGTCTCCGTCCTGCTCCAGCAGCGGCAGGCCAAGCAGATCGCCCGGGGCAGGAAGGCGCCCGAGCCCGAGCCCGCCGCGGCGAGCCCCATCGCCGCCGACGCCCTGGCCGGGCTGCGCAAGGAGCTCAACGCGCTCGTGGCCGCCTGGCACCACCGCACGGGCCAGCCCCACGGGGTCATCCACGGCGAGCTGCGCCGCACCTGCGGAGGGCCGCCGAGCTCCACGGCCTCGGCCGAGCACGTGCAGAAGCGGATCGACCGCATCCGCGATTGGCACGCGAAGGGCCGCACGCTCGCCTGACGGCGGCTGCCCGCGAGTGCCCTGCGACGCAGGTGGCTCCGCTTCTGCCACTCTGTCAGTCGCTCCTGTAGGGAAACGAGAGGTGTCCTGACGATGGCGTTCCGACTGCGGCCGCAAGAACCGGAGTTCTACGACCTGTTCGCGTCGGCCGGCGAGAACATCGTCGCGGGCGCCCGCCTGGTCGTCGAGCTCGTCGCGGCGTCCCCGGACCAGCGGCTGCGCGTCACCGAGCAGCTGCGCGAGGTCGAGCACGCCGGCGACGACATCACCCACACGATCCTGCGCAAGGTCAACACGACGTTCGTGACGCCGTTCGACCGCGAGGACATCTACCGGCTCGCCAGCCGCCTCGACGACGTGCTCGACCTGATGGAGGAGGCCGGCGACCGGGTCGTCCTCTACGGCGTCGACGGTCTCCCGGCCAAGGCCGCCTCGGTCGCCGACGTCCTGCTGCGCGGCAGCGAGCTGACCTCGCAGGCCATGCCCCGCCTGCGCACGATGAAGGGGCTGGAGGACTACTGGATCGAGGTCAACCGGCTCGAGAACGAGGCCGACCAGCTCTACCGCGAGATGATCGGCGACCTCTTCCGCGGCGGCTACGACGCGCTGCACGTGCTCAAGGTCAAGGAGGTCCTCGACATCCTCGAAGGGGCCGCCGACGCCCTCGAGCACGTCGCCGACGCGGTGCAGACGATCGTCGCCAAGGAGAGCTGACCGCTCGTGGAGACGCTCGGCCTCGTGCTGTTCATCGTCGTCGCACTGGCCTTCGACTACACCAACGGCTTCCACGACGCGGCCAACGCGATCGCGACGACCGTGTCGACGCGGGCGCTGCGACCGCGTACGGCCCTGGCGCTCGCGGCCGTCATGAACCTCGTCGGCGCGCACATCTCCACCGCGGTCGCCAACACCGTCGGCGGCGTCATCGACCCGCCCGACGGGACGGCGGGCCTGACCGTCGTGGCAGCCGCGGTGCTCGGCGCGATGTCGTGGAACCTGGTCACCTGGTGGTTCGGCATCCCGTCGTCGTCCTCGCACGCGCTGATCGGCGGGCTGGTGGGGGCGGCGCTGGCGGCCGGCGCCTCGGTGCACTGGCACGCCGTGCGCGAGAAGGTGCTCGTGCCCATGGTGGTCTCGCCCGTGGTCGGCCTGGTGCTGGGCTTCCTGTTCATGCTGGCGATCATGTGGGCGTTCCGGCGGGCCAACCCGCACCGCGCCAAGCACTGGTTCCGCTACGGCCAGATCGTCGCCGCCGGCGCCATGTCGCTCGGCCACGGCCTGCAGGACGCGCAGAAGACCATGGGCGTCATCACGCTCGCGCTGCTCACCACCGGGCACCTCTCGAGCTTCGAGGTGCCGTTCTGGGTGGTGTTCGCCTGCGCCCTCTCGCTCAGCCTGGGGACCTACGCGGGCGGCTACCGGATCATCCGCACGCTCGGTCGCAAGGTCTTCAAGGTCGACAACACCTCGGGCTTCGCCGCCCAGACCGTCGCCTCGGCCGTGCTCTACGGCGCGTCGCACTGGGGCCTGCCGGTCTCGACCACCCACGTGACGACCAGCTCGCTGATGGGCGTCGGCGCCACGCGCAGCCTGTCGGCGGTGCGCTGGAACATCGCAGGAGGCATCCTCGTGGCCTGGGTCGTGACCCTTCCGGCGGCGGGGCTCGTCGGTGCCCTCGCCTACGGTGTCCTGCACGTGGTCGTCTAGCGCCGGTGGTCCAGCCCGCACCCGGCGGAGGAGGGTGCCCGAGTGCTGCACGTGCTGGTCTTCACCATCGCCGCCCTGGCGGTCATGGTCGCGGTGCAGGTGCTGGCCGACCGAGCCCGCCTGCCCGCAGCGGTGCTGCTCACGGTCACCGGCGTCGTCTACAGCCTGCTCCCCGGGCCCAACGTCGAGCTCGACCCCGAGGTCGTGCTGACGCTGGTCCTGCCTCCCCTGCTCTACAGCGCGGCGCTGCACTCCTCGCTCAGCGCCATCCGCGAGAACCTGCGCAGCGTCGTCTCCCTCTCGGTCGCCCTCGTGCTCGCCACCTCCCTGCTCGTCGGCGTGGCCGTGCACGCGCTGGTGCCCGAGGTCGGGTTCGCCGCGGCCGTGGCGCTCGGCGCGGCCGCGTCGCCTCCCGACCCGGTGGCCGCGCTCGCGATCGGGCGCCGCGCCGGGCTCCCGGCCAGGCTGATCACGCTGATCGAGGGCGAGGGGCTGCTCAACGACGCCACCGCGCTGACGACCTTCACCGTGGCGGTCACCGCGGCCACGAGCGGCAGCTTCTCCATGGGCGACGCGTCGCTGCGCTTCGTCGTCGCGGCCGCCGGCGGCCTGGCGGTCGGGCTGTTCGTGGCCCTGGTCGTGCGCCGGGTGCGCCCGCTGCTGCACGACCCGGTCCTCGACTCCAGCGTCTCGCTCGCCGTGCCGTTCGCCGCCTACCTGCTCGGCGAGGAGCTCCACGTGTCCGGAGTCCTCGCCGTGGTCGTGACCGGCCTGGTCGTCGGGCACGACTCGCCGCGCTTCACCTCCGGCGCCAGCCGCCTGCAGGCGACGGCCGTGTGGCGCCTGGTCGACTTCCTGCTCGAGGGCTTCGTCTTCCTGCTCATCGGGCAGCAGGTGCCCACGGTCGTGGAGGGCCTCGACGCCTACTCCACCTCCGAGGTCGTCCGGGCGGCGGTGGGCACGCTCGCGGTCGTGCTCCTGCTGCGCCCGGCGTGGCTGGTGCTCACCCAGCTGCTGCCGCGCGCGCTGCACGCCCAGCTCGGCGGCGGCCCCAGTGACGGCCGACGGCTCTCCGGCGGCGAGGTCGTGGTCATGAGCTGGGCCGGCACCCGCGGGGTCATCAGCCTGGCGGCGATCTTCACCCTGCCGCTCGCCCTCGACGACGGCTCGCCGATGCACGAGCGCGACCTGCTGCTGTTCTGCACCTACCTCGTGGTGCTGGTGACGCTGGTCGGCCAGGGGCTCAGCTTCACCGCGCTGGTCCACGCCGTAGGGCTGCGGCCCGACGCCGCCGACCTGGCGCAGCTGCGCAACCAGGCGCGGGTGGCCTCGGTGGAGGCCGGCCTCGCGCGCCTCGAGCGGGTCGCCGCCGAGGAGGAGCTCGCGCCGGAGGCGGTCGAGTCGATCCGCGCCTCGCTGAGCGCGCGGCTCGCGCGCTACCGCAAGCGGCTGCAGGTGCTCGAGAGCGCCGAGGACGGCGAGCTGCCCGTCTCCGACAGCTACGTCGCGGCGCTGCGCACCCGGCGCGCGGTGCTCGACGCCCAGCGCGAGGAGCTGCTGCGCTGGCGCGACGCCGGCCGGCTGCCCGACGCCAGCCTCCGCGTGCTCGAGCGCGAGCTCGACCACGAGGAGCACACGCTGCCGCGCCGCCCGTCGAGCTGAGGCGCGCGGCGCGGCTCAGCGCCGCGCGAGGGCCTCGGCGAAGCGCTCGAGCACCGACGCGCTGGCGAGCACCAGGCGTACCTCCTCCACGCGCGTCGGGGTGTTGAGCACGGTGCCGAGGCAGGTGCCGACCAGCACGTCGAGCGGCCAGTAGGGCGCGTGCGTGCCGAGCGGCGCCATCACCAGCTCGCGGGCCCCGACGTCGTCGGCCGCCGCGAGCACCGAGCGGTAGCAGCGGGCCAGCAGCCACCTGCGCTCGTCGCGCACCGACCACGCCGGCACGACCACGTGCACGAGCCAGCGCGCCGGCAGGTCGCCGCCGGGCGTGGTGACGGCCTCGCCCTCGGGCACGCCGCGGCGGAAGACGTCGTGGCGCAGCGCCCGGCACAGCGCCGTCACCTCGGCGCCGGCCGCGGCCAGGACCCGGTCGGGCGTGCGGCCGACCAGCTCGGGCGGCGCGATGCGCACGAGGGCGTCGCAGGCCTCGCTCTCGGGGGTGCCGAGCAGCAGACGTACGCGCACGGGTCCACTCTGCCCCGCCGGAGCACCGGCGCACACGCCCTCAGCCCGAGCCGAGCGCCCCGCTCCAGGCGTAGGTCTGCTTGACCAGCTTGAGGTAGATGAAGGTCTCGGTGCTGCGGATGCCGGGCACCAGCCGGATCGAGTCGTTGAGCAGGGTGAGCAGCTGCTCGTCGTCCTCGCAGGTGACCTCGCACAGGATGTCGAAGGTGCCGCCGCACAGCACGACGTAGTCCACCTGGGGCAGCTCGGCCAGCAGGCGGGCGACCTCGCGGGTGTCGCCGTCGGCCTTGACGCCGATCATGGCCTGGCGGGCGAGGTCGACGGTCAGCGGGTCGGTCACGGCGACGACCTGCATCACGCCGCCGGCGAGCAGCCGCTGAACGCGCTGGCGGGCCGCCGCCTCCGAGAGCCCGACGACCTTGGCGAGCGCGGCGTAGGACGCGCGGCCGTCGGTCTGCAGCTCGGCGATCAGCGCCCGGTCGATCGCGTCGAGGCGGGTGCGCGACGGAGGGCGGGCTGGGTCTGCGGTCACGGGTGGGTCCTCCTCGCCGGCTCAGTGGCCGGTCAGCCTTCCGAACACGCGGGCAGCGACCGAGGCGCGCCCGGTGAGGCGCTCCTCGGTGTCGGCGAAGGTCATGGCGCGCAGCCCGGCGTTGACGCCGAGCCAGCGCAGCGGCTCCGGCTCCCAGCGGGGCGAGCGGTGCCCGACCCACGGCAGCCGGGTGAGCGCCGTCGACCGGCCGAGCACGAGGTCGGCGAGCGTGCGGCCGGCGAGGTTTGCCGTGCCGACGCCGTCTCCGACGTAGCCGCCGGCCCACCCGAGCCCGGTCGCGGGGTCGAGGCCGACCGACGCGTACCAGTCGCGCGGGATGCCGAGGGGGCCGCCCCACCGGTGGGTGACCGCGGCGTCGCGCACGGCCGGGAACAGCTCGCGGAGCAGGCCCTCGAGCGCGGCGTGCGTCGCGCCGTCGGTGTCGAAGCCGGGCCGGACCGCCGAGCCGAAGTGGTAGGGCGCCCCTCGCCCGCCGAAGGCGAGCCGGCCGTCGGCCGTGCGCTGGCCGTAGATGATCAGGTGCCGGTAGTCGGAGAACGTCTCGCGCCCGGCGAGCCCGACCTCCTCCCACACCGCCTGCGGCAGGGGCTCGGTCGCGACCATGAGGGAGTAGACCGGCGCGATGTCGCGCCGGTGGCCGTCCAGCCGGGCGGTGAACCCCTCCGTGGCGCGCACGACGAAGCGTGCGTGCACGGTGCCGCGCGAGGTGCGTACGCTGCCCGCCTCCAGCGCCGTCACCTCCGTCTGCTCGTGGACCGTGACGCCGAGCCGCTCGACCGCCCGCGCCAGGCCGCGGACCAGCCGCGCGGGGTGGACGACGGCGCAGTCGGGCGTCCAGGTGCCGCCGAGCACGCCGGTCATGGTGACCCGCTCCTGCGTCTCGGCGGCGCTGAGCAGGGTGACGTCGTCGTGCCAGGTGCGCGCGTCGGCCGCGTGCTCGCGGGCGCGCTCGAGCTGCACCGGCGTGCGCGCCGCGACGACCGTGCCGCCCTTGGCCACGGTGTCGTCGATGCCCTCGTCGTGCGCCACGCGCACGACCTCGTCGACGGTGTCGCGCATGGCCGCCGCGAGGGAGCGGGCGGCCTCGGCGCTGCTGCGGCGCGCGACGGTGGACCACGAGGCCGGGAACAGCGCGCTGCACCAGCCGCCGTTGCGCCCGGAGGCGCCGAAGCCGGCGACCTCCTTCTCCAGCACCACGATGCGCAGCCCGGGGTCGGCATGGGCGAGGTAGTAGGCCGTCCAGAGGCCGGTGAAGCCGGCGCCCACGATCGCGACGTCGGCCTGGAGGTCGCCGGCGAGCGCGGGCCGGGGCGCGTAGTCGTCGTCGAGCGTCGCGTGCCACAGCGAGAGGCCGGCGTAGGGGGAGGTGGTGGTCACGAGTCGAAGCCCATCCCGATGCTGTCGAGTCCGCGCAGCCACAGGTTGCGGCGCCCGTCGTGCGAGTCGGCGCGCGCCAGCGACCAGCGCGTCGCCTGGATGCCCGCCCAGCCGACCGGGTCGGGCGGGAAGGGCAGCGGCCGCCGGCGCACCATCTGCAACCTCGTGCGCTCGGTGTCGGAGCCCTCGAGCAGGTCGAGCACCACCTGCGCGCCGAAGCGGGTGGCGCCGACGCCGAGCCCGGTGTAGCCGCCGGAGTAGGCCACTCGGCCTCCGCACGCCGTGCCGAAGAACGCGGCGAAGCGGGTCGACGCGTCGATCGCGCCGCCCCAGCGGTGGGTGAACCGCACGTCGGCGAGCTGCGGGAAGGTCTGGGCGAAGTGCTCGGCCAGCGTCACCGAGGTCTCGAGGCGCTGGTCGTGCGCCGGGCTGACGCGGCGACCGTAGTGGTAGACCGCGTCGTAGCCGCCCCACAGGACGCGCCCGTCGGCGGTCGGGCGGTAGTAGTGGAACTGGTTGCCCGCGTCGGAGACGCCCTGGCCGCCGCGCCAGCCCACCGACTCCCACTGCTCGGGGCTCAGCGGCTCGGTCACCAGCACGTGGTCGTAGACGGGCACGGTCAGCGGGCGCACGCGCCGCAGCAGCGAGGGGTACGCGTTGGTGGCCAGCGCCACCCGCTCGGCCCGGACCTCGGCGCGGTCGGTGGAGAGCGTGACGCCGCCGCCGCGCCCGGCGCGCAGCCGGCGCACGGGGGAGTGCTCGGCGACGCGTACGCCGAGGGTCCGGCAGGCGTCGAGCAGGCCGTGGGCGAGCCGCGCCGGGTCGACCAGCGCGACGCCGTCGCGGTCGAGCAGTCCGCCGAGGTAGGTGGGTGAGCGGACCAGGGCGCGCGTGGCCGGAGCGTCGAGGAGCTCGAGCTTCCCGCCGACCCGGGTTGTCGCCTCCGCGGTCTCCGCCAGGCCGGCGAGCTGCCAGGGCGCGACGGCGACGGTCAGGTCGCCGGTGCGCCGCCAGTCGCAGTCGATGCCGTACCGGGCCAGCGTCGCCTCGATGGCGTCGAGGTTGTCGCGGCCCATCGCCTCGAGCTGCTCGAGCTCGTCGGGCCAGCGCGACAGCCCGTTGAGCAGCCCGTGAGTGAGGCTCGAGGAGCAGAAGCCGCCGTTGCGGCCCGACGCGGCGGCGCCGACCCGGCCGCCCTCGACGAGCAGCACGTCGGCGCCGGGGTCGCGCTCCTTGGCGAGCAGGGCGGTCCACAGGCCGCCGTAGCCGCCGCCCACGACGACCAGCTGGGCGCGGGTGTCCTGCTCGAGGGGAGGTGCGGGCTCGACCGGAGCAGCGGCGTCGAGCCAGTAGGGCACCGGGGCCGCGCCGGCCACGAGCGCGGCGGCACGGCTGCGGGCTGGCATGCGTAGTCCTCCGGGCGCTCGAAACCGTTGCGATGGAGCATCGTGGCAACGGAATCCCTTGTCAACGGCAACCTGATCTGCCATAAAGGGGGAGCCGCGGCGACCGCTGCGGCACGGACGACCGCACTGCGGAGGCCCTCCCCATGACCGTGAGCGAACAGCTGACCGCTGCACCGCAGGACGGCGCGGCCACCGACGCCGCCTCCGGCGAGGCCGCCTCGCTCGCCGCGTCGGCGCGCGACCACCTGTGGATGCACTTCACGCGCATGTCGACCTACCAGGACTCCGAGGTGCCGATCATCGCCCGCGGCGAGGGCGCCTACATCTACGACGTGCGCGGGAAGCGCTACCTCGACGGGCTGGCGGGGCTGTTCGTCGTGCAGGCCGGCCACGGCCGCCGCGAGCTGGCCGAGGCCGCCGCGCGGCAGGCCTCGGAGCTCGCCTTCTTCCCGGTGTGGAGCTACGCCCACCCGAACGCGATCCGGCTGGCGGAGCGGCTCGCCGACGCCGCTCCGGGGGACCTCAACCGGGTCTTCTTCACCACGGGTGGCGGCGAGGCGGTCGAGACCGCGTGGAAGCTGGCCAAGCAGTACTTCAAGCTCACCGGCAAGCCCATGAAGCACAAGGTCATCAGCCGGGCCGTGGCCTACCACGGCACGCCGCACGGCGCCCTGAGCATCACCGGCATCCCTGACGCCAAGAAGTACTTCGAGCCCCTGGTGCCCGGCGCCCACAAGGTGCCGAACACCAACATCTACCGCGCAGAGGCGCACGGCGACGACCCGGTCGCCTTCGGCCGTTGGGCCGCCGACCAGATCGAGCAGGCGATCCTGTTCGAGGGCCCCGACACCGTGGCGGCGGTCTTCCTCGAGCCGGTGCAGAACAGCGGCGGCTGCTTCCCGCCGCCGCCGGGGTACTTCGAGCGGGTCCGCGAGATCTGCGACACCTACGACGTCCTGCTGGTCTCCGACGAGGTCATCTGCGCGTTCGGCCGGCTGGGCACCACCTTCGCGTGCGACAAGTTCGGCTACGTGCCCGACATGATCACCTGCGCGAAGGGCATGACCTCGGGCTACTCGCCGATCGGCGCGATGATCGCCAGCGAGCGGCTCATGGAGCCGTTCCTCAAGGGCGAGACCTACTTCCCCCACGGCTACACCTTCGGTGGTCACCCCGTCTCGGCCGCCGTGGCGATGGAGAACCTCGACATCTTCGACCGCGAGGGCCTCAACGCCCACGTCCTGGCCAACGAGGCCGCGTTCCGCGCGACGCTGGAGAAGCTCACCGACCTGCCGATCGTCGGCGACGTGCGCGGCGACGGCTACTTCTACGGCATCGAGCTCGTCAAGGACAAGGCGACCAAGCAGACCTTCGACGCCGACGAGTCCGAGCGGCTGCTGCGCGGGTTCCTCTCGCGGGCGCTGTTCGACAACGGGCTCTACTGCCGGGCCGACGACCGCGGCGACCCGGTCGTGCAGCTGGCCCCGCCGCTCATCTGCGACCAGTCGCACTTCGACGAGATCGAGCAGGTCCTGCGCAGCACGCTGACCGAGGCGTGGACGCTGCTGTGACCCTCGCTCCTCCTGCGGGCGCGCTGCCCGACCTGGTGACCCACTGGGTCGACGGCGCGCCCCACGAGGGCGACGCGAGCCGGCGCGGCGACGTCTACGACCCCGCAACCGGAGCCGTCGCCCGCTCGGTGTGCTTCGCCTCGGCGGCCGACGTCGACCTCGCGGTCGCCGGCGCGTCGCGCGCGGCGTCGCAGTGGCGCGAGACCTCGCTCAGCCGGCGCACCTCCGTGCTCTTCGCGTTCCGCGAGCTGCTCGCGGTGCACCGCGACGAGCTCGCGGCCGTCATCACCGCCGAGCACGGCAAGGTCCTCTCCGACGCGGCCGGGGAGGTCTCACGTGGTCTCGAGGTCGTCGAGTTCGCGTGCGGCATGCCGCACCTTCTCAAGGGCAGCTTCACCGAGGGCGCGTCGACCAACGTCGACGTCTCGTCGCTGCGCCAGCCCCTCGGGGTCGTGGCGGTCATCAGCCCCTTCAACTTCCCCGCCATGGTCCCGATGTGGTTCTTCCCCATCGCGATCGCGGCCGGCAACGCGGTCGTGCTGAAGCCGAGCGAGAAGGACCCCTCGGCCTCGCTGCTGCTCGCCCGTCTGTGGGCCGAGGCCGGGCTGCCCGACGGCGTCTTCACCGTGGTGCAGGGCGACAAGGTCGCGGTCGACCGGCTGCTCGAGCACCCCGACGTCAAGGCGGTCTCGTTCGTCGGCTCGACGCCGGTCGCGCGCTACGTCTACGAGACGGCCACCTCCCACGGCAAGCGCGTGCAGGCGCTCGGCGGAGCGAAGAACCACATGGTGGTGCTGCCCGACGCCGACCTCGACCTCGCGGCCGACGCCGCCGTCAACGCGGGGTTCGGCTCGGCTGGCGAGCGGTGCATGGCCGTCAGCGCGGTGGTCGCGGTGGAGCCGGTGGGCGACGAGCTCGTACGCCGCATCGCCGAGCGCGCGACCGGCCTGGTCGTCGGTGACGGCCGGCGCTCGTGCGACATGGGCCCGCTGATCACCGGTGCGCACCGCGACAAGGTGGCCTCGTACGTCGACGCCGGCGAGGCGGCCGGTGCGACGGTCGTCGTCGACGGGCGCACTCCCGAGACCGACGCCGAGGGGGAGGGCTTCTTCCTCGGCCCGACGCTGCTCGACCACGTCGAGCCCGCGATGAGCGTCTACACCGACGAGATCTTCGGTCCCGTCCTGTCCGTCGTGCGGGTCGGCTCCTACGACGAGGCGCTCGCGCTGGTCAACGCCAACCCCTACGGCAACGGCACCGCCATCTTCACCAACGACGGGGGAGCGGCCCGCCGCTTCCAGCACGAGGTCGAGGTCGGCATGATCGGCATCAACGTGCCGGTGCCCGTGCCCATGGCCTACTACTCCTTCGGCGGCTGGAAGAGCTCGCTCTTCGGAGACCTGCACGCGCACGGCACCGACGGCGTGCAGTTCTTCACGCGTGCCAAGGTGGTCACCAGCCGCTGGCTCGACCCGAGCCACGGTGGCATCGACCTCGGCTTCCCGACCAATGCCTGATCGCACGCGAGACCCTGAGAGCTCGAGAGACACGGAGGAGTCCGGATGGCACGCGAGGTCCTGAACACCATCGGCGGCAAGCAGCAGCCGGCTGCCGACGGGCGCACGACCGACCTGCTCGACCCGAGCACCGGCGAGGTCTTCGGCACGGCGCCGCTGTCCTCGTCGGCCGACGTCGACGCGGCGATGGCCGCCGCGGCCGAGGGCTTCGAGGTCTGGCGCGACACCACGCCGGCCGAGCGGCAGCTGGCCCTGCTGCGCATCGCCGACGCCATCGAGGCGCGGGCCGAGGAGCTGGTGGCGCTCGAGTCCGAGAACACCGGCAAGCCGGTGCAGCTCACCATGGACGAGGAGATCCCTCCCATGGTCGACCAGATCCGCTTCTTCGCGGGCGCGGCGCGCATGCTCGAGGGCCGCTCGGCGGGCGAGTACATGGCGGGCCACACCTCCTTCGTGCGCCGCGAGCCCGTCGGCGTCTGCGCGCAGGTGACGCCCTGGAACTACCCGATGATGATGGCCGTCTGGAAGTGGGCGCCGGCCATCGCCGCGGGCAACGCCGTCGTGCTCAAGCCCAGCGACACGACGCCGGTCACCACCGCCGTGTTCGGCGAGATCCTCAACGAGTTCCTGCCCCCGGGCGTCTTCAACGTCGTGTGCGGCGACCGCGACACCGGGCGCGCGGTCGTCACCCACCAGACCGCGGCCATGGCCTCGATCACCGGCTCGGTGCGCGCCGGCATGGAGGTCGCGCGCTCGGCGGCCGACGACCTCAAGCGCGTCCACCTCGAGCTCGGCGGCAAGGCGCCGGTGCTCGTCTTCGACGACGCCGACATCGAGGCCGCGGCCGAGGGCATCGCCGGGGCCGGCTACTTCAACGCCGGGCAGGACTGCACCGCCGCCACCCGGGTCATCGTCGGGCCGCGCGTGGCCGACGACTTCACCGCCGCGCTGGCCGAGCAGGCCCGCGCCACCGTCACCGGCGCGCCGTCGAACCCCGACGCCGCGTTCGGCCCGCTCAACAACGCCAGCCAGCTCGACCGCGTCGCGGGCTTCCTCGACCGGCTGCCCGACCACGCCTCGGTCGACGCGGGCGGCTCGCGCGTCGGCGACCGCGGCTACTTCTACGCGCCCACCGTGGTCTCGGGGCTGCAGCAGGGCGACGAGATCGTCACCGACGAGGTGTTCGGCCCGGTCATCACCGTGCAGCGCTTCGACGACGAGGACCTCGCGGTCCGCTGGGCCAACTCCTCGCGCTACGGGCTCGCCTCCAGCGTCTGGACCAAGGACCACGGCCGCGCCATGCGCATGGCCAAGCGCCTCGACTTCGGCTGCGTGTGGATCAACACCCACATCCCGATCGTGGCCGAGATGCCGCACGGCGGCTTCAAGCACTCGGGCTACGGCAAGGACCTCTCGGTCTACGGGTTCGAGGACTACACCCGCATCAAGCACGTCATGTCCTACATCGAGAGCTAGCTCTCGTGTCGTCAGAGGACTGACCCCCACCCCATCTCCTACGGAGGCCCTGCGTGGCACTGTCCGCTCCTCCTCCTGCAGCGTCGCAGGAGGACTCGTCCAAGGGTCTGCGCACCGGCGCCCTCGGCCTGCTGTCGTCGGTCGTCATCGGCGTGGCCTCGACCGCACCGGGCTACAGCCTGGCGGCGACGCTGGGCTTCGTCGCGGTCGGCGTCGGGCTGCAGTCGCCGGTGGTGATGCTGCTGGCGTTCGTGCCGATGCTGCTCATCGCGATCGCCTACCGCGAGCTCAACGCGGTCGACCCCGACTGCGGCACGTCGTTCAAGTGGCTCGCGCGCGCTTTCAGCCCGCGGCAGGGCTGGTTCAACGGATGGGTGCAGATCCTCGCCGACGTCGTGGTCATGGCCAACCTGGCCCAGATCGCCGGTGAGTACGGCTTCCTGCTGTTCGGCGCGGACGGCCTGGCCGCCAGCACGTTCTGGTCGACCGTGGCGGGCGTCGCGTGGATCGCCGTCATGACCTGGGTCTGCTACATCGGCATCGAGGTGTCTGCGCGCAGCCAGGTGGTGCTGCTCGCGGTCGAGCTGGTGACCCTGCTCATCTTCTCGGTCACGGCGCTGGTCAAGGTCTACGCCGACAACGGGCTCAGCACGTCGGTGAAGCCCGCCCTCTCGTGGTTCAACCCGTTCGAGATCCCGTCGTTCTCGGCGTTCAGCGCAGCGATCCTGCTGGCGGTGTTCATCTACTGGGGCTGGGACACCGCGGTGTCGTGCAACGAGGAGAGCGCCGACAAGACGCGTACGCCGGGGCGCGCCGCGATCCTGTCGACGGTGCTGCTCCTGGTGACCTACGTGCTCATCACCGTCGCGGCGCAGGCCTACGCCGGCGTCGGGCAGGAGGGCCTCGGGCTGGGCAACCCCGACAACGCCGACGACGTGTTCGCGGTGCTGGGGAACTCGGTGCTCGGCTCGACCGGCGGCAAGATCCTCGTGCTGGCCGTGCTCTCGTCGGCGGCTGCGTCGACGCAGACCACGATCCTGCCCGCCGCGCGCACCTCGCTGTCCATGGCCGCCTACCGCGCCTTCCCGGCGCGCTTCGGCGACATCCACCCGAGGTACCAGACGCCCGGCTTCTCCACGCTCGTCATGGGTGGCGTCTCGATCCTCTTCTACGTCGCGCTCACGCTGGTCTCGACCGACGTGCTGGCCGACTCGATCGCCAGCCTCGGCCTCTTCATCGCGTTCTACCTGGGCATGACGGGCTTCGCGTGCGCGTGGCAGCTGCGCCACGAGCTGCGCCGCAGCGCGCGCGACCTGTGGGTCAAGGGGATCCTGCCGGTCCTCGGCGGGGTCATGCTGCTCGCGGCGTTCGTCAAGACCGCCTACGACGACATCAAGCCCGACACGGGCGAGACCTCGTTCCACGGTGTCGGCGGGGTCTTCCTGCTGGGGGTGGCCTCCGCCCTGCTCGGCGTGGTGCTGATGCTCGTCTACGAGCGCCGGGCGCCGGCGTTCTTCCGCGGCGAGACGCTCGAACCGCTCGTGCCGGCCGCGCGCGACGGGTCGGCGACCGCGCCGCTCGCAGGGGCCGCACGTCCCGTCGTACCCGAGGAGAAGGTGCTGTGAAGGTCGGGATCCCCCGCGAGGTCAAGCGCCACGAGTACCGCGTCGCAGCGACGCCCGCCGGGGTGCACGAGCTGGTGGCCCACGGCCACACGGTCTTCGTCGAGCGCGACGCGGGCGCCGGCTCCTCCATCCCCGACACCGACTTCGAGTCGGCAGGGGCGAAGATCCTCGACTCCGCCGACGACGTCTGGGGCGAGGCCGAGCTGGTCCTCAAGGTCAAGGAGCCGATCGCCGAGGAGTGGCCGAGGATGCGCCGCGGGCAGGTGCTCTTCACCTACCTGCACCTGGCGGCGTCGCGCGAGTGCACCGAGGCGCTGGTCGCCTCGGGCACCACCGGCATCGCCTACGAGACGGTGCAGCTGCCCAACGGCGCCCTGCCGCTGCTCGCCCCGATGAGCGAGGTCGCGGGCCGGATGGCTCCGCAGGTCGGGGCGCACTTCCTCGAGCGGGTGCCCGGCGGGCGCGGCGTCCTGATGGGCGGCGTGCCGGGCGTCCGGCCGGCCAACGTGGTCGTGCTCGGTGCCGGCGTCAGCGGCCTGAGCGCCGCCACCATCGCCGCTGGCATGGGCGCGCAGGTCACGCTCGTCGACCGCGACGTGCCGCGCCTGCGCGAGGCCGACCGGCTCTTCCAGGGCCGGCTGCGCACGGTGGCGTCGACGGCCTACGAGATCGAGCGCTCGGTCGTCGCGGCCGACCTCGTGATCGGTGCGGTCCTGATCCCCGGGGCGGCGGCGCCCAAGCTGGTGACCGACGCGATGGTGGCCCAGATGCTGCCGGGCTCCGTGCTCGTCGACATCGCCGTCGACCAGGGCGGGTGCTTCGAGGGCACGCGCCCCACGACGCACGACGACCCGGTGTTCTCCGTGCACGGCTCGCTGTTCTACTGCGTGGCCAACATGCCGGGCGCGGTGCCGCACACCTCCACCCACGCGCTCACCAACGTGACGCTGCCCTACGCGGTGGCGCTCGCCGACCGCGGGTGGCGCGACGCGGTGGCGGCCGACCCGGCCCTGCGCGGCGGCGTCAACGTCGTCGACGGTGCCGTGGTGCACCCGCAGGTGGCGGCCGCCCACGGCGTGGCGGTCACGGAGCTGGGCTGAGCGAGCTCTCCCGCACCACGAGCTCGTGGCCCACGGAGACCGACCGGGCCGGGCCGTCACGGCCCGGCCCGAGCCGGTCGGCCAGCATCTCGACGGCCGTGGCCGCGATGCCGGCCTTGTCGGGCGACACCGTCGTCAGCGAGGGCGAGCTGTAGCGGCTCTCCTCGATGTCGTCGAAGCCGACGACCGCGACGTCGTCGGGCACGCGTACGCCTGCCTCCCGCAGCGCCCGCAGGGCGCCGAGCGCCAGCAGGTCGTTGAAGCAGAAGACCGCGTCGGGCGGACGGTCGAGGGCGAGCAGCCGGCGCACGCCCTCGGCGCCGTCCTGCCGGTGCCACTCGTCGGCACGGACGAGCAGCTCGTCGTGCACCTGCAGGCCGCGCTCCTCGAGCGCGGCGCGGTGGCCCGCGAGCCGCAGGGCGGCCGTGTGGCTGCTGCGCCCGCTCTGCGCGCCCACCACCGCCACGCGCTCGCGTCCGGCGTCGAGCAGGTGCGCGGTGGCCGCGCGGGCGGCCGCGGTGTTGTCGATGGCGACATGGTCGGCGAGCCCCGGACCCGGGCGCTCGCCGAGCAGCACGAGGGCGGTCTCCGTCGCGTACTGCCGGATCTCGTCGTCGGAGA
The DNA here is from genome assembly GCF_003634695.1 of Motilibacter peucedani. Taxonomy (NCBI): domain Bacteria; kingdom Bacillati; phylum Actinomycetota; class Actinomycetes; order Motilibacterales; family Motilibacteraceae; genus Motilibacter; species Motilibacter peucedani. The sequence continues at coordinate 358,168 of NZ_RBWV01000013.1, forward strand.
GCGCCAGGGGGCTGAGGAGCAGCCCGTCGACCAGCGCACCGCTGCGGCTCAGGGCCGCGGCCCGCTCCCGGTCGGCCGAGCCGCCGGTCTCCTCGACGACGACCGTCCAGCCGCGCGCGGCCGCCGCCTGGACGACGAAGTGCGCCAGCTCGGCGAAGTAGGCCATCCGCAGCTCGGGCACGGCGAGGGCGACGACCCCCGAGCGCCCGCTCCGCAGCCCGCGGGCGGCCAGGTTGGGCCGGTAGCCCAGCTCGTCGACCGCCTGCTGGACCCGCTCGCGCGTGGCCGAGGAGATGAACGGGTAGCCGTTGACGACGTTCGACACCGTCTTGACCGAGACCCCGGCGCGCGCCGCGACGTCCTTCAGCGTCGGCGGCTCGGACCGGTCGGGCACAGCGCGACCGTAGCAGCGGCCGGCCGACGGGCCGGCCAGCGTTTCGCACAGCGGGCACCCAGGTAGGTAGGACACAATCTCCGGGCTGGGGACGACGGAAGGGAAGAGATGCGCGTACTCGTGCTGGGGGCCGACGGCTACCTCGGCTGGCCGACGGTCATGTACCTCTCAGAGGCAGGGCACGAGGTCGGCGCGCTCGACAACTTCGTGCGCCGCCAGTACGACTCCGAACTGGGCGTGCAGAGCCTCACGCCGATCGAGCCGCTCTCGCGCCGGGTGCGCGCGTGGCGCGAGGTCTCCGGCCACGAGGTCCCGACCTACGTGGTCGACCTCCAGGACGGCGAGGCGGTCGTCGAGGCGGTCCGCGACTTCCGCCCCGACGCGATCGTGCACTACGCCGAGCAGCGCGCCGCGCCGTACTCCATGATCGACCGCAAGCACGCGGTCTACACCCAGGTGAACAACGTCGTGGGCACCCTCAACGTGCTCTACGCGATCGCCGAGGTCGACCCCTCGATCCACTTGGTCAAGCTGGGGACGATGGGTGAGTACGGCACGCCCAACGTCGACATCGAGGAGGGCTGGCTCGAGCTCACCCACAAGGGCCGCACCGACCGGGTGCTGTTCCCGAAGAAGCCGGGCTCGTTCTACCACCTGTCCAAGGTGCACGACAGCCACAACATCGAGTTCGCCACCCGCATCTGGGGCCTGCGCGCCACCGACCTCAACCAGGGGGTCGTCTACGGCGTCGAGACCGAGCAGTCGGTGCGCGACCCGCGGCTGGTGACCCGGCTCGACTACGACGACGTCTTCGGCACTGTGCTCAACCGGTTCGTGATCCAGGCCGTGCTCGGCCAGCCGCTCACCGTCTACGGCGGCGGCGGCCAGACCCGCGGCATGCTCGACATCCGCGACACCGTCGAGTGCATCCGGCTGGCGGTCGAGAACCCCGCCGAGGCGGGCGAGTTCCGCGTCTTCAACCAGATGACCGAGAGCTTCTCCGTCGCCGAGATCGCCAAGACGGTGGCCAGCGCCTACAACGGCCCGGTCGAGGTCGACTACCTCGACAACCCGCGCGTCGAGCTCGAGGACCACTACTACAACGTGGTCCACACCGCGCTGCCGAGCCTCGGGCTGGAGCCGCACCTGCTCTCCGACACGCTGATCACCTCGCTCATCGACGTGGTCGAGCGCCACAAGGACCGTGTCGACCTCGAGGCCTTCCGCCCGCAGGTCGACTGGCGCCGGCACGCCAACCCGCGGCAGACCTGACCGTGCGCGCCGTCGCCCGGCGGCACCTGCGCACGTTCTCGCGCTACGGCATCGGCTCCGTCGTCGCTGCGGTGACGAGCGAGCTGGTCTTCGTGGCCGTGGTGGCCGCGGGCGGCTCGACCCTCGCGGCCAACGTCGCGGGCTTCCTCGCCGGCGCGGTGCCCAACTACGCCCTCAACATCGGGTGGGCGTGGCGGCACCGCGAGGGCTCGACGGCGGTGCGCCTGCGCAGGTACGCCGTGGTCAGCGTCGTGAGCGCGCTCGCGGCCTACGCGACGACGACGCTGGCCGAGTCGCTGGCCGGCTCGCTGTCGGGCACCTCGCGCACGCTGCTGCTGGGCGCGGTCTACCTCGGCACCTACGCCGTGCTGTTCGTGGCGAAGTACGTCGCCCTCGACCGCTACGTGTTCTCGACGCCCACCGGAGGTGGGACGGCAGCCGGCCGGGAGGCGCGCGCGCCGCGCAGCCGCCACCACGTGCCGAGCACGACCCGCAGGTAGCGCGTCGCGTAGACCGCGTCGCGGCCCTTCTTGCTCGAGCCCGACCCGCGGGCGCGCATGGTCGCCGGCACCTCTTGCGCGCGGTAGCCGCGGCGCAGCACCTCGAGCAGCAGCTCGGACGACTGGTACTGCGGCTGGGTCAGCTGCACCGCGGTCGCCACCTCGGCGCGCATCGCGCGCAGCCCGAACGACGTGTCGGTCACCCGGTGCCGGGCGAGCAGGCTCACCAGCCGGGCGAAGAACGGCGTGCCGAGGCGGCGTACGGCTGTGGCGCCCTCGTTGCGCCCCAGCGCCCGTGACCCGCTGACGAAGTCGGCCTCGCCGCGCAGCACCGGGCCGACGACGGCGGCGAGGTCCCCGGGGTCGTACTGCCCGTCGGCGTCGGTCGTCGCGACGACCTGCGCGCCGTGGGCGGCGGCGAGCCGGTAGCCCAGCCGCAAGGCGGCGCCCTGCCCGCGGTTGACCGGGACGTCGACCACGTACGCGTCGTGCCCCTCCGCCGCGGCGGCCGTGCCGTCGGTGGCCCCGTCGACCACCACGACCACGTCGACGCGGGTGCCGTCGAGATGGCGCGGCAGCCCGTCGAGGGTCGAGGCGATCGAGCCCTCCTCGTCGTAGGCGGCGATCACGACCACCACGGGCCCGAGCCGCGGCTCGCCGTGGCGCAGGGCGAAGGCACGCAGGGCGGCGTCGTCCACGTCGTCGGGGAACGGTGCCAGCCGCGGCGCCCGCGGGCCGAGCAGCGCCGCGAGCCCCATCGCCCCGGCGGGGACGACGAGCAGCAGGGCGGGCACCTGGTAGCGCCAGGAGAACTCGAACACGTCGGCTCCGAGGGTGACGGCGAGGCCGGGGACCAGCCACAGCAGGGCGGTGCGGGCGGCGGTGCTGCGCCTGCGCAGGACGGCGCCGGCGAGGGCGAGCACGGCGGCGAGCCCGACGACGGGTCCGGGCGTGGTGCCGCCGTTCAGCTCGTAGGCGCGCAGGACGCGTGCGACCCGGGGGTAGACCCGCGGGTGCTCGTCGAGCGTGGCGAGCTGCGCGACCGGGTCCTGCGGCGCCCAGACCGGGTAGTGCGTCTGGAACTCCCAGTAGTAGGTCGGCACGTCGGCGCGGGTCGCCCAGCGCGTCCAGCGCAGCGCCTTCGTGGCGTCGTGGAGGTAGTCGGCGGCGACGGCCCGGGGCTGGTCGCGGATGGCGCGCTTCGAGAAGTCGCGCATCAGCTGCTGCACCGTCTTGCCGTCCGCGGGTTGCAGCGACTTCCACGGGCTCGCCGGGTTGTTCGCGTACCAGTCGATCGGGTGCCGGGATCCCGCCGGCTCGCGCGGGCAGAGCGGCCGCTCCGAGGCCGGCAGCTCGAGCCGGTCGCAGTCGACGACGTGCGCGACCCGCGCGTAGAGCGACTGCGCGCCGGAGCTCGCCACGGCGTAGTGGCCGGTCTTCGCGTGCGTGTAGGAGGCGTAGACGCCGAGCGGCAGCGCCGCACCGACGACCAGCGCCAGGGCGGTCACGAAGCCGCGCCGCCACGCACGGCCCGCGACCAGCAGCACCGCGATCGCGAGCGGCACGACCACGAGCTCGCCGACCGAGCGCACGACCACCGAGCAGCCGACGAGCACTCCGGCGACCGCCGCCCCGACGACGCCGGGCCGGCGCCGCCACGACAGCGCGACCGCCGCGCCCACGAGGAGCAGCTCGAACAGCACGTCCGACATGACGTACTGCTCCAGGACGAGCTGGTAGCCGTCGAGGAGCAGCGGCGCGGTGGCCAGAGCGGCCAACCAGGGTCGCCCGCCCCGTCGGAGCACGACCGCGTAGACCGCCAGCGCCGTCGCGAGGCCGGCCAGGTGCTGCAGCACGACGACGCCCTGCAGCCCGACGGTCGGCACCAGCACCTTGAGCGCCATCGAGTAGCCGATGGGGTCCTGCATCGAGGGGTCGAGCTCGATGCGGTTGACGACGTACTGCCACGAGTCGATGAAGAGCATCGCCGGCGTCCACGCCAGCAGGCAGAGCACCCGCAGCACCACGCCGGCTGCGACCAGCAGCGCCAGGAGCCGGTGGCGGCGCAGCAGCGGCCGCAGCGTACGCGTCACGCCGTCTGCGCGGCGGCGCGGAACTCCTGCCACACGCCGCGCAGGCCGTCCTCGAGCGAGACGGTCGGGGACCAGCCGAGGGCGCGTGCCCGGGCGGGCTCCACGATGACCGCGGGCATCTCGCCGGGCTTGGGCGGCACGTGCTCGGCCGGGATCTCGCGCCCTGTCGCGCGGCGGGCCGCCTCGACGATGTCGAGCACGCGCACCGAGGAGCCGGCGCCGAGGATGACGGGCCCGGTCACCTCGCTGCCGAGCGCCAGGAGCACGCCGCGGGCGACGTCGGCGACGTGGATGAGGTCGCGCACCTGGGTGCCGTCGCCGTAGACGCTGACGCCCCCGCCCGCGAGCGCGGCGCGCATCAGCCGCGGGACGAAGCTGTCCTTGTGCGCCATGCCCGGGCCGTAGACGTTGCTGAAGCGCAGCGCGCAGGTCGACAGCCCCTGGCTGAGGTAGCCGGAGAGCAGCATCTCGCCGGCCGCCTTGGTGGCGCCGTAGGGCGTCAGCGGCCGCAGCGGCGAGTCCTCCGTGATCGTGGCGGTGCCGACGTCGCCGACCACCGCGTTGGTCGAGGCGAGCAGGAAGCGGCGCGCAGCGGTCGTGCGGGCCAGCTCGAGCAGGCCGGCGGTCACGGCGACGTTGGTCTCGTAGGTGCCCACGGGGTCCTCGACGCTGCGCAGGACCGAGGTGACGGCGGCGAGGTGCACGACGGCGTCGGTCGGCGCGGCGAACGCCGCCGCGCGGACGGCGGGGTCGCGCAGCTCGCCGACGACAGTGGGCACGGCAGGGTCGGGGTAGGCGTCGCGGTCGACGACGCGTACGCGGTGGCCGGCTTTCAGCAGTGCCGGCACCACGCTGCGGCCGACGAACCCCGAGCCGCCCGTCACCAGCACCTGCAGCGGCATGCCCGCGTCCTCCTCGTCAGTGCGCCTGCGCGCCCGGGCCTGCCGGGGCGCGGCTCACCCTACGGGTGCCGGCTGTGCCTGCTCGTCCCCCCGCTGCTGTGTCCGAACGCGCGCCGCGCCTGCCTGCGGCGACGGCGCGGCGCGTTCGGACACAGGGCGCTCGCCGAGGCGGACCAGCACGATGCCGGCGAGCACGAGCACTCCGCCGGCTGCCTGCACGGCGTGCGGCTCCTGGCCGAGCAGCAGCCAGGCGAAGACGACGGCGAAGAGCACCTCGGCCAGCCCCACGAACGTCGCCAGGGTGGCGCCCAGCAGGCGGGCTGCGGCGATGCCGGTGCAGTAGGCCACGACCGCCGCGACGAGGGCGAGCCCGAGCACCGGCACGAGCCAAGGCAGCCGGGTGTGGGCGAGCGTGACGTCGGTGGTCGTGGCCGAGAACGGGAGCGCTCCGACCGCCGCGGCGGCTGCGAGGCCGATGCCGCCGACGGCGAGCCCGGCCCAGGCGCTGACCAACGGCGGCAGGCTGCTGCCCGTGCGGCTGGAGATGACGAAGTAGACCGCGAGCCCGACAGCTGCGCCCATGCCCCACGTGACGCCGACGAGGTCGATCGAGCTGCCCCGCCAGACCTCGAGCACGAGCACCAGCCCGGCCAGCGCGACGGCCATGCCGGCGGCGGTGAGCCGGCTGGGCGGGCGCCCGTCGACCAGCCAGGTCCAGCCGACGACCAGCAGGCTGCCGGAGTACTCGAGCAGCAGGGCGACGCCGACCGAGAGGTGGTGGACGGCGTTGAAGTAGCAGAGCTGGGCCACCGCGACGGCGAACAGCCCGTAGACCAGCTGGGTGCGCCACTCCGCGCGCCAGCGGACGGGCGTCCGGCGCAGCTGGAGCAGCGCGGGCACGGTGAGCACGAGCGCGGCGAGCACGACGCGGGTCGTGACGGCGGCCCCGGAGGTCCAGCCGGCGGCGAGCAGGGCGGTCGCGAAGACGCCGGAGGTGCCGAACGTCGCCGCCGACACGACGGCGAGGGCCGACCCCCTGCCGAGCTGGTGCTCCTGGGTCATCGTCTCTCCCGACTGTCATGGGTCAAAGGCCTTATGCTCGTGACAAGGATGCCCACGGTAGGGCTGCGTCATGTCAGGGGTCAAGGTGCTTTTCGCTCATGACACCGAGGTGGCGCTCCAGGCTGCCGCGGCGCTGGTCAACACCGCGCCCGACCCGGTGACGCCGGGGGAGGAGCTGCCCGCCCTCGCCGCCCTCGACGCCTTCGTCGAGGAGTGGGGCTGGACCGGCTCGCGAGCCCACGACGAGGACGAGCTGGCGCGGGTGCGGGCACTGCGCCCGCGGCTGCGTGCCGTCTGGGAGGCCGACGAGGACGAGGCCGTACGCATCGTCAACCGCCTGCTCGCCGACGCCCGTGCGCTGCCCCAGCTGGTGCGCCACGGCGAGTGGGACTACCACCTGCACGCGACCGACCCCTCGGCCCCGCTCGACGAGCGCATGGCCGTCGAGGCGGCGATGGCGTTCGTCGACGTGATCCGCATGAAGGAGCTCGGGCGGCTGCGCATCTGCGCCGCTGATGACTGCCTCGACGTGCACGTCGACCTGTCGAAGAACTCCTCGCGGCGCTACTGCAGCGCGACGTGCGGCAACAAGGCCAACGTCGCTGCCTACCGCGCACGGCGGAGGTCCGCAGCCGGGCGGTGAACCCGGGATGCGGACCTGCCGTCCTGTGCGTGTGCCTGCGGGTCAGCTGCGGCCGAGCATCTCGGCCGTGAGGACGGTGCCGCCGAGCCCCCACCCGCCCTCGGGCACCTCCTCGACGAGGACGAGGGTGGTGGCCCGGGCGCGCTCGCCGTAGACCGCGGCGTAGGCGTCGGTCACGGCGTCGATGAGCTTCTGCTTGGACCCGGGGGTCAGGGTCTCCGCGGGGACCTTGAGGTTGGCGAACGGCATGGCGGTGCTCCTTGGTGTGCAGTGGTTGAGCGGGGTCAGAGTGCGTCGTTCGGGGACAGCAGGTCCTCGATGCCGGCGCGGTGGTAGAACTCGTGGCGGATGCGGTCTGCTACCACAGAGACCACTTCGCTGCTGTCGCGGCTCGGGTCGACGTGCGTGCGGAACGGCCGCTCGGCGCGCGGCAGCTGCACGATCCGGACGATCTCGTCCGCGACCGACTGCACGTCGCTGCCCGACGGGACCAGCGACGCCAGCCTGGCGGGCAGGCCGCGACGAAGCTCGCCGTAGGCCTCGTCGTAGGCGGCCTCCCGCTCGGTGTCCACCGGGCGACCGGCGTGCGCGAAGTGGTTGGTGCCGCAGGGAAAGGCGCCCGGCACCACGATCGTGGTGTCGATGCCGAAGCGCGCGAGCTCGGCGGCGTAGCTCTCGGCGAGCGCATCCATCGCCGCCTTGGCCGCGAAGTAGGGGGCGAGGAAAGGCGGGTGCCCGCCGCGCGTCGAGGAGCTGCCGACCCACACCAGCAGGCCGGACCGCTGCGCCCGCAGGTGCGGCAGCACCGCACGGTTCACGCGCTGCGTGCCGAGGACGTTGACGTCGTAGACCTCGGCCAGCTGCTCCGGGGTGAAGGCCTCGGCCGGCCCGAGCACCATGTGCCCGGCGTTGTGCACGACCACGTCGAGGCGCGCGCCGGTCGACAGGATCGACTCGAGCGCCGCGTCGACCGACCGCTGGTCGCTGACATCGAGCTCGACGGCGTGCACGTCGGAGCCGCTCGCCTGGGCGTGCTGGGCCAGCGCCCGTGCGGCGTCGGTGTTGCGGCCCTCGAGCCCGCGCATCCCCCCGAAGACCGTGTGGCCGGCGGCTCCCAGCGCGCGGACCGTCAGGGCGCCGAAGCCGCTGGAGGCGCCGGTGACGAGGACCGTCCGCCCGCTCACACCAGGCCACCGTTCGCGCGCACGACCTGGCCGTGGATCCAGCGGCCGTCGGGCCCGGCGAGGAACGCGACCAGGCCGGCGACGTCCTCGGGCGTGCCCAGGCGCTGCATCGGCGGCTCGTCCGCCAGTCGTGCCAGCAGCTCGGGGCTCTTGCCCTCGAGGAACAGGTCGGTCGCGACCGGTCCCGGCGCCACGGCGTTGACCGTGATGTCGCGGCCGCGCCACTCCTTGGCGAGCACCGCGGTCAGCGCCTCGACGGCGCCCTTGCTCGCCGCGTACGCGCCGTAGCTGGGGAGCGGCCGCCCCAGCACCGAGGTCGAGAACAGCACCAGCGCGCCACCGGCACGTACGCGGCGAGCCACCTGCTGCGCGACGACGAAGGTGCCGCGGACGTTCGTGCGGTGGAGCGCGTCGAGGTCGGCGAGGTCGAGCTCGGCGACCGGCGACAGAGTCATGCGACCGGCCGCGTGGACGACGACGTCGACCCCCCCGAAGGCCTCCTCTGCCCCCTCGAACATCGCCGCGACCGCTGCCTCGTCGGCGACGTCGGCCTGCACGGCGAGTGCGCGCCCGCCGGCCCCGACGACCTCCTCGACCGCCGCATCGGCCTCGTCACGCTTGCCGGCGTAGCCGACGACGACGGCGAACCCGTCTGCGGCGAGCCGGCGGACGACTCCGCGGCCGATGCCGCGGCTGCCGCCGGTGACGACCGCGACCCTCGTGGTGGTTGTGCTCATGGCTCCTGCCTCCAGTCCCGGCCGCTCGTCGCGGCCTCGCCAACCACCGTGGACCAGTCCGGCCGGGGCAACCAGGAGTCGCTGACCCGTGGGTCGGCGGCACGTGGATGGCGCGCGCACCGCCCGGCACACTGGTGGTGTGGACGCAGCAGAGCTCGGAGCCTTCCTCGCCTCGCGCCGGGCGCGCATCCGGCCGGCCGACGTCGGCCTGCCCACCGGCCCGCGCCGCCGGGTGCCGGGACTGCGGCGCGACGAGGTGGCGATGCTCGCCGGCGCGTCGGTCGACTACTACGCCGAGCTGGAGCGCGGCAAGGGCGTACGCCCCTCGCCGCAGATGCTCTCGGCCCTGGCCCGCGCGCTGCGGCTCGGTGCCGACGAGCGCGACCACCTCTTCCACCTCGCCGGTCAGCCGACCGTGGGCAGCGCCGGTCCGGACGGCACGGCGCAGCCGGGCATGCTCGCGCTGCTCGACCTGCTCGAGGGCACGCCGACGCGGGTGATCAGCGACCTGCACGAGTGCCTGGCGCAGAACCGGATGGCGGCCGCGCTGCTCGGCGACCCCGGCCCACGCACCGGTCTGCGCGCGAGCTTCGTCTACCGCTGGTTCACCGAGCCCGACAGCCGTGCGATCTATCCCGAGGACGACCACCCCCGCCACTCGCGCGAGTTCACCGCCGACCTGCGCGCGGCGGTGGCCCGCCGGGGCCGCGACGCGCGCGCCGCCGAGCTGGTCGCGTCGCTGCGCTCGGCCAGCGAGGAGTTCGCCCGGCTGTGGGACTCCGGCGACGTCGAGGTCCGCCGCTCGGTGCGCAAGCGGATCGTGCACCCCGCCCTCGGAGTCGTCGAGCTCGACTGCCAGCGCATGGCCAGCGAGGACGGCCGGCAGCGCCTGCTCTTCTTCACCGCCTCGCCGGGGAGCGCAGCCGCCGAGCAGCTCCAGCTGCTCTCGGTCATCGGCGTGCAGGACCTCTCGCGCGACGAGGCGGGGCTGCGCGACCCCGCCTCGTCCTGACGGTCCTCAGTCCTGCGCCACGGCGGCGAGCACGGCGCCCACGACCGGCACGACGGCGGCCGCCTTGAGCCGCAGCGACAGCGGTGAGTGCCAGGCGAGCGCGACGCCCGACACGTAGAGCAGGCCGTGGAGCGGCCCGACCGCCTGGGCGACCGGCTCCACGTGGAGGGTGACCAGGTTCACGAGCAGCACCGCGAGCGTGAGCGCCTCGGCCGCCGCGACCAGCCACAGCAGCCGCGTACGCCGTGCCGCGGACGCCGGCTCGAGGCCGTCGCCGGTGTCCACCCTCACACCCCCGTCGACGAGCCGGGACGTACCACCATGAGCACGACGACCGCCACCCACAGCACGCCGAAGCCGCCCGTGACGGCCCGCAGCCGGCCCAGGAGCGCCGACAGCTGCGTACCCGCCTCCTGGTCGTCCAGCGAGGCCAGGACGGCGCGCTGCCCGGGCACCACCGCGAGCACGAGGACCGCGGCAGCGACAGCCGTCAGGGCCATGGACAGCAGCACCCAGGCGTCGGCGAGGACGCCGAGCGCGGTCGCCGTGCCGATGCCGAGGACGGGTACGGCGAGCGCCGGCAGCGCGTAGCTGCGGCTGATGCGGTGCATCGCGCCGGCGACCGCCCGCGCCGCCGGGGCGCGCTCGGACGGCCCGGCAGCGGCGCCGGCGTAGCGGGGGAACACGCTCGCCGAGACGGTGATCGGGCCGACGAGCACGATGACGGCGACCAGGTGCAGGCAGAGCAGGACGGCGGTCACGGGCGCCGGCCGGTCGAGGAGGTCACGCAGCGCAGATTACAGCCTGACTGAAACTCTCGTCGACAGGCAGACTGTGGGGCGTGCCTCCCGGACCACCGCCGCCGAACCTCGCCTTCCTGGTGATGTCGGTCGGGCGGGAGGTCTTCGAGCAGGTCAACGATCAACTCGCCGAGCACGGCCTGGCCGTCCGGCACCTCGCTGCCCTCGGCCACCTCGCCGGTGCTCCCGGCACCTCCTACAGCGAGCTGGCCCGCCGGGCCCGCGTCTCGCCCCAGAGCATGCAGGCGACCCTGGGACAGCTGGAGGTGCTCGGTCTCGTCGTGCGGGCGACACCGCCAGGACGCGGCCGGCGCGCCGAGCTGCAGCTCACCGACGAGGGCAGGGCGGCGGCCCGGCGCGGGCGCGAGCTCTTCGAGCGGCTCGAGCAGCGGATGCTGGCCGCGCTCGACCCCGCCGACCGGGCGGCCGTCACCGCGGCGTTGGTGTCCCTGTTCGAGGAGGTCGTCGTCAGAGGGCGTGCCGCGGATGACTAGGAGGACCACTGCTTACCACTCGTCGCGCTGAGTGAGGGGCGCCCACGACGTCTTCGCCGTCCGTGACGGCACGTAGTCGTTTCGCTTGGCGCGCAACGACTTCTCGACGTCGCGCGCCCGCGGCGGTTCGAGTGAGCCGCGTCTCAAACCGGCGCTGGGATTGGTGCAAACCGCCCTCCGTGGGGCAGCATGATGGCGCGCAGTCGACAGGGAGCCTTGCAGTTCGATGCAGGGCCGGCCGGGTGAGACACCTGGTGCTCCCGTCGCCACCGGCGCGTTCGAGGAGCTCGGGCCCTACGCCCGGGCTGGGGGGGCCGCGAGGCCAGGAGCGTCCCGCTCCGTCACGAGCCGAGCCACACCCGCAACCCCGACCCCGGAGTACCCGTGCACCACCCTGCCCCGACTCGTCGACCGCTGACCGCCGCCGCCAGCCTGCTGCTCGTCGGCGCGGTCGCCGCGACCCTCACCACCACCGCGCCGCACGCTTCCGCCGCGCCGCGCGACCTCGTCGCCAACGGCGGCTTCGAAGGCGGCACCAGCGGCTGGTTCGCCTCGTCCGGCTCGACCCTGAGCACCACCGGCGCCCACCACTCGGGCTCCGCCTCGGCGCACGTGGGCAACCCGCGCAGCGGCGCTGCCACCGTCGCGCTCAACGACCGCACCAACACGGTGGTCTCGACCACGAAGGGCGCGACCTACACGGCGTCCGCGTGGGTGAAGGCCAGCCGCGCCGGCACCTCCGCCGGTGTCCGCCTCATGGAGTACGCCGGCTCGTCGCTCGAGGGCCAGCGCAAGGGCACCGTGTGGCTGACCGACACGAAGTGGCACCAGGTCAAGACCACCTACACGGCTGCCGCCGACGGCGCGACCGTCGACCTCAACGTCCTCGCCTGGTCGCTGGCCGGCGGTGGCAGCCTCGACGTCGACGACGTCTCGCTGACCGCCACCGGTGCGGCTGACGCGCCGCCGGCACCTGCGCCCACGCCGACGCCCACCCCGACCCCCACCAGCAGCCCCTCGCCCTCGGGGTGGCACCGCGTGTGGGACGACGAGTTCGACGGGTCGAGCGTCGACGGCTCGAAGTGGAACGTGCGCAACAACGACCACAACGGCTACGAGCGCTCCTGCCTGACCAACCGCAGCAAGAACGTCTCGGTCAGCGGCGGTTCGCTGCACATCGTCGGCCAGCGCGAGAACATGAAGTGCGGCGGCTACAACGGCAGCTTCACCTCGGGGTACCTCGACACCATCGGCAAGTTCTCGACGGCCTACGGCCGCTACGAGATGCGCGCCAAGATGCCGACGCAGGCCGGCTCCTCGAAGGGCCTGTGGCCCGCCTTCTGGCTGCGGCCCGACGACGGCGGGCTGGGTGAGCTCGACATCATGGAGGCCGTCGGCTCCGACCCGGGCGAGAAGAACTACGACCACGTGAGCCAGACGCTCTGGTACAAGACCGACGGCAGCGTGAAGGGTCAGTCGAAGGCCGCCTATCCCAAGGGCGGGACGATGTCCGACGGCTACCACACGTACGCGGTGGAGTGGGAGAAGGGCGCGATCCGCTGGTACGTCGACGGTGAGCTCACCTACTCGCGCGACCGCAGCACGACCTCGTGGCTCAGCGCGGCCTTCGACGGCGGCCGCAAGTTCCACATCCGCCTGAACCTGCAGATCGGCGGCGCGTGGCCCGGTCTGCCCACCGGGCACACGAAGTTCCCCGCGGACTACGCGGTCGACTACGTACGCGTCTACCAGCGCTAGGCCAGCGTCGCGGCGAAGGGGTCGAAGTCGGCGGGCAGCGCCGGCACCGGGTCGACGGTGCTGGCGACCTCGACGAACTCCTTGCGCTGCACGGACTCCTCGGCGCTGACCATCACGTCGAGCACGTGGTAGGCGACCTGCCCGGTGGCGACGTGCACGTCGCCACCGCGCAGGGTCCGCGCCATGCAGAGGGCGCCGACCCCGCGTCCGGACAGGGGCCCCTCCTCCGGGAGGATCTCGTACGGCTGGGGCTTGCTGCGGTCGTGCTCGACCATCGGGCGGTAGACCCGGAGTTCCGACCCGCCGAAGTAGTTGGGGTCGCCCAGCACCAGCGTTCCCTCGGTGCCGTTGACCTCGAAGACGCCGTGGCGGAACAGCGGGGTGTCCACGCTCATGAGCGAGGAGGCCACCTGTCCCTGCTCGAAGATGCTCGTCAGCGCCAGGTGCGTGGGCACCTCCACCGGGAACTCGGTGCCGGCGCGCGGACCCGAGCGGATCGTGCGCACCTCTGCGGCCTTCGTGCCCACGGCGACCACGTGCGCGATGGGGCCGACGAGGTGCACGAGCGCCGTGAGGTAGTAGGGGCCCATGTCGAACAGCGGGCCCGCGCCCTTGGCGAACAGGAACTCCGGCCCGGGGTGCCACCAGTCCGGACCCTGGCCCTGGAAGGCGGTGGTGGCGCTGAGCGGGGTGCCGATGGCGCCGGCCTCGATCGCCCGCTTGGCCGTCTGCCAGCCCGGGCCGAGGACGGTGTCGGGGGCGCAGCCGAGCAGCGGGCCCCTGCTCCCGGCCAGGTCGACGAGGTCCTTGGCGCCCTCGCGCTCGATGCCGAGCGGTTTCTCGCTCCACACGTGCTTGCCCGCCTCGAGGGCCGCGGTCGAGACCTCGACGTGCGCGGCCGGGATGGTGAGGTTGACGACGACCTCGACGTCGTCGTCAGCGAGCACCGCGTCGACGCCGCCAGAACTGCGTACGCCGTGCTTCGTCGCCTGCGCCGCCGCCCTGTCGGCGTCGATGTCGCCGACCGCCACGACCTCGACGTCGGGGTAGGACCCGAGGTTCGAGAGGTACTGGTCGCTGATGACGCCGGCTCCGATGACCCCGACGCCGACGGGGCCACTGCGGCTCATCGGGCGGTCTCCAGCGTCTGCTGCAGGAAGTCGTAGCTCTGCGAGATGCCGGCGAAGATGTCGCCCTCGTAGTGGTCGAACTCGACCACGGCATACCTCAGCGACGAGCCGGCGGCGAGGGCCTCGGCGAGCGGGACGTCGCCGGTGCCGGCGGGCGACTGGTCCTGCGGCATCTGCCGTGACGTGATGCCCGGCCGCATGGGGCCGTCCTTGACGTGCACCGCGACGACGCGCTCGCCCAGCCGCTGCAGCAGCTGCGCCGGGTCAGCGCCGCCGGCGGCCGCCCAGTAGAGGTCGACCTCGAGGAGCACGTCGGGCTCGAGCTGGTCGGCGAAGACCTCAAGCGCCGGCCGGCCGCCGACCTGGGTCCGCAGCTCGTGCTCGTGGTTGTGGTAGCCGACGCGCAAGCCGAGCGAGGCCGCCTCCTGCGCGCGGGTGTTGATGGTCTCAGCGGTCCGGGCGATGTCGTCGGCCGTCGTCCACTGGTCGAGCGGGACGTACGGGTCGATCAGCACCTGCACGCCGAGCTCGGCCGCCGCAGCCATGGTCTGCCCGGGCGGCGTGACCTGGAGCAGTCCGTCCGGCGTCTGCGCGGTCTCCCGCAGCAGGATGGCGTGGGCGGTCGGCACGGCCAGCCCGTGGCGGGCGGCGGCGGCCTTCAGCGCGTCGACGCGGCGGACGAAGTCGAACGCTTCCACGTTGCCGAACCCGATGCCCGCGAGGCGGGCGAAGGTGCCGTCGAGGTCGTCGTCGAGCGCCTGGCGCACGGCGTAGAGCTGGACGGAGGTCTCCGGCGTCGTCATGTCGGCTCTTCCTCGAGTCGGGTGGCGGGGCCCACCCATCGTGCACGGGCGCCGGGCGCGCGGTCGCGCAGGGGTGCGCGTGCCTTCCCAGAGCCCTGCCCGGCGCCTAGCATCCGGTCGTGGGCTTCGACGTCCCGGCCGACGCGTACGCGCAGTTCATGGGCCGCTGGTCCGAGTCGCTCGCGGTGCGGCTCGCCGACCGGCTGGAGCTGCGGCGGGGGATGCGCGCCCTCGACGTCGGCTGCGGCCCGGGCGCGCTGACGGCGGTGCTGGTCGACCGGCTCGGTGCGGACGCGGTGTCAGCGGTCGAGCCGTCCGCGAGCTTCGTCGAGGCTGCGCGCGCCCGGCTGCCGGAGGTCGACGTGCGGCACGCCGCGGCCGAGGACCTGCCCTTCGACACCAGCTCGTTCGACCGGGCCGCGGCGCAGCTGGTCGTGCACTTCATGGCCGACCCGGTGCAGGGGCTGCGCGAGATGGCGCGCGTCGTGCGACCCGGCGGCCTGGTCGCCGCCTCGGTGTGGGACTACGCCAGCGGCACGTCGCCGCTGTCGACGTTCTGGACCACCGTGGCGCGGCTCGACCCCGCGACCACGGACGAGTCGGGGTCGGCCGGCGCGCGCGAGGGCGAGCTGGCGGAGCTGATGACGTCGGCCGGACTCAGCGACATCGAGTCCCTCCGGCTCGAGGTGACCTCGCGCTTCGCCTCGCTGGACGAGTGGTGGCGGCCCTACACCTACGGCGTCTGGCCGGCCGGTGAGTACGTCGCCCGCCTCGACGAGCGCCGGCGGGCCGAGCTGCGCGACGTGTGCGCCGCGCTGCTGCCCGACCCGCCGTTCGAGCTGTCCGCCGGGGCGTGGGCGGCGCTCGGCCGCGTCACTCAGCCCGCGTAGCCGAGGATCGCGTCCTCCAGCACGCCGAGGCCCTCGTCGAGCAGGTCGGCGGGGATGACGAGGGGAGGCAGCAGGCGTACGACGTTGCTGAAGCTGCCGGCAGTCAGCACGATGACGCCCTGCGCGTGGCACGCCGCGGCGATCGCGGCAGCGGCGGCGGAGTCGGGCTCGGACGTACCGGGCTTGACGAGCTCCAGCGCCAGCATGGCGCCACGGCCGCGTACGTCGCCGATCCGGTCGCTCTTGTCCTGCAGCGCGCGCAGGCGGGGGACCACCGCCTCCTCGATGCGCTTGGCGGCACCGGCGAGGTCGGCGGACGCCATGACGTCCATGGCCGCGAGGGAGGCCGCGCAGGCGACCGGGTTGCCGCCGTAGGTGCCGCCGAGCCCGCCCTTGTGCACGGCGTCCATGAGCTCGGCGCGACCCGTGACGCCGGCGAGCGGGAGCCCACCGGCCATGCCCTTGGCGGTCACGACGAGGTCGGGCTCGACGCCCTCGTGGTGGGAGGCGAACCAGTCGCCAGTGCGGCAGAAGCCGGTCTGCACCTCGTCGGCGATGAACAGCGCGCCGTTGTCGCGGCACCACTGGGCGAGCGCGGGCAGGAAGCCGGGAGCGGGGTCGACGAAGCCGCCCTCGCCCTGGATCGGCTCCACCAGGACGCCGGCGACCTCGCCTGCGCCGACCTGCACCTCGATCTGCCGGATCGCGCGAGCCGCGGCCTGGGCGCCGGTCATGCCCTCGGGGTCGCGGAACGGGTAGGAGCCGGGTACGCGGTAGACGTCGGGGGCGAACGGCCCGAAGCCTGCCTTGTAGGGCATGTTCTTCGCGGTGAGCGCCATCGTGAGGTTCGTGCGGCCGTGGTACGCGTGGTCGAGCACCACGATCGCGCTGCGACCGGTCGCCCGGCGGGCCACCTTGACCGCGTTCTCCACGGCCTCCGCGCCCGAGTTGAAGAGCGCCGACTTCTTCGCGAAGTCGCCCGGTGTCAGGGCGTTGAGCCGCTCGCACACCTCGACGTAGCCGCTGTAGGGCGTGATCATGAAGCAGGTGTGGGTGAAGTGGCCGACCGCCTCGCGCACGGCCTCGACGACCGCGGGGTTCGCGTTGCCCACGCTGGTGACCGCGATACCGGAGCCCAGGTCGATCAGCGAGTTGCCGTCGACGTCGACCACGACACCGCCGTCGGCGTCGGCCGCGTAGACCGGCATGGTCGAGCCGACCGCGGCCGTCACGGCAGCCGCCCGCCGCTCGGCCAGCTGCTGCGAGGCCGGTCCGGGCAGGTCGGTGACGAGGCGGCGCTCCTGGGGCAGCCGGGTCGGGGGCAGTGCGGTGGTCGTGTCGGTCATGGCAGAAGCATGGACCCTGGCCCACGCCGCTGCACAGGCCGTCCGCACGGGCCTACGCTCGTCCCATGACGTCGACGCCGTACTGGGTTGCAGGCAAGGCCACCACGAGCGGTGAGGAGCTGGCCGTCACCCATCCCTACGACGGCTCGCAGGTCGGCACCACGAGCTGGGCCACCGCCGACGACGTCGAGCGGGCCGTGGCCGCCGCCGCCGCGGTCAGCGACTCGTTCGCGAAGGCGCCCGCCCACGTGCGCGCCGCCGCCCTGGACCACGTCTCGCGCCGGATCGCCGAGCGCGCGGACGAGATCGCGGCGCTGATCACGGCCGAGAACGGCAAGCCGATGAAGTGGGCGCGCGGCGAGGTGGCGCGCGCGGTCTCGACGTTCCGCTGGGGCGCTGAGGAGGCGCGCCGCTTCTCCGGCACCCTCCAGCGGCTCGACACCGACGCCGGCGGCGAGGGCCGCATGGCCGTCGTGCGCCGGGTGACCTACGGCCCGGTCCTCGCCATCAGCCCGTTCAACTTCCCGCTCAACCTCGTGGCCCACAAGGTCGCGCCCGCACTGGCCGTCGGCGCGCCCGTCGTCGTCAAGCCGGCTCCCGCGACCCCGCTGACCGCGCTGCTGCTGGGCGAGATCCTCGCCGAGACCGACCTCCCCGAGGGTTCATGGTCGGTGCTGCCCGTGCCCAACGACCAGATGGACCCGCTGGTACAGGACCCGCGCCTGCCCGTCGTCTCGTTCACCGGCTCCGGTCCGGTGGGCTGGTCGATCCTGGACCGGGTGCCCCGCAAGCACGTGACGCTCGAGCTGGGCGGCAACGCCGCGGTCGTCGTGTGCGCCGACACCACGGGCGCCGAGCTCGACCGGGCGGCCTCGCGGATCGCGACGTTCGCGATGTACCAGGCCGGACAGTCGTGCATCTCGGTGCAGCGCGTCTACGCGGACGCCTCGGTCTACGACGAGCTCACCGCGAAGGTCGTCGCCGCCAGCGAGGCGCTGGTCACCGGCGACCCGCGCGACGAGAAGACCGACGTCGGGCCCGTGATCGACGAGCGCGCCGCCGAGCGCATCGAGAGCTGGGTCTCCGACGCGGTGGGCGCCGGCGCGCGGCTGCTGACGGGGGGTACGCGGGACGGCGCCACCGTCGCGCCGACCGTGCTCGCCGACGTGCCCGACGAGGCGAAGGTCTCGTGCGAGGAGGTCTTCGGCCCGGTCGTGGTGCTCGCGCCCGTCGGCTCGGTCGACGAGGCGTTCGAGCGCGTCAACGCCTCGCGCTACGGGCTGCAGGCCGGCGTCTTCACCCGCGACCTCGGCATCGCGTTCCGCGCCGGCGTCGAGCTCGAGGTCGGCGGCGTCGTGGTCGGAGACGTGCCGAGCTTCCGCGCCGACCAGATGCCCTACGGCGGCGCCAAGGAGTCCGGCGTCGGGCGCGAGGGAGTCGCCGCCGCGATGGCCGACCTGACCTACGAGCGCGTCACCGTGCTCACCGGCATCAGCGTCTGACCGGCGGCGGGTCCTCCGCCGCCCGTCAGCGGGGGAGGAGTGCCTTGACCTTGGCCAGCGCCCCGTCGAGGACCTCGACGGCGCCGGCGTGCAGCTCGGGGCTGTCCTGCGCCGCGACCGCCGTGATGACCGCGATCTCCTGGCGGCCGTAGACGGCGGCGGCCAGGTAGGTCGTCACCGGGATCCGGTCCTTGCCGTCGACGACGGTGCCCGTGACGCGGAACAGCGCCGCCGAGTCGCCGCGCCGCGAGATCGGCACCCGGCGGACGGTCCACCGCGTGCCGTCCTCGACGACGGAGCGGCACGTCGCGACGGCTGCGACGCTCTGCGTCAGGTCGGTGCGGGCCTGCGCCGGCGTGGCGTAGGACTGGACGCTCTCGGACAGGTAGGCGGCCTCCTTGCCGTACTGCCAGTCGGTGTGCGCGTGCGAGACCATGCCAACCGACTTCGGCCCCCGGAACAGGCAGCCGAAGCCCGCGCCGTGAGGGGCCGAGACGTGCTTCCAGCCCTTCTCCAGGTCCGTCGCGTCGAGCAGCGAGGCACGGACCTTCGCCGTGGTGACCTTCGGCGCCGGAGCCGGCGCTGCGTCCGCAGGAGCGGCGAGCAGGCCGGTGACCGCGGCGACGCCGACCGCGGTCGAGACGAGTGCGAAGGGCCGGACGAGACGCACGGGAGCTCCTGGAGTGGGCGCGGCGGGGTGCCGCGCCGACCCTAGCGGCAGGGACCGACGCGTACGCGGTGCTTCCCGCACCTCACCCGGACGGTGCTCCGGGTCAACCGCCTCCTGCGGGGGCCGTCAGGCGCGAGCAGGCGGGACAGGGTCGTAGCCGCTGGTGCCGCCCGGACGGCAGCGCAGGATGCGGCCGGCGGTGAGGCGTACGCCGTGCAGGGTGCCGTGCGTGTGCAGCGCCTCTATCGCGAACTCCGAGCACGACGGGGTCATGCGGCAGCACGGCCTCTCCCGCCGGGTGCTGATCCGCGACTGGTAGAGCCGGATGAGCCGCTCGGCCCGCGACGTGCCCCCGGTGCCGCGCGCCGCGGGCGCCCGCAGGAGGGACACCGCGGCGGGGGCCACGAGCAGGAGCTGCGGACCGCAGCCGAGCATCTCGGCCAGGCAGCAGCCGGTCTCGAGCAGGAAGACGTCGCGCAGGCAGCCGCCGCCGCCGCGCCCGTAGTAGCCGCCGCCGCGTCCGTAGCCACCGCGTCCGTAGCCGCCGAACGGGCCGTAGGAGCCGTAGCCGCGCGGGGGGCGGCGACCGCCCCAGTTCACCCAGACCATGCGAACCTCCGATCCCGACCGAGTCACCGGTGAGGGACCCGCTCAAACCTGCTGCGGGTCACTCGAAGGTCGTCGGCAGCGCCGGCTCGCCGCGCGAGAGCGCGTGCGCCTCGACCGGCAGCTCGGCCAGCGAGCGGGCGTGCCGGTCGCGTGCGTCGGCGAGCGGCTCGCGGCCGACGACCTCGCCACCGCGTACGAGCGGCACCAGCAGCGGGCGGCCGGTCTCGCCGGCCGGCACGTCGTAGCCGATGCCCACGACCTCCTCGCTCGTGTGCCCGTCGTCGCCGTAGCGCCGCGCTGCCCACTTGCGACCACCTCGGCTGGTCTTGTTGAGCGAGCGCTTCTCGACAGGGCGCAGCTCGCCGCTCGAGTCCTCGCGCGCGACGAGCTTGTAGACCAGGCCAGCCGTCGGCGCGCCCGAGCCGGTGACCAGCGAGGTGCCCACGCCGTAGCCGTCGACCGGCGCGGCAGCGAGGCCGGCGATCGCGTACTCGTCGAGGTCGCTCGTCACGATGATGCGGGTCTGGTCCGCGCCGAGCTCGTCGAGCAGCGCCCGCGTCTCGCGCGCCTGGGTCACCAGGTCGCCCGAGTCGAGGCGCACCGCCCCGAGCGCCCGGCCGGCGGCAGCGACCGCGTTGCGCACGCCCTGGGCCACGTCGTAGGTGTCGACCAGCAGCGTCGTGCCCGGCCCGAGCGCAGCGACCTGCGCCGCGAAGGCCTGCTCCTCGGTGTCGTGCAGCAGGGTGAAGGCGTGCGCGCTCGTGCCTGTCGACGGGATGCCGTGCCGGCGGGCGGCTTCGAGGTTGGAGGTGGCGGCGAACCCGGCGACGTAGGCAGCCCGCGCCGCGGCCACTGCGGCCTGCTCGTGCGCCCGGCGCGAGCCCATCTCGATGCAGGGCCGCCCCGACGAGGCGCACGTCATGCGGCTGGCGGCCGCGGCGACCGCGGAGTCGAAGTTGAGGATGCTCAGCACGAGGGTCTCGAGCAGCACCGCCTCGGCGAAGCTCGCCTCCACCGTCAGCAGCGGGGAGTTCGGCACGTAGGTCTCGCCCTCGGCGTAGCCGTCGACGGAGCCGGTGAAGCGGTAGTCCGCGAGCCAGTCGATCGTGGGCCGGTCGATGCCCGCCTTGGCCAGCGACGCGAGCTCGTCGGGCCCGAACCGGAAGTTCTCGACGGCGTCGAGCAGGCGCCCGGTGCCCGCGACCACGCCGTAGCGGCGGCCGTCAGGCAGACGGCGGGCGAACACCTCGAAGACCGCCCGCCGGTGGGCCGTGCCGGAGCGCAGCGCCGCCTGGAGCATGGTGATCTCGTAGTGGTCGGTCAGCAGCGCGGTCGAGGCGTCGATCACTCTGGGCACCCTACGCATGCTCCCCCGCCCGGCGGCTCCCCTACCCTGGGCGTCGTGTCCGCCGCTCCCGTCGACGCGCCCACGCGCCCCGAGCTCGACGAGGACCTCTCGTTCGTGCTGGACGCGCCCTGGGTCACGATCGTCTGGAACGACCCGGTCAACCTGATGTCCTACGTGGCGTGGGTGTTCCGCCACTACTTCGGCTACTCGAAGGAAAAGGCCGACAAGCTCATGCTCGACGTGCACCAGGAGGGCCGGGCGGCCGTGTCGCACGGCACGCGCGAGGAGATGGAGCGCGACGTGGAGGCCCTGCACGGCTTCGGGCTCTGGGCGACGATGCAGAAGGACGCATGAGCTGGCCGTGGTTCTCCCGCGCGCCCGGCGGCGGCGTGGAGGTCTCGCTCGACGCCGATGCCGCGCGGCTGCTGAGCGGGATCTTCGGCGAGATGCTCTCCCTGCTCGAGGACTCCTCGTCGGCGCCGGCCGACCCGCTGGCCGCCCAGCTGGGCATCGGCGTCGCGACCGCGCCGCCCGAGGACCCGGCGCTCGCGCGGCTGCTGCCCGACGCGTACCCGGAGGATCCCGAGGCGGCGGCGGAGTTCCGCCGCTACACCGAGCTGGGACTGCGCGAGCGCAAGCGGGCGGCGGCGCGTACGGTGCTCGCCGCTCTCGACTCCCCGATGCCCGTACGCCTGCAGCCCGACGAGCTGCTCGCGTGGCTCACCGCCTTCAACGACGCGCGGCTCGCGCTCGGCGTGCGGCTCGACATCGAGGAGGACTGGACCGAGCAGGTGGCAGCGCTCGACGAGGACGACCCGGCGGCGTACTCCTACGCGGTCTACGAGTACCTCACCGAGATGCAGGAGCGGCTGGTGCAGGCCGCCGGCGACCCGCCGCCCTCGCCGCGCGCAGCCCGCGCCTAGGCTTCGGCGCGTGCTCGAACTCCCTCGCGCCCTGCACGACGCCATGGTCGCCCACGCCCGGCGAGACCACCCCGACGAGGCGTGCGGCGTGCTCGCCGGGCCTGCCGGCTCCGACCGGCCCACGCGTCACGTCGAGATGCTGAACGCAGCGCGCTCGCCCACGTTCTACGAGTTCGACTCGATGGAGCAGCTGCAGGTGTGGCGGGCCATGGACGACGCCGACGAGGAGCCGGTGGTGATCTACCACTCGCACACGGCGACCGAGGCCTACCCGTCGCGCACGGACGTCTCGCTCGCGCAGGAGCCCTCGGCGCACTACGTGCTCGTCTCGACCGCCGACCCCGACACCGCGGTCGTGCGCTCCTACCGGATCGTCGACGGCGAGGTCACCGAGGAGCCGGTCAGCGTCGTGGAGTGAGGCCGCTCACGCCTGGAATAGCCTGGTGTCCCCGCGGCGCTGCGGGATGTGGTCCGGTTCAGCGAGCTCAGCAAGTGGAGGCGTGTGCAATGGCGGTCGAGGTACGGATCCCGACGATCCTGCGGACCTACACCGACGGCGCAAAGGCCGTAGAGGGGTCTGGCACCACGCTCGACGAGCTCATCGCCGACCTGGAGAGCCGCCACCCCGGGCTGCGCGACCGCCTCGTCGAGGGCGACGCCCTGCGCCGCTTCGTCAACGTCTACCTCAACGACGAAGACGTCCGCTTCCTCGGCGGGCTCAAGGCCTCCGTGGACGACGGCGACAGCGTGACGGTCCTCCCGGCCGTCGCCGGCGGCTGAGGCAGCCGGCCCCTCCGGTGCGCTACGACTCCCTGCTCGACTCGGTCGGGCGTACCCCGCTCGTCGGGCTGCCGCGGCTCTCGCCGTCGCCGTCGGTGCGCCTGTGGGCCAAGCTCGAGGACCGCAACCCGACCGGCTCGGTCAAGGACCGGCCGGCGCTGGCGATGGTCGAGCGGGCCGAGGCCGAGGGCGTGCTCAAGCCGGGCATGACGATCCTCGAGCCCACCTCGGGCAACACGGGCATCTCGCTCGCCATGGCCGCGAAGCTCAAGGGCTACAACATCGTCTGCGTCATGCCGGAGAACACCTCGGCCGAGCGCTCGCAGCTGCTGCGGATGTGGGGCGCCGAGATCCTGCACTCGCCGGCGGCGGGCGGGTCCAACGAAGCGGTGCGGGTCGCGAAGTCGCTGGCGGCCGAGCACCCCGACTGGGTGATGCTGTACCAGTACGGCAACCCGGCGAACGCGCAGTCGCACTACGACACCACCGGGCCCGAGCTGCTCGAGGACCTGCCGACGATCACGCACTTCGTGGCCGGGCTCGGCACGACGGGGACGCTGATGGGCGTCGGGAGGTTCCTGCGCGAGAAGGTGCCGGGAGTCGAGATCGTGGCGGCCGAGCCGCGCTACGGCGAGCTGGTCTACGGGCTGCGCAACCTCGACGAGGGGTTCGTGCCCGAGCTCTACGACGCCTCGATCCTCACGACCCGCTTCTCGGTCGGGCCGCGCGACGCGCTGAAGCGGACGCGCGAGCTGCTGACCCAGGAGGGCATCTTCGCGGGCATCTCGACCGGCGCGATCGTCCACGCGGCTCTCGGCATCGCCCGCCGCTGCGTCAAGGAGGGCCGCGAGGCCGACATCGCCCTCATCGTCTGCGACGGCGGTTGGAAGTACCTCTCGACCGGCGCCTACGAGGGCGACCTCGACGAGGCCGAGGAGTCCATCGAGGGCTCCCTCTGGGCCTAGCCCGCCCTCTTCCTCACGACACCGTGGTGCTCCATCGCCCTATAGCGAGCACGAAGCACCACGACGTCGTGGTGCTCCATCGCCCTACAGCGAGCACGAGGGACCACAACGTCGTAGGGGACCCGGCCAGCCGGCTCGCGTCAGCACCTCACCGACCAGCCGGGCGACCTGGCATGGCTCGCCGAAGACGTCCGCGTGCCCGAACCGGAGGGTCGTCTGGCCTCTGGTGGCGGCAGCGTTGTCCCGGCGCATGTCGCGGAAGCGGCCGGCTGCGTCCCCGTGGCCCAGCCAGCCGTCCAGCTCGGCGATGACGGCGTACTCGTCGTAGAGGCAGTCCCGCATCGCCCATGTGCCCTGGACGAACGCAGGCGCTTGCCGGCGCGCGGTCGGCAGGCCGTGCGCGCGTTCGACGCGGCGCAGGTACTCGAGCTCGAGCACGGACTCGGCTCCGCCGGCGAGATCGGAGAGCGCCGCTGTGATCCCGCCCCGCCAGCGCACCCTGTTGCGGAAGGTCAGCTCCGCCGTCAGCTTCGTGCCGGTCGTCGCGCGTCGCTGCAGCGCAGCCGCGACCACAGCGAGGGCGTCCCTGACCTTCACCGCCTCGTCGGCCAGATCGAAGACGGTCGCCTCCACGCTCGTACAGGGCAGGCTCGTGCTGGGATGGTGCACGGGCCGCAAGCGACGGGAACGACGCAGGCGTACGTCTCGCAGCTGCGGTGGGTTCTGCTCAAACGGGATCATGACTCGGACCGGACCGGAGTAGCCGGGGGCGGTGCCCCACAGGGCCGCCGCTGAGTCGTGGCTCAGCGCCGCGTCAGGACCTGCGGCGAGCACGGCCGCCCACAGGCGCGACGGCAAGTTCGGCGGCCCGCTGTGGGTGAGGTACGTCCGTGGCTGCACCAGCTGCCAGCGGCCAGTCGAGACCCGGCGTCGCAGCGCCGAGTGCGTCATGCCGGCTTCGAGAGCCTGCTGCTGGCTCACGACGCCTTCCTGCCACTTCACGAGTCGTTCCAGATCGTCCACGGGGTGCAGGTTCGGACCGAGACAGCCGGCACCACCACCAGGTGCTGTGCCCCTGTGGAAGCCGCCACGGTCGTCGTACGACGTTGTGGACGGAGGTGGCCCGTTGCGGCGACCCGACCGACGAGCGGCCCGCGCACTGGCAGGCCGCGGCGAGCGCGGCCGGGGCGACGTTGTGGAGGGTGGTAGCCCTATAGCGGTGACCAAGGACCACGACGTTGTGAGGCTGGAGGTGGGGATGTCGCGTAGGGCGGGAGGAGGGGCGGGGTGAGAGGGTGGGTGGCGTGGCGGACGCACCCATCGGCATCTTCGACTCAGGCGTGGGCGGGCTGACGGTGGCGCGGGCCGTGCTCGACTCGCTGCCGCACGAGCAGGTGCTTTACATGGCCGACACGGCGCGCCAGCCCTACGGCCCGAAGCCGCTCGCGCAGGTGCGCGCCTACGCACTCGAGGTGATGGACCGCCTGGTCGCCCAGGGCGTGAAGGCGCTGGTCATCGCCTGCAACTCGGCCACCGCGGCGGTGCTGGGCGACGCGCGGGAGCGCTACGGCGTACCCGTCGTCGAGGTCATCCGCCCCGCCGTCCGCCGCGCGGTCGCGGCCACCCGCAACGGCCACGTCGGCGTCATCGGCACGTCGGCCACGATCACCAGCGGCGCCTACGAGGACGCCTTCGCCGCCGCGCCCCACCTCAAGCTCACGACCCAGGCCTGCCCCCGCTTCGTCGAGCTGGTCGAGGCCGGCGTCACGAGCGGGCCCGAGGTCCTCGAGGTCGCCCACGGCTACCTCGACCCGATGGTCGCCATGGGCGTCGACACGATCGTGCTGGGCTGCACGCACTACCCGCTGCTGGCGGGCGCGATCCAGTACGTCGTCGGCGAGTCGGTCACGCTGGTCAACTCCGCCGACGAGACGGCCCGCGACCTCTACCGCGTGCTCAACGACAAGGGCCTGCTGCGCGACGGGCAGCTGCCCCCGCCGCGCCACGTGTTCCTGTCCACCGGCGACTCGACGCTGTTCACCGAACTCGGCCGCCGGTTCCTCGGGCCGGAGATCGAGGCCGCGTGAGGCTCACCGTCGCCGGCTGCTCGGGCTCGGGACCGGGCCGCGACGGCGCCGCGAGCTGCTACCTCGTCGAGGCCGGCAGCACCCGCATCGTGCTCGACGTCGGCCCGGGCTCGCTGAGCCCGCTGCAGCGCCACGTACGCCTCGCCGACGTCGACGCGGTACTGCTGAGCCACCTGCACCCCGACCACTGCCTCGACCTGTGCGCCTGGCACGTCGCCGCCAAGTACGGCGACGCCGGCCGGGCGGGGACGCTGCGCGCGGTCGCCTCCACGGGCGCGGCGGAGCGGATGGCCCGCGCCTACGGCGTCGAGCGTCCCGAGCGCCTCGACACGATGACGTTCGAGGCGTGGACACCGGAGCTGAACGTGGGCGACGTACGCGTCACCGCCGTCCGCGCCGCGCACCCGGGGGAGTCGTGGTCGATGCGCCTCGAGCACGAGGGCCGCAGCCTCGTCTTCAGCGGCGACACCGGGCCGAACCCGAGGCTGCAGGAGCTCGCCGCAGGCTGCAACCTGCTCCTGTGCGAGGCCGCGGCCGAGGAGCCGCTGCCGGGCCTGCACCTCACGGGGGCCGAGGCCGGTGAGCTGGCCGCAGCAGCCGGCGCCGGACGCCTCGTGCTCACGCACATCCCGACTTGGACCGACCCGGCGGACGCGCTGGAGCAGGCGAGAGGCGCCTACGGCGGCGAGGTCGTGCTGGCCGCCTCGGGCGGGGTGCACGAGGTCTGAGAGGCTCGTCCCCATGGCACGACCCGACGGCCGCAGCGCCGATGACCTCCGCCCCGTCACGTTCTCGCGCGGCTGGCTGGCCCACGCCGAGGGCAGCGTCCTGGTCGAGTTCGGCCGCACCCGCGTGCTGTGCGCGGCCAGCGTCACCGAGGGCGTGCCGCGCTGGCGCAAGGGCAGCGGTCTGGGCTGGGTGACAGCGGAGTACGCGATGCTGCCCCGCAGCACCAACACCCGCAACGACCGCGAGTCGGTCAAGGGCAGGATCGGCGGCCGCACGCACGAGATCTCCCGTCTGGTCGGGCGCAGCCTGCGGGCGGTCGTCGACGAGAAGGCGCTGGGGGAGAACACGATCGTGCTCGACTGCGACGTGCTCCAGGCCGACGGCGGCACTCGCACGGCGGCCATCACCGGCGCCTACGTCGCCCTCGCCGACGCGGTGGGATACCTGCGCGAGCGCGGCGCCCTCAAGGGCAACCCGCTCAAGGACTCCGTCAGCGCGGTCAGCGTCGGCATCATCGACGGCGAGCCCCGCCTCGACCTCTGCTACGACGAGGACGTCAAGGCCGAGACCGACATGAACGTCGTCATGACCGGCGACGGCCGCTTCGTCGAGGTGCAGGGCACCGCCGAGGGCGCGCCGTTCGACAAGGCCGAGCTGGACGCGCTGCTCGAGCTCGCGGCCGGCGGCTGCACGCAGCTCGGCGTGCTGCAGGCGGAGGCGCTGGGGCGATGAAGGTCGTGCTCTCGACGCGCAACGCGCACAAGCTGCAGGAGGTGCAGCGGATCCTCGCCGCCGAGGCGGTCGCCGGGGTGGAGGTCGTCGGGCTCGACGGCTTCGACGTGCCCGAGGTGGTCGAGGACGGGGTCAGCTTCGCCGAGAACGCGCTGCTGAAGGCCGAGGCGGCCGCGCGTGCCACGGGCCTGCCGGCGATCGCCGACGACAGCGGCATCGCCGTCGACGCGCTCAACGGCATGCCGGGCATCTTCTCCGCGCGCTGGGCCGGCACCCACGGCGACGACCAGGCCAACCTCGACCTGCTGCTCGCGCAGGTCGCCGACGTGCCGGATGCGCGCCGCGGAGCGAGCTTCGTGTGTGCGGCGGCGCTGGTGCGCCCCGACGGCTCGCGCCACGTCGAGGAGGGCGTCGTGAGGGGTACGTTGCTGCGCGCCCGCAGGGGAGAGGGCGGGTTCGGCTACGACCCCGTCTTCGTGCCCGAGGGGCACGAGCTCAGCACGGCAGAGATGTCCCCGGCCGCGAAGGACGCGATCTCCCACCGCGGCAGGGCTTTTCGCGCACTGTCGGGGGCACTGCGCACGCTGGCCCGCTCCTGAGCGTCACGCCACCCACGTCGTCTCGCCGGCCAGGCTGGTCAACCGGGCGCTGACGCCCAGGTGCGCCAGCCGCTCGGGCGCGGTCGTGCGCCACACCGACGCGGCGATCGCGAGCGCGGCCGCGGCGGGCGCGCTCGGGGACGTGACCACGACCTCCCGCCACAGCGGCACGACCTCGCGACCGGACCCGGGGTCGACGACCGCCTCCGGCCCGGCCCACGTGCGGGCCGTGCCGCGAGGCAGCAGGCCGCCGGGGATGTCCCACTCCCGCGTCTCGCCGGCGACGGCGGCGGAGGCGCCGGCGACGACGAGCGCTCCGCTTCCGCACCGCGCGTAGATCTCTCGTGCGGCGCTCTGCGCGGCCATCGCCAGGGCCACCGGCTGGAGCACCAGAGTGGTCTCGTGTGGCATGACGAGCATGCCGGCGTCGACGCGTACCGTGCACCACCCTGCCGCTCGCCGCGGCGGCTGTGCGCTGCCTCCGCAACCCACGAGCACCTTGGTCGTGCCACCGGGTCGCACGGTCGGGTCGAAGGCGCCGTCAGTGAGTCGCGCGGCCTCCAAGGACTGAGACACGATCCACGCCAACAGTGGACTGATGTGGACAGGTCCGGTGCCTGCCCGGCGCGTGCGTACGATCTCCGACGAGAACGACGTCGAGCACGCGCCGAGTGCGGCGTTGACGTGCCGTCGGGCGATCCTGACAGCGCGTCGGTGCAGCCGCGGGTCCACGAGCCCGACGGAAGTACGGATGTCACCGGTGCGGGTCACGGGTAGCAGGTTCATGCCTCGAGCGTCGGCCCGATCCCTGTGCGTGGGCTGAGCACCGGCTGGTCGTTCCATGTGCTGTCGGCGGCCGATCGAGGCACAGGAACCGCACAGTGCAGGCACAACGCAGCGACAGAGCGCCTGGCGAGAGTTGCGGCATGACCTCGACATCCCTCGCCCCACCACGAGTCGACCCACTGCCGCCCCCGCCGATGCCGACGCCGCCGGGCAAGGACCTCTCGTGGGTCCGGCCTGCCCTCGTCGGCCTGCTCGCCCTGACCGCGGTGCTCTACCTCTGGGGCCTCGGAGCCTCCGGCTGGGCCAACTCGTTCTACGCGGCCGCCGTGCAGGCGGGGTCGGTGAGCTGGAAGGCCTTCTTCTTCGGCTCCTCGGACGCCGCGAGCTCCATCACCGTCGACAAGACGCCGGCTTCGCTGTGGGTCATGGCGCTCTCCGCCCGTGTCTTCGGCATGAGCAGCTGGTCGATGCTGGTGCCGCAGGCGCTGATGGGCGTGGCGAGCGTCGGGCTGCTCTACGAGGCAGTGCGCCGCGTCACCACGCCGGCCGCCGGTCTCTTCGCCGGCGCGGTGCTCGCGCTCACGCCGGTCGCGGTGCTGATGTTCCGCTTCAACAACCCGGACGCGCTGCTCGTGCTGCTGCTCATGGGCGCTGCCTACGCGATGACGCGCGCGGTCGAGAAGGCCGAGACGCGGTGGCTGCTCCTCGCGGGAACTCTCATCGGCTTCGGCTTCCTCACCAAGATGCTGCAGGCGCTGCTCGTGGTGCCCGGCTTCGCACTCGCCTACCTGGTGCTGGCGCCCACACCCGTACGCCGTCGCATCGTCCAGCTGCTCGGCGCCGGTCTCGCGCTGTTGGTCTCGTGCGGGTGGTGGATCGCGACCGTCGAGCTGATGCCCGCCTCCGCCCGCCCCTACATCGGCGGCTCGCAGCACAACAGCATCCTCGAGCTGGTCATCGGCTACAACGGCCTCGGCCGCCTGAGCGGCAACGAGACCGGCAGCGTGGGCGGCGGGGGTGGCGGCGGCACCGGCATGTGGGGCGAGACCGGCATCCTCCGGCTGTTCGACGCCGAGATGGGCGGCCAGGCCTCCTGGCTCGTCCCCGCCGCGCTGCTCCTGCTGGTCGGCGGCCTCGTGGCGCTGCGCCGCGCCGCCCGCACCGACGTGGCGCGCGCTGCCCTGCTGCTGTGGGGGAGCTGGCTGGTGGTCACCTTCCTCACCTTCAGCTTCATGAGGGGCATCTTCCACGCCTACTACAACGTCGCCCTCGCCCCCGCGATCGGCGCGACCGTCGGCATCGGCGCCGCCCTCGTCTGGCGCGAGCGCGCGGCCCTGTGGGCCAGATGCGTACTCGCAGCCGCGGTCCTCGTCTCGGCCTGGTGGGCATGGGTGCTGCTCGGCCGCTCGGCCGACTTCGTGCCGTGGCTGCGCCCGGTGGTGCTCGTCGTGGGCGTCGTCGCCGCGGTCGCGCTGCTCGCACCGCAGCTCGGCGCTCGGGTGACCGCCGCCGCAGTGACGCTCTCGCTGGTCGCGGCGCTGGCGGGACCGGCGGCGTACGCGGTGGAGACCGCAGCCACGCCCCACACCGGGTCGATCGTGACCGCCGGTCCCACCGTCGCCGGCTCCGGCGGCCCGGGCGGGCGAGGCGGCTTCGGCGGCCAGCGCGGCCCCGGCGGACCGGGCGGCCAGCCGCCCGCGGGTGTCGGCGGCGGCACCGGCGCCCCCACGGGGGGACCCACGGGCGGCGGCGCCGGCGGCCTGCTCAACGGCTCGACGCCCACCGCGGAGCTGACCGCGCTGCTGCAGACGAATGCCGACGACTACACGTGGGTGGCCGCGGCGGTCGGGTCGAACACCGCCTCGGGCTACCAGCTCGCGAGCGGCGACCCGGTCATGGCGATCGGGGGCTTCAACGGCAGCGACCCCTCACCCACGCTCGCCGAGTTGGAGGCGCTCGTCGCCGCCGGCACGATCCACTACTTCATCGGCGGCGGCGGGATGGGCATGGGCTCGCAGAGGGGCGGCAGCAACGCCTCGGGCGAGATCGCGTCGTGGGTGTCCTCGACCTACACCGCCACCACGGTCGGTGGTGTGACGGTCTACGACCTGTCAGCCCGCTAGTGCAGTCGGTGCCGCCGCTGCTCACCACTTCGGGTGAGCAGCGGCGGAAGCCGGACCGCCGAGCCGTCGCGGTGGTCAACTCGTGGTGCCTGCGCGTCACTCCCCCGTGTGGCGCGCAGGCCCACGTCCACCGACCCGTGTGCGGAAGAGGGGACTCGAACCCCCAAGCCCTCTCGGGCACGGGAACCTAAATCCCGCGCGTCTGCCAGTTTCGCCACTCCCGCCCGACGGCGTCGATCCTAGGGCCGACGCTGACCACGCCTCAGACCCCGAGCTCCCGGCGCAGCTTGGCCACGTGGCCGGTGGCCTTCACCGCGTACATCGCCTTCTCGACCGTGCCCTGCTCGTCCAGCACGAACGTCGAGCGGATGACGCCGGTGACCTGCTTGCCGTAGAGCGACTTGGTCCCGTAGGCGCCCCACGCGGTCATCACCGAGCGGTCGGCGTCGGAGAGCAGCGGGAAGCTCACCTGCTCGGCGTCGCGGAACTTCGCCAGCTTGGCGGGAGCGTCGGGGGAGATGCCGACCACCGCGTACCCGGCCGCAGCGAGCGGCTCGAGCGAGTCGCGGAAGTCGCAGGCCTGCTTGGTGCAGCCCGGCGTGCCGGCGGCGGGGTAGAAGTAGACGACCGCCTTGCGCCCGCGCAGCGAGTCCAGCGACACCGGCGTGCCGTCGGCGTCGGGCAGGGTGAAGGCGGGCGCGGTGTCGCCGGGCGACAGCCTGCTCGTCTCGGTCATGCGTCGTCCTCCTCGCAGGGGTCGGCGGCAGCCTAGCCCCGGCCCGGACGGCCGGCTCGTCGAGCAGCCCCCCTCTCGCCCTGACGCGTATGCGTCCGCCATGATCGGGCATAGAGAGTCCAGCACCCGTCACCGAGACGCACCGGCCACCGCCGCCGATGCCGCGCAGGAGGAACCCACCGTGAGCGATCCCTCCCGGACCGTGTCGCCGAATGGTGCGGCGAACCGCTCGCCCAAGGACATCGAGCGCGACATCGAGCTCACCCGCAACCGGCTGGCCGGGACCATCGACGAGATCAGCGAGCGGGTCAAGCCCGCCAACGTCGTGGCCCGGCTCAAGGAGAAGGCGCGCGAGCAGGTCGTCGCGCCCGACGGCAGCCTGCGCGTCGACCGGCTCGCGGGAGCCGCGGCCGCCGCCGTGTCGGCATTGGGTCTCGTGGTGCTGCGCGCCCGGCGCCGCTGAGCCTGCCCGTGACCGCTCTCGAGCCCGGCGTCCCCGTCCGGCTCCTGCACGACCGCGTCCTCGTGCGGCTCACGCCCGGCGAGGGCGAGCGCCGCACGGGCGCGGGGATCGTCATCCCCGCGACCGCCGCCGTCGGCAAGCGCCTGGTCTGGGGCACGGTCGCGGCGGTCGGCCCCAACGCCCGCGCGATCGAAGCCGGCGACAGCGTGCTCTACGACCCCGAGGACAAGCCGGAGGTCGAGCTGCACGGCGCGACCTACGTGATGCTGCGCGAGCGCGACGTGTCGGCGCTCGCCGCGGCCCGGGTGGCGGACAGCGCGACCGGGCTCTACCTCTGAGCGCGATGACGAGCGTGCTGCCGGGCGCCGAGCCCTTCTCCGCCGACGGCGACCGCGACGGCGTCGGCGACGGCATCGGCTTCGTGCTCAGCCACGGGTTCACCGGCTCACCGGCCTCCATGCGGCCCTGGGCCGAGCACCTCGCCGCTGAAGGCTTCACGGTGCGCGTGCCCCGCCTGCCCGGTCACGGCACCACCTGGCAGGACGCGAACTCGACGACCTGGCAGGACTGGTACGCCGAGGTCGAGGCGGCCTACGACGAGGTGGCCGCCCGCTGCTCGACGGTGGTCGCCGGCGGGCTCTCGATGGGTGGCACCCTGGTCACCCGACTCGCCGAGCGGCGGCCGCTGTCGGGCCTCGTGGTGGTCAACCCCTCCTACGCGACCGAGCGGTGGGACGCCCGGCTGGCGCGCTGGGTCTCGTGGGCGGTGAGGTCACGGCCGGCCATCGGCGGGGACATCAAGCGCCCGGGAGGCCACGAGCCGACCTACGACCGCACGCCGGTGGCCGCATTCGCGTCGTTGCAGCGGCTCTGGACCGTCACCCGGAGGGACTTCGGGCTCGTACGCGCTCCCGTGCTGCTCTTCCGCAGCCGCGAGGACCACGTCGTCGAGCCGCTCTCCGCCGAGCTGCTGCGCGCGGGCGCGACCGGCACGACGGTCGAGGAGGTGGTGCTCGAGGAGAGCTACCACGTCGCGACGCTCGACAACGACGCGCCGCTCATCTTCTCCAGGTCCGTCGAGTTCGCGCGGGGGCTGGTGGGTAGAGGGCTCGTGGCGCCGGGGCTCCCGACGCCGTAGTCGACCGACGAGGAGCAGTCATGGGCATCGAGGACAGCATCGAGAAGGCCAGCGACGCGGGCATCGAGAAGGCGGGCGACGCGGCCGAGGCCAAGACCGGCGGCAAGGGCGAGCAGCAGATCGAGTCCGCGGAGAAGGCGGCCGACGCCAAGATCGGCGAGTAGCCAGCCCGCTTCGGCACGGACGAACCTCCCGGACCGGGAGGCGGACTTCTTACGGACCTGTGACGTACGCGCCGGTTCCCTTGGCGCGGCGGCAGACGGTGGAGAACCTCGAGGAGTCCCTCTCCCGCCGTCCCGGAGGTCCGTCCATGCACCGCACCACTCGCCGCACCCTCGCCCTGGCCGGCGCCCTCGCAGCCGGCGCGGCGGTCACGCCGCCTGCCTTCGCGGCGACGCCCAACAACAGCCCCCGCGGCGCGGCCTTCGTCCAGGAGAACGCCCTGTCGGGCAACACGGTCGTCGGCTGGTCCAGGCTGCGCGACGGCTCGCTCGTCGCCTCGGGCGCGTGGGCCACCGGCGGCAACGGGGGAGTCACGCAGGGCGCCCCCTTCGACGCGCTCGCCTCGCAGGGCTCGCTCGTGCTCGACCACGCGCACGGCCTGCTGCTCGCCGTCAACGCCGGCAGCGGCACGCTCACCGTCTTCTCGGTCCACGGCGCGACGCTGACCCGGCGCCAGGTGCTCTCGACGGGCGGCTCGTTCCCCGTCAGCGTCAGCGTGTCCGGCGACCTGGTCTACGTGCTCAACGGCGGCGGCTCGGTCGGCGTGACCGGCTTCCGCATCGGTGCCGGGTCGAGCCTCACCGCCATCCCCGGCTCCGCGCGCAGCGTAGGCATCACCAACACCGCCGTCCCGGAGTTCCTGCACTCGCCGGGGCAGGTCGGCTTCACGCCCGACGGCCGGACCCTGCTCGTGACCACCAAGGTCGGCGGCACGGTGCTCGGCTACCCGGTGCGCAGCGACGGCACGCTCGCGCCGACCCCCGCCGTCACGCCCGTCGACGGCGTGCCCTTCAGCTTCGCCTTCGACCGGCGCGACCACCTCGTCCTGACCGACGCGTCGGTGTCGCGCACGCTGGTCTACGCGGTCGGCAGTGACGGCTCGCTCACGAGGCTCGGCGCGTCGGCCCCCGACGGGGGTGCGGCGCTGTGCTGGAACGCGGCCTCGCGCCACTTCGTCTTCGGCACCAACAGCGGCAGCGGCACGCTCGCCGCCTGGAAGACGGGGCCGCACGGCGACGTCACCCAGGTCGGCGGCACCGGTGCCGTCAGCGCCGTGGGCGACGGCGCGCCGCTCGACCTGTCGGTGAGCTCCGACGACGACCACCTCTACGCGCTGAACCCGCTCACCGGCACGGTGCAGGGCTGGTCGATCGGCTCCGACGGCAGCCTCGCGCAGGTCGAGGACGTGGCCGGCCTGCCGCAGTTCAGCCCGGCCACGGGCGGCCCGGAGGGCCTCGTCGCCAGCTGAGCCGGCTGCTGGCGGGACCAGCAGGAGCGCGTCAGGACGCGGGCAGGGCCAGCCGGAAGCGGCAGCCCTCGCCCGCGTTCTCGACCGTCGCGGTGCCGCCGTGCGCCTCGGTGATGCCGCGCACGATGGCCAGTCCCAGACCGGCTCCGCCGCGGCCGCCCGGCGAGCGTGACGCGTCGGCCTGCCAGCCGGTGTCGAACACGCGGTCCAGGTCGGCGGGCGCGATGCCGCCGCACCCGTCGCTCACCTCGAGCAGCACCTCGCCGCCCGCGCGGCGCGCGGTCACCTGCACCGTGCCGCCGGAGCCGGTGTGCCGCACGGCGTTGCCGACCAGGTTGTCCAGCGCCCGCTGCAGCGCGCTGACGTCACCCTCGAGCACCAGCTGCTCGCCCGCAGCACCGACGAGCTCGACGCCGCGGGCCTCGGCGACCGGCCGTCCGCCCGCGATCGCGTCGCTCACCAGGTCGTGCACGCGTACGCGCTCCCGCCGCCCCGACCGCGCGCCGGACTGCACCCTCGAGAGCTCGAACAGGTCGTCGATCATCCCGGTGAGCCGGTCGACCTCGGTGCGCACCGTCTTGAGCTGCACGGCGGGGTCGGCGCCCACGCCGTCCTCGAGCGCCTCGACCACCGCGCGCAGACCGGCCAGCGGCGTACGCAGGTCGTGCGACACCCACGCCACCAGCTCGCGCCGTGACCTCTCCAGCGAGCGCTCGCGCTCGGTCGCCTCCGCCAGCCGCGCGGCGGTGCGGTCGAGCTCGTCGGACAGGTCGGCGAGCTCGGCGGTCCGCGAGCGGCGGCCGGGGGAGTACGCGCGCGCCTCGGCCAGCGACGCCGCGTGCCGCTGGGCCTCGCGGACGTCGCGGGCGACCTCGCGGGCGAGGAGCAGTCCGACGACCGCGGCGCCGAGGCCGGCCACGACGGCGATCATCACGACGACGTGCAGAGCGCCTGCGGTCAGGTACATCTCGTGCGAGGCGACCGCGGTGCCGGCCACCACGGAGAGCACCGCGGTGAGGACCGCGCCGGCGAGGCTCACGCCGATCGGCAGCCGCCGCAGCGCCCGGAAGACCAGCAGCAGCGCGCCGCCGAGCAGCAGCGAGCAGGCGGCGGCGACGACGAGCACGCGGGTGTCGGGGCCGAGGCTCACGGGGTCGCCGCCCACCGGTAGCCCACGCCCCACACCGTCTCGAGCAGCACCGGCGCCGCCGGGTCGGCCTCGACCTTCTCGCGCAGCCGCCGCACGTGCACCGTCACCGTGGAGCGGTCGCCGAACGACCAGCCCCAGACCCGCTCGAGCAGCTCCTCGCGCTTGAACGCCTGGCCGGGGTGGGCGACGAGGAAGGCCAGCAGGTCGAACTCCCGTGCTGTCAGCGAGACCTCGGCGCCGCGCACGTGCACCCGGCGCGACGACGGGGACACGACGACCCCGCCGCTCGTGACGTCGGCGGCGCTGGCGACCGGGCCACCGCGTACGCGGCGCAGCACCGACTCGACGCGCAGCACCAGCTCGCGGGGGCTGAAGGGCTTGGTCACGTAGTCGTCGGCGCCGACCTCGAGGCCGAGCACGCGGTCGTCCTCCTGGCCCAGGGCGGTGAGCAGGATGACCGGCGTGGCCGCGGTCGCGACCTCCGCGCGCAGCGCCCGGCAGACCTCGATCCCGTCGACGCCGGGCAGCATCACGTCGAGGACGACGAGGTCGGGGCGGTGCTCGCGGGCCGCCGCGAGCCCGCGGCCGCCGTCGGCGACCGAGTGGGCGGTGAAGCCCGCCCGGCGCAGGTAGTCGACGACGACGCCGGACACGACGGCGTCGTCGTCGACCACGAGGACCGAGCCGGGCACGCGCCTCAGCCTACGGCGGCGGAGGGCAGGTCACGTACGCGTCGCGCCGACCGTCAGCAGCGCCGCGGAGGCGAGCCCGGCCAGCGTGCGCACGGTGTTCCAGCCGGTCCACGGACCGCTGAACTGCGACCACGCGTGCGCGGCGCCTGCGGAGGCGGGGTCGACCGTGGCGAGGGTGTCGTTGAGCGGCACGTTCGCCGCGATCGTCACGCCGACGACGCCGATGAGGTAGACCGCGCCGCCGACCAGCAGCAGCGTCGAGCCCGCCGACCCGCGGTGGCGCGCAGCCTGGAACGCCACGACGCCGCCCAGCAGTGCGGTCCCGAACAGCGCGGTCATGAAGGGCGCGCGGACGGCGGTGACGTTGACCGACTGCATCGCCGCGACCGCCTGGCTCGCCGGCAGCCGGTCGAGCGCCGGCATGACGAACGAGCTGAAGGCGAAGAAGACTCCGCCGTTGAGGCCGGCACCGACGGCGGCGGCGATGACGAGGGGACGGGAGGCACCGGCGGCGGTGGTCCCGCCGGTGGTGAGCATCTGGAGTGCTGTCATGGCTCCAGTGCAGCGGCTGGAACGCGCGTCGGGAATGGTCGCGAGTCTGCGGTGCATGCGCCGTCGTCTCGGAGTGGCTAGCCTCGGCGTCGTGGACTCGGTCGCCGGTCTGCTCGACGGTCCGCGGGCGCGCGGTGCGTTCCTGCTGCGCTCGCGGCTGGCCGCGCCGTGGTCGATCCTCGTCGCCGACGAGGCCCCGCTCTCGCTGGTCACCGTGGTGAGCGGCTCTGCGGACCTGCTGCCCTCGGGTGCCGACCCCGTGCACCTGCGCCCGGGCGACGTGGCGCTGCTCACCGGGCCGGCGGCGTACGTCGTGGCCGACTCCACGAGCACGCCGCCGCAGGTGCGCATCGGGCCGGGGCAGGAGTGCGAGGCGCTCGTGCAGCCGGCGGTGATGCGGGAGCTCGGGGTGCGCACGTGGGGCAACGACCTCGACGGCGAGACCGAGCTCGTGACCGGCACCTACGTCGTCGAGGGCGAGGTGAGCCGGCGGCTGCTCGGAGCGCTGCCGCCGGCGATGGTGGTGCGCCGCGAGGAGCGCACGGACCCTCTCGTCGACCTGCTCGCCGAGGAGGTCGGCCGCGACCTGCCGGGCCAGGAGGCGGTGCTCGACCGGCTGCTCGACCTGCACCTGGTAGCAGTGCTCCGCGCGGAGTTCGCGCGGCCGGCGGACGGCACCCCGCGGTGGTACCGCGCGACCGGCGACGCCGTGGTGGGCAAGGCGCTGCGGCTGCTGCAGGAGTCGCCCGAGCAGCCGTGGACCGTCGCGACGCTCGCCCGCGCGTGCGGGGCGTCGCGCGCGGCGCTGGCCCGCCGCTTCGCCGAGCTGGTCGGCGAGCCGCCGATGGCGTTCCTGACCGCGTGGCGGCTCTCGCTCGCGGCCGACCTGCTGCTCGAGCCGGCCAGCACGCTCGACGCGGTGGCCCGGAGAGTGGGCTACGGCAGCGGCTACGCGCTCAGCGCCGCGTTCACGCGCGAGCGCGGCCAGAGCCCGGCGCAGTGGCGGCAGGCGGCGCGCTCGACGGCGTGAACGCCGGTCGAGCGGGAAGGAGGCTGGCGCACACCGATTCCCTGTGACGAGGAGGAGCTGCAGTGGCCAGCGAGGACGACAGGCTCGCCGAGGTCGAGCGCGAGCTGGCCGAGCTCGACGAGCGGCACGGCATCGACCCGTCCCTGCCGACGGCCGTCGTGCCCGAGGAGGTGGTGGACCAGCGCCGCCAGCTCGAGCAGGAGCGCGACCGGCTCAGGGGGTCGTGAGCGCGATCCGCTCGAGCACCTCGTAGCGCGGGCTCGGGCCCAGCAGGCTGCGCACGACGGTCACGTCCTGCGCCGTCCACTCCGGGCCGGCGTAGTCCGCGAGCCGCTGCGCCCACGGGCGCAGATCCGGCTTCCCCCGTCCGCGCGCCAGCGTGAGATGCGACCGCAACTGCTCGTCCTGCCACCCGATGGCTCGTGCGAGCGCCGCGAGCGGCTCGGTGTCGCCGGCGACGCCCGCCCACAGCACCGACGAGCCGAAGCGGCCCGCGCCTGCGAGCTGCAGGTGCAGGGGCGCCGAGGAGCGGACTGCCTGCTGCGTATGCTGCACGACCTTCGCGACGCCCTCGCCGTCGACGTCGCCGACGAACGCGAGCGTGATGTGCCGGCGCTCGGCCGGCACCCAGCGCAGCGGTGCGTCGAGCGCGTCGAGGGCAGCCTGGAGGTGCGCGGCCGCCTCGGCCGAGGGCCAGAGCGCGACGAAGACGCGGGTCGGCGGGTCGTCGGTCACAGCAGGGCGTCGAGCGGCGCGACCGGCACCAGCCTCGCCGCCTGCCCGGCGAGAGCGGCGTCGAGCGTCACCAGGGCGTCGGCCTGGAGGCGGGTGAGCGCGACGTACTCCGCGTCGAGCGTGTCGGGCCAGCCGAGCTCGTCGGCGACCTCCCAGGCGACGCGCTGGAGCACCCGGTCGCCGAGCAGGCGCAGCCGGAGCCCGCGCACGGAGTCGAGCTGCCGGTCGGCCTCGGCGCGGGTCAGCCCCCCTCGCCGCACGGCGGCGTAGAGGGCGGACAGCACCTGCGAGCGCAGCAGGGCGGGCGCGAGCAGCTGGTGCGCTGCGTCCACCTGCGTGCCGGACGACGCGAGGTGGAGCGCGACCCTCGGGTCGATGACGTAGCGCGGCACGAGGACCACAGTGGCACGGCGTGGGCCTCGTCATCCCTGTCGTGCTGCTAGGCGTCGCGGAGCCCGACGGCGTCGTGGGTCCAGAACACGTCGGGATAGACGAGCGTGCCGGTCATCCACGGCTCGTGCGCCGGCAGCAGCAGCACCTGGAAGGCGGCCTCGGGGATGCGCAGCGAGGGGCGGCGGAACCCGTGGGGCGCACCGGGCGAGAAGCCCCGACGGGAGTAGTAGCGGGGGTCGCCCTCGAGGAAGACGGCCGGGCTGCCTGCAGCGGCGCAGTCGTCGACGGCTGCGGCGACGAGGGTGCGGCCGACCCCCTGGCGCTGCGCGGCAGGCAGGACCGACAGCGGGCTGAGCACCCGCACGGTGACGAGCCTCTGCGGCGCGTCGAGCAGGGCGTCGGTCACCATCACGTGGCCGACGACCGCCCCGTCCTCCTCGCCGACCAGCGACGTGCCGCGGCCGCCGGACACCAGCCCGCGCAGGCTCTCCACCAGGTCGGCCACCACCCGCCCGTGGTCGCCGAACGCCTGCAGGTGCAGGTCTTCGACGACCGCCCGGTCGTCGGGAAGCTCGGGACGGACGAGCAGCGTCACCCGGCACCCCGGTCGGGTGCGCCCATGTCGCCGGTCGTCGGGACACCGTCGGCCAGGCCGTAGACCAGGTGCACCACGCCGTTGGGGCTCGCCACCGGCGGCTCGAGCAGCCTGAGGTTCGCGGGCACCGCCCCGCCCTCGAACAGCTTCTTGCCCACGCCGAGCACGACCGGGTGCACCCAGAGGTCGAGCGTGTCGAAGAGCCGCTCGCGGAGCAGGGTCTGCACGAGGTCGAGGCTACCCACGACCTTGACGTCGCGGTGCCTGTCCCGGACCTCGCGCACAGCGGCCGGCAGGTCGGCGCCGAGCGTGCTCGAGCCGGCCCACGACAGGTCGGGCTCGCCGCGGGAGGCGACGTACTTCGGGATGCGGTTGAACAGCTCAGCGATGTCGCCGTCCTCTCCGCCCTTCTGATGGGGCCAGTAGGCGGAGAAGATGTCGAAGGTGCGGCGTCCCAGCAGCAGCGCGTCGGTGCCCTCGTAGGCCGCGAGGACCTGCGCGCCGGCCACCTCGTCGAACAGCGGCGCCTGCCAGCCGCCGAAGGGGAAGCCGCCCTCGGGGTCCTCCTCCGGGCCGCCGGGCGCCTGGGCGACCAGGTCGAGGGTGGCGAAGAGCTCGATCGTGATGGTGCCCATGGCTGCTCCTGCGAGGTCCGCGCGGGCGGCTGGTCCGGCCCGTCGAGGAGTAGACCAGGCGGCACCGACGAAGTGATCGGTACGCGGCGGGGCGGCCGTGGGGCGCCCCGCCGCGCGAGGGCTCAGCCTGCGTACGCGACCGCGAGGTCGAGCACCCACGTGCCGCCGAAGCGGTCGGTCACCATCCCGAACAGCGGGGAGCAGCCCGCGGGGCCGAGGGCCGCGCGCACGGTGCCTCCCTCGGCGAGCCCGGCAGACAAGCGGGTGAGCTCGTCGGCGTCGTCGGCCCCGAGGAAGCCGAGCGCCGCGTTGGGGATCCTCGCCGAGCGACAAGCAGCAGCTGCCAACGGGTGAGCACCACTGCGTACGCCGTCGCTCACTCGCGCTGGTAGCGCTCGTAGACCACCTGCGAGGGGAACGTGCGCGACTCGACGAGCCGCAGGCGTACCGGTTGCTGCAAGGGAGGGAGGTGCCGCGTGCCGCCGCCGGCGATGACCGGGCAGCGGAACACCTGCAGCTCGTCGACGAGACCGAGCTCGAAGGCCGCGGCGGCCAGCGTCGCCCCGCCGGTCTGCACGTCCTTGCCGCCGGCGCCCAGCGCCGCCGCCTCCTCGGCCAGCGGGGCGCGGGCGAGCCGGGCGTTGCCCTGCACCCGGTCGAGGGTGCGGCTGAAGACGACCTTGGGCAGCGCGCACCAGATGTCGGCGAAGCGGTCCATGGCCGCGTCGGCGCGCATCGCCGGATCGTCCTCCCACGGCAGCATGGCCTCGTAGAGCCTGCGGCCCAACAGGTACCCCCCCAAAGACCCCACCAGCTCCGTGTGCAGCGCGAACAGCTCGTCGTCGGGCTCCGTCCACGCGAAGCCGCCCTCGCGGTCGTTGACGAACCCGTCGACCGAGGCGCTCATCGACATCACCAGCACCGGCCCCACCTCCCGTGCGCGACCGTACGCGCGGCCTGGCAGCCTGGGAAGCATGGTGGAGCGGACGCGCGTCGTGGCCGGCGAGGTCACGCTGGCGGTCAAGACCTGGCGCACCAGGGCGGAGTCGCCGCGGCGGACGGTGGTGCTGCTGCCCGCGACCGCCGAGACGGCGGACGACTGGGACGTCGTCGCTGCCGCCCTGGTCGACACGCGCACGGTCCACGCGGTCGACCTGCGCGGCCACGGCGGGAGCGACTGGCCCGGCACCTACTCCGTACGCCTGCTGGCCGCCGACGTCGCGGCGCTGCTCCCGCGACTGTCCGCAGAGCCCGTCGACCTGGTCGCCCACTCGCTGGGCGGGCTGGTCGCACTGGCGGCGACCGCCTCTCGTCCGGAGCTGGTCCGCAGGCTGGTGCTCGAGGACGTCGGCCTGCTGCGTCCGCGGACCCCGGCACCGCCGTCGCGGCCGCCGGGAGAGCTGGCGTTCGACTGGCGCGTGGTGGAGCAGGTGCGCCCCGAGGTGGACGACCCCGACCCGCGGTGGCGGCAGGTGGTCGCCACGGTGCCGGCGCCGACCCTGGTCATCGGCGGGGGAGCGAGCAGCTCGATCCCGCAGGAGCAGGTCGCTGACCTGGTGGGAGCGATGCCCGACGCCCGCCTGGTCACGATCGACGCCGGCCACCTCGTGCACGAGCACCAGCCGCAGGCGTTCATCGAGACGCTGCGGGGGTTCCTCGACGGGCCGCTGCCGCACGTGTTGGCGTGACCGGCCGGCGGCGGCGCACGGCACTGCCCGCGCAGGCGACGACCGCCAGCCCGCCGAGCACCGTGGCGGGGCCGACGTGCTCGTGCAGGAGCAGTGCCGCCCACGCGATGCTGAGCACCGGCTGCACGAGCTGCACCTGGCTGACACGGGTCATCGGGCCGATGGCCAGGCCGCGGTACCACGCGAAGAAGCCGAGGAACATGCTGATGCAGCTGAGGTAGGCGAACGCCAGCCACTGGTGGGGCGTGCCCGACGGGTGCGTGTGGAGCGCTGAGGCTCCGGACAGTGCGAGCATGACCGGCGCGGCCAGCACGAGCGCCCACGAGACCGTCTGCCAGGCGCCGAGGTCGCGGGACAGCAGACCGCCCTCGGCGTAGCCGACCGCGGCGGCCAGCACCGCGCCGAGCAGCAGGGCGTCGGCCCAGTGCAGGGAGCCGAGGCCGCCGTCGTGCACGGCGGCGAAGAGCGCCACAGCAGCGACGCCCAGACCGGCCGAGGTCCAGAAGGCCGGCGACACCCGCTCCCGGCCGCGGAGCACCGCAGCCGCAGCCGTCGCGGCGGGCAGCAGGCCGATGACGACGGCGCCGTGGCTGGCCGGGGTGCGCGTGAGGGCGAAGGAGGTGAGCAGTGGGAAGCCGGCGACCACGCCACTTGCTACCACTGCGAGTCGCAGCCACTGGCGCGCGCTCGGCAGCGCCTGCCGGGTGGCCAGCAGGGCGACCGTGGCCAGCAGGGCGGCCACGACGGCCCGCCCCGCGCCGATGAACAGGGGTGCGAGCCCGTCGTGCCCGGCCACGCGCGTGAAGGGGACGGTGAAGGAGAAGGCGGTGACGC
Organism: Motilibacter peucedani; assembly: GCF_003634695.1. NCBI lineage: Bacteria > Bacillati > Actinomycetota > Actinomycetes > Motilibacterales > Motilibacteraceae > Motilibacter > Motilibacter peucedani. Next base: position 401,153 of record NZ_RBWV01000013.1, read on the forward strand.
CGAGGAACCCCCACGCGAGGCCCGACGCCTCCGGTAGCACTGCCGGGGCGACATGGATAGCGCTACTCTGTTGCGTCATGGCCAACGATAGCGCAACGCGCATCGTCGAGGCGCTGCTCCCGTGGATCGCCTCGGCTCCCGCCGGTGCTCAGCTGCCGTCGAACCGCGCGCTCGTGCTGGCGCACGGTGCCGGCCCCGTCACGGTGCAGAAGGCACTGCGGCAGCTGACCTCCCTCGGGCTCGTGGAGACCCGCCCGGGCGTGGGCACCTTCGTGCGTGGCGCGCGCGCCACGAGACCGGCCGACCACAGCTGGCAGACCGCGGCGCTCGGCGCACTTCCCGCCCGGATGACCGTGTCCTCCACGCAGCGGACCTCCGCCCCGGATGCGATCGGGCTGCACTCGGGCTACCCCGCGAAGGACCTGCTGCCCGAGCACCTCGTCCGCCCCGCGCTCGTCCGTGCCGTCCGCAGCGAGCACGCGCTCGTGCGGGCGGAGGCCGCCGGACTGCTGCCGTTGCGCGAGTGGTTCGCAGCGCAGGTGGCGGCGGGCACGCCTGCGGACGTCCCGGCACCCTCGGCCCACGACGTGCTGGTGATCCCCGGCAGCCAGAGCGGGCTCAGCTCGATCTTCCGCGCGCTGGTGGGCCACGGCCGCCCTCTGGTGATCGAGTCGCCCACCTACTGGGGAGCGATCCTCGCTGCTGAGCAGGCGGGAGTCCGGCTGGTGCCGGTGCCCTCAGGGCCGGACGGGCCCGACGTCGACGAGCTCGCCCGCGCGCTCACCTCGACGGGCGCGCGGGTGTTCTACGCACAGCCGACCTTCGCCAACCCCGCCGGCACGTCGTGGTCGCCCGAGGTGGGCAGGGCCGTGCTCGAGACGGTGAGGGCGCACGGCGCGTTCCTCGTCGAGGACGACTGGGCGCACGACCTCGCGATCGACGCGGACCCGCGGCCGCTCGTCGGGCTCGACGACGACGGTCACGTCATCTACCTGCGATCGCTCACGAAGTCGGTGTCGCCGGCACTGCGGGTGGCTGCCGTGGTAGCCCGTGGTCCGGCTCGAGACCGCATCCTCGCCGACCGGGCGGCGGAGTCGATGTACGTCAGCGGTGTCCTGCAGGCGGCGGCGCTCGACGTCGTCACGCAGCCGCGCTGGTCGGCGCACCTGCGCGCACTGCGGCCGCAGCTGCGCGCCCGGCGCGACCTGCTCGTCGACAGCGTGCGCATGCACGCCCCGCAGGTCGACGTCGAACGGGTGCCGGTCGGGGGCCTGAACCTCTGGTGCCGGCTGCCCGGAGGGACCGACGTCGAGCTCCTGGTGCGCGAGTGCAGCGCCCGTGGCCTGGTGGTCGCTCCTGGTACGGAGTGGTTCCCGGCCGAACCGTCCGGACCCTTCATCCGCCTGAACTTCGCCGGCGAGGACCCGACGCGGTTCCCCGACGCCGGTCGGATCCTCGGCGCCGCGCTGGTGGCGTCCGGCTAGGAGGCAGCGGGTCACTGCGTACGCGTGCGCGTCTTCGCGTCGTACATCGCGCGGTCGGCGCGGTGGAGGACCTCGTCGGCCGCCTCGGAGGCGCTCGCCGTCACGACGCCCGCGGACGCCTGGGGGCGGAACTCCTCGTCGCCGTAGGGGACCGGTTGCTCCACCGCCTGGACGGCGCGGATGAGGAGCGCTGCTGCCTGCTCCTCGCTGACGTCGACGGCCAGCACGGCGAACTCGTCACCGCCGACGCGCGCCGCGGTGTCAGCAGGACGCAGCACGCTCTGGAGGCGGGCGGCCACCTCGCGCAGCACGGCGTCGCCCGCGGCGTGCCCGTGCACGTCGTTGACCTGCTTGAACCCGTCGAGGTCGAGGTAGAGCACCGCGACGCTGCCCTCGGCGCGGCGGCGGCCAGCCAGCGCCTGGGCGAGCCGGTCGTCGAAGAGGCGGCGGTTGGCCAGGCCGGTGAGGGGGTCGTGCAGGGCGAGCTCGGTGAGCCGGGCCTCGGCCGCGCGCCGGTCCGTGACGTCGTCGATGACCATGACGATGTGTCGGGAGCCGTCGGGCTCCTCGACCAGCCGGGACGCGACGAGCACGCCGACCGCCTCACCGCCGTCGACGACGAAGCGGCACTCGAAGCGGCTGGTGCCGCCGCGCTGGCTGAGCTGGTCGCAGGCCTCGTGCGCGGCGGGCACGTCGTCGGGGTGCGTGACGTCGAAGAGCGGCGTACCGAGCAGCGCCCCCGCCGGCCGGCGGAGGAGGGCGTCGAACGCGGGGTTCGCCTGCTGGACCACTCCTCGGTCCGAGCACAGCACCATCGCCATCGGGGCGTTGTCGAAGGCGGAGCCGACCGGGCTGAGCTCGTGGCGCGGCGTCGGCACGGCCCCGTCGTGCGGCGGTGTCATGCGGTCTCCTCGTCCGGGCCTGCTCTGTTGTGGAGGGAACATTAGCCGTGCGGAGGGACGTACCGATCCGGTAACGGAACTACCCACCTACCGGTCGGTAGGTCTAGGCTCCGGATCTCCCCGGACGACGACCTTGGAGGTCCCCTGTGAGACGACGCCGCCTGCCCCTGGTGGGGCTCGCCCTCGCTCTCGGAGCCGGCGCGGCAGGCACGCTCGCCGCCGCGCCCAGCAGCGCCAGCACCACGCCGCAGGCCGTCCTCGGCGCCCGCGGGGTGCCGCTGCTGCACGTGTCCGGCCTGGTGTTCAAGGACCTGGACCGCAACGGCCGTCTCGACACCTACGAGGACTGGCGCAAGCCTGCGAAGACCCGCGCGCTCGACCTCGTGGGCCGCATGACGCTGGCCGAGAAGGCCGCGACGATGGTGCACGGCACCCTGCCGACGGCGAGCGCGTCGGTGCCGGGCGGGGGCTCGAGCTACGACCTCGCCGGTGCGCGCGCCATCATCCAGGGCGAGCACGTCACGAGCGCCATCACGCGACTGTCGGGCGCCGCCGACTCGCTCGCCGCACAGGACAACGCGCTCCAGCAGATCGCGGAGCAGGGCCGCCTCGGCATCCCGCTCACCATCAGCACCGACCCGCGCAACTCGTTCCAGTACGTCCCGGGCGCCAGCGTCCAGTCCGGCTCGTTCTCGCAGTGGCCCGAGACCACCGGGCTCGCCGCGACCAGGGACGCACAGCTCGTACGCCGCTTCGGCGACATCGCGCGCCAGGAGTACCGCGCCGTCGGCATCACGATGGCGCTCTCGCCGCAGGCCGACGTCGCGACCGAGCCGCGTTGGGCGCGCATCAACGGCACCTTCGGCGAGGACGCCACCGTCGTCAAGAAGATGGCGCGGGCCTACGTGCGCGGCTTCCAGGCCGGCGGCGACGGGCTCAACCAGGACAGCGTCCTCACCGTCGTCAAGCACTGGGGCGGCTACGGCGCCCAGGAGAACGGCTTCGACAGCCACAACGCCTACGGCAAGTACGCGACGTTCACCAGCACGAGCAGCTTCCTCAGGCACCTCGACGCCTTCAAGGGCGCCTTCCAGGCCGGTGCTGCGGGCGTCATGCCGACCTACTCGATCATCAAGGGCGTCAGCATCGACGGTGCGCCGCTGGAGCAGGTCGGAGCCGGCTACAGCAAGCAGATGCTGACCGACCTGCTGCGCGGCACCTACGGCTTCGACGGCGTCGTGCTCTCCGACTGGGGCATCACCGGCACCTGCGACGCCAACTGCACCAACGGCTGGCCCGCCGGCCAGACGCCCGGCTTCGTCGGGTTCGGCACCGACTGGGGCGTCGAGGGCCTCTCGGTCGTCGACCGCTACGCCAAGGGCATCAACGCGGGCATCGACCAGTTCGGCGGCACCGAGGACTCGGCGCCGATCGTGCAGGCGGTGTCGGAGCACAAGCTCACCGTCGCTCGCGTCAACACCTCGGTGATGCGCGTGCTGACGCAGAAGTTCCAGCAGGGGCTGTTCGAGAACGCCTACGTCGACCCGGCCGCCGCTGCGCGCATCGTCGGCAACGCCGGCTTCCAGGCGGAGGCCACCGCAGCGCAGGAGCGCTCGACCGTGCTGCTGAAGAACGCCCGCGTGCCCGGGAGCAAGAAGGTGCTGCCGCTGCGCAGCGGCACCAAGGTCTACCTCTACGGCGTTGACGCTGCGGCCGCACGGCGGGCTGGTCTGACTGTCGTCACGCGTCCCGAGGACGCTGACGTCGCGCTCGCCCGCACCTCGACGCCGTTCCAGACGCTGCACCCGAACTACACGTTCGGCAGCCGGCAGCACGAGGGCAACCTCGCCTTCGCGCCCGGCCAGCCGGACTTCGACGCGATCTCCGCCATCAGCGCCAAGGTGCCGACGATCGTCAGCGTCTACATGGACCGGCCGGCGATCTTGACCGCTCTCGAGCCCAAGACCAGTGCGATCCTCGCCAACTTCGGCATCAGCGACGACGCGCTGCTCTCGGTCGTCACCGGCGCTGCGGAGCCCGACGGCAAGCTGCCGTTCGAGCTGCCGTCGTCGATGGCCGCAGTGGCCACGCAGAAGTCCGACCTGCCCGCAGACAGCGCGCACCCGCTCTACCGCCTCGGGTTCGGCCTGCACTACTGAGTCCCGGCACCTCGCCGGTATCACCACGGCGCCCCCTCCCTCCTCACTACCGAGGGGCGGAGGGGGTGCCGCATGTCGGGAGCTGCCACGACGGTGGTCTTCGGTGGTGCAGGGGCGGCTCTGAGCTGCATCGACCCGGTGCCCTACCTCCGCGACGTGCTGCGGCGGCGTACGCGTCCGCACCGCGGCACGTGGGCTCTGTGGTCGGTGCTCGGCGTCCTGGCGCTGAGCGCGCAGGCGGACCAGCGCCTCGACTGGAGCGTCGCGGCGCTCGCCGTGCAAGCGGTGTCGATCGTCGCGACGTTCCTGCTCTCGATCTCGAGGGGCGAGGGTGGTACGTCTGCGGCCGAGGTCGCGCTCATGGCGTTGGCCGGGTGCGGGCTCGTGGCGTGGTTCGTCTGCGACGACCCCGTCCTCGCGATCGCCGGCGTCATCGCGGCTGACGCGGTCGCCTGCCTGCTCATGCTGCCGAAGAGCTGGCGCGACCCGTGGTCGGAGACGCCGTCGTCGTACGCACTGGCGGGCCTCGCCGGCGCCTGCGCGGCGGGAGCGGTGGGGGACAGGTCGGCCGCGCTGCTCTACCCCTGCTGGTTCGCCGTCGCGAACCTCGGGCTGGCGGCGGTGATCGTGGCCCGTCGCCGCAGCGACGTCGGGCTCCCGCGGCTTGCTCACCTCGACGAGCGGATTGTCATCCCGTTGTCATGGACTGGTGGTGCGGCGCGACGGTAGGAACGGGGGCGGTGGCGTTCCGAGCCACCACTGACAGGAGGACCACGTGAAGTTGCAGACGAGCCGAACCGCTGCCGCAGCCCTGGCCGGCGCGACCGCCTTGGCCTTGACCGGCAGCCTCGCGTCGACGGCGTCGGCGGACTCCGGCAAGCCCGCGCCCACCACCACGGTCGACTCGTGCAAGGCCACCTACAAGCTCAACGGCGCCTGGAACGGGCGACACACCGGGTTCACCTCGACCCTGCGGTTCTGGAACACCGGCACAGCTCCCATCAGCGACTGGACGCTGACCTTCACGTTCGGCGGCACCCGGCAGACCGTCACCAAGTTGTGGAGCGCCGCCTGGGAGCAGGACGGCGCCACCGTGACCGCCACTCCGCTGGCCTTCAACCGCACCATCCAGCCAGGCAAGCAGCTGACGGTCGGATTCATCGCAGACGGGGTCAACGCCAACCCGACCAGCGTCACGCTGAGCGGCACCGCTTGCGGCGAGACGGCCTCGAAGGGCACCGTCGTGCCCGGCCTCAGCGTGACGCTCAAGCAGATGATCGAGGGCTACGCCGCCTCCGGCGACCTGCGCGACAACCTGCTGCACAGCCTGCGCAACCGCGCGCAGCAGATCGCGCGCGACGAGGCCCACGGCAACCAGAAGCTCGAGATCTACCACCTGCGCGCGTTCCGCAAGCAGTTCACCTACTCGCGCGGCAGGACCGACGTGACGCCGGGCGCCAGCGCCGCCCTGCAGAACCTCGCGCGCACCATGCTGACCAGCACGCTGTAGGGCGTACCGGGCCGGAGCGCCCGGTGGCGCTGCGAGAGACTGGTGAGGTGACCGACCGGGTGCTCGTCGTCGAGGACGACGACAGCATCCGGTCGGTGCTGCGCATGGGGCTCGAGGACGAGGGCTACGACGTGGGCGAGGCCAGCTCCGCGGAGCAGGCCATCACGGCGATGCGCTCCCACCCCGCCGACTTCATGCTCGTCGACATCATGCTCGGCGGCACCGACGGGCTCGCCTGCATCGCGGAGGTCCGCGGGTGGAGCGACATCCCCATCGTGGTGGTGAGCGCCCGGTCCGACACCCGCGACGTCGTCTCGGGCCTGGAGGCGGGCGCGGACGACTACGTGACGAAGCCGTTCCAGGTCGCCGAGATCGTGGCGCGCCTACGCGCGCTCCGGCGCCGGCTGCACCGCCCGACGCCTTCGGCGCTGCGGCGGCCGGCGGGTGCCGACACCGTGGTCATCGACGGTCGGGGCGACGCGCCGCTCGTGCTGTCGCCGGGGGAGGGGATCCTTCGCCGCGGCGACCAGCGGATCCACCTCACCACTACGGAGTTCCGGCTGCTGTGCGAGATCTGCGGCGCGGGAGGGCTCGTCGTGAGCCGGCCGCAGCTGCTCGAGAGCGTCTGGGACCGCGGCTTCTACGGCGACGAGCGGCTCGTCGACGTGCACATCAGGCGGCTGCGCCTCAAGATCGAGCCCGACCCGAGCAACCCCGTGCTCGTCGTGACCGAGCGTGGGCTCGGCTACCGCCTTGCCCGCCACTAGGCCGCAGGAGGCGCCGGCCCGAGCTCCGCGGCCCTACGGCCGGGGCAGCCTTCGGCTCCGGGTCGCCACCGCGGTGGCGCTGGCCGTCCTGGTCGTGTGCGCGGTGTTCGCGAGCGCCGCGTACCTCTTGGCGCGCGGCGTCCTGACCCAGCAGCGCGAGTCCGCGTCGCTGCGCCAGGCCTACCTCGACGCGAGCTTCCTGCGCGACGAGCTCGGCACCACCGGCACGAGCCCGGCCGAGGCCCTCGACGCGCTCGACCCGCAGGGCGCGGCCGCGGTGTTCGTCCACCGCTCCGGAGCCTGGTACTCCTCGTCGTTCGACCTCGACGCGGACGCCATCCCCCGTGCGCTGCTCGAGGTCGAGGGGCGACAGCGCGTGGCCCACATGCCGACCAGCGTCGGGGGCGACCTCAGCCTGGTGATCGCGGTGCCGGTGCCCGCGGTAGGCATCACGGTCTACGAGGTGGTGCCGCTGCAGGAGCTGCGCACCACGCTGAGGGTGCTCAGCACGGTGCTCGCCGGTGGAGCGTTGGCCGCCGCCGTGCTCGGTGCCCTGCTCGGGCTGTGGCTGGGGCGTCGAGCGCTCCGTCCCCTGGCTCCGCTCACCAGCACGGCGGCGGGGATCACCGCGGGCGACCTCGGCCTGCGGCTGCCCGAGTCGGGCGACCCGGCGCTCTCGGGCATCGTGTCGGCCTTCAACGCGATGATCGAGACGTTGCAGCGGCGGGCCGAGCGTGACGCGCGGTTCGCCGCCGACGTCAGCCACGAGCTGCGCTCGCCGCTGACGACCCTGACGGCCAGCATCGAGCGGCTGCAGGCCCGCCACCACGAGAGCCCCGAGCGCCGCGCGGAGGCGCTCGCCCTGGCCACGGGGGAGCTGGCCCGCTTCCACCGCTTGCTGGAGGGCTTGCTGGAGCTGGCCCGTGCCGACGCGGGTCCGCAGGACGCAGTGATCAACGGTCAGCCGACCGACCTGGGTGACCTGCTCCGCCACGTGCTGCGCGACACAGGCAGGTCGCTCGAGCTCCTCCACGCACCGGCGGGCGGGCTGCCCGTCCGCGGCGACAAGCTGGCTCTGGCCCGGATGGTCACCAACCTGCTCGACAACGCCGACCGGCACGGCGGCGGCGCGCGAGCGGTGCGCCTCGAGCGGAGTGCTGGCACCATCACCCTGCTCGTGGACGACGCGGGTCCCGGCGTCGCCGACTCCGAGCGGCAGCGCATCTTCGAGCGCTTCGCCACCGGCTCGGGCGGCAGGGGCTCGAGCGCAGGCACCGGTCTGGGGCTCGCCCTCGTCGCCGAGACGGTGAGGGCCCACGGTGGCCGGGTCGGGTGCGAGGCAGCCCCGGGTGGCGGCGCCCGCTTCCGCACCACGCTGCCGGCGGCGGACTCGTGACCCCCCGCGCCGGTGCGGCCCTCGCCGCGCTCCTCACCGCCGCCTGCGTCGTGAGCGCCTGCGGCGTGCAGCAGCGCTCGACGCCAGAGCTGGAGCCTCGCGCGGCTGTGCCCTACGGCCTGCTCGACACGCCCGCGCCCGGGCCGACGACCGCCTCCGACGCAGCCGTCCCCGACGGGCAGCCACGGGTCTACTTCACCCGGCAGCGTCAGCTGGAGCCGGTGGCAGCACCACCGCGTACGGGCAACGGTCTCGACCAGCTCAGCCAGCTGCTGACGGCGCTGGCCGCCGGGCCGTCGGCGGGCGAGCGCCAGCGGGGGATCGGCACTGCGCTGCCGCCTGGACTGACCCTGCGCCTGCTGGGAGTGTCGAACGCCGTCGCGCGCGTCGAGCTGGCCGGCGTCACCGCGAGCTCGGACGTCGACCAGGCGCCGTACGCGGTGGCGCAGATCGTCCTGACTTCGACCTCGCTGCGCGGCGTGGAGGCGGTCGAACTGAGCCGGCAGGGCGAGCAGCTCGCCGCGCCGTTGCCCGACGGCACGCTCACCGACCGCGCGCTCAGGGCTCAGGACTACGGCGCGCTGAGCAGGTGAGCGGCGCTGGCTCGCGCCTCCGCGCTCAGCCGGCCGCGCGCTGCGCCGCGGCGTTCACCTCGTCTGCGACGGCGCGCGGGTCGTCGACCTCGACGACGAGCCGTGCGTAGTCCTCGTCGACGAGCTCGATGACGACGGCGTCCGCGCCGTCGTGGACGGCCCAGAGGACCTTCTCGCCCTCGCGGTGGAAGGTCCCGACGGCGGCGACGCCGGGTACGTGCAGGCCCGGGGCGCGTACGCCCTTGGGCTCGCGGACCGCTCCCGGGTCGGCCGTGGCGCCCCGCACGTGTTGCAGCGGCACGGTGATGCTGCCCTTCAGTGCCCACAGGCGGTCGAGTCCCTCGAGGGACACGGTGAGGCGGTCGTCGGAGAGGGTGATGCGTGTCATCGCTGGTGCTCCGTCCGGTCAGTGGGGAGGGGAAGGCCGGCGCGGGCCAGCAGCCGGGCACCCAGCACTGCGGCCGGGTCTCCGGTGCCTGACGCCGACGCGAGCCGGGTGCAGGCGCGCTCGAGCAGCGCGCGTACCTCGTCGTCGCGAGGTGCGAGCTCGAGCGCTGCGACGAGCAGCAGGTCGAGCGACGCTCCGGTGGTCCGTGCGTCGGGCTCGTCCAGCCGAGCCACGTGGCCCCGCAGGGCCGTGACGAAGAGCCCCCGCTTGCTGCCGAAGGCCCGGTAGAGGCTGCCGCGGTGCACGCCGAGGGAGGTGACGAGGTCGTCGACCGACGTGCCCTCGTAGCCCCGCTCGACGAACAGCTGCGCAGCGGCTGCCACGACGTGCACCTCGTCGAACCCTCGTGGCCGGCCCATGCCCAGAACCCTAGGCGCTATGAGAACGACCAGTCAAGAACGAACGTTCCCAAAGGTCGGGACCCTCGACGAAGATGCCCCGGCCTGTCACCATTCGTTCACGTTCTCGTCGGCTCGATGTCGGCGACCGGCGCCTAGCGTGCCGGAGTCCGCTGTTCGCGATCGCTGGGAGGTCGGGCCCTGTGTCCCGAGCGCTTCTTCGTCGGTGTGCCGCTGTGCTCCTGCCGCTGTCCCTGGCGGCCGTGGGGACGCCCGCGCTCGCCAGTCCCGACGGCACCGGCCTGGTGATCAGCGAGGTCTACGTCAACGGCGGCTCCGCCGGGGCGAGCTACCTCAACAAGTTCGTCGAGCTCTACAACCCGGGCTCGAGCGCGGTCTCGCTGACCGGCGACACGCTGCAGTACCGAGCGGCGACCTCCACCGGCACCCCGAGCGGCTCCCAGGTCTTCCCGCTGACGGGCAGCGTCGCTGCTCACGGCCACTTCCTGGTCATGCTGCCGGGCAACGGCTCCACCACCAACCCCGGTGCGCCGCTGCCGACGCCCGACCTCTCCACGGGCGGCAGCGTCAACCCGGGTGCGGCAGGTGGCACGCTCGTCGTCGCGGCCAGCAGGACCGGCGTGCTGCCGACGGACCCTGCCGTGATCGACAAGATCGGCTGGGGGACGAGCAACTCACCGGAAGGCAGCGCTGCGAGCGGGAACTCGGTGGTGCTCAGCTACCAGCGCGCGGCCAACGGCGCCGACACCGACAACAACGCCGCGGACTTCACGACGGCCACCCCGACGCCGCAGAACGCCGCCTCGGACGGCGGTTCCACCGCGGTGTCCGTGACGAGCCCTGGCACGCAGAACGCGACCGCCGGCACCGCGATCACGCCGCTGACTGTGGTCGCGTCGGGAGGCACCGCACCGTACGCGTGGACCGCCGCCGGCCTCCCTGCCGGCCTCGCGATCTCCGCCGACGGCGTCATCTCCGGCACGCCGAGCGCGGCCGGCACGTCGAGCGTCACGGTGACCGCGACCGACTCGACCGGTGCGAGCGGCTCTGCGACCTTCGACTTCGTGGTCGCCGAACCCGCGGCGCCCGTGACCATCGCGCAGATCCAGGGCACCGACACCGACACCTCACCGTTCGCCGGCCGCAGCGTGACGACCACCGGCGTGGTCACGGCGGCCTACCCGACCGGCGGCTTCAACGGCTTCTTCCTCGAGACCGGCGGCGCCGGCGGCACGACCGACGCCACGCCGGGCGCCTCGGACGGGATCTTCGTGTTCGGGTCGGCCGCGGCGGCGCAGGTGAGCGTTGGTGAGAGCGTCCAGGTCACCGGATCGGTGTCGGAGTTCAAGGGCGAGACGGAGATCAGCAGCCCGGTCGTGACCCGACTGGACGCCGCGCTGCCGCCGGTGCAGCCGGCCGCCCTGGCGTGGGCCGCGCTCGACACCGCCGCCGAGAAGGAGGCGCACGAGGGTGAGCTGCTCGCGCCGCACGGCGCCTTCACCGTCACCGACAACTACGACGCGAACTTCTACGGTTCGTTCACCCTGGCGGCAGGCACCACTCCGCTGCGCCAGCCGACCGACGTCGGCCGGGCCGGCAGCGCCGAGGCACAGGCGGTGGTGGCCGACAACGCCGCGCGGGCGATCACGCTCGACGACGGCTCGAGCCTGAACTTCAGCTCGGCGGCCAACTCCAGCGTCCCGCTGCCTTGGCTGACGCCCACGCATGCCGTGAGCATCGGTGCACAGGTGAGCTTCCACTCGCCGGTCGTCCTCGACTTCCGCAACTCGTCGTGGAACCTCCAGCCGACCGCCCAGGTCACCGACGACGGGTCGGCGGTCGCGACCTTCAGCGACCGGCGGGCCGCGAACCAGCAGCCGGCCGACGTCGGCGGGTCGGTGCGGATGGCCACGTTCAACGTGGAGAACTACTTCGCGATGACGGGTGAGCAGTACGTCGCGCAGGGCCTCGGCACCTGCACCTACTACAACGACCGTCAGGGCAACCACATCGGGGACAACACCTGCGTGGGCACCGACGGCACGAGTCCCGGGCCGCGCGGGGCAGCGACCGCCGCGAGCTTCGCCCGGCAGCAGGCCAAGATCGTCACGGGCATCAACCGGCTCGGCGCGAGCATCGTCTCGCTCGAGGAGATCGAGAACTCCGCCTGGTTCGGCGAGCCGCGCGACACCGCGCTCGCCGGCCTGGTCGACGCGCTGAATGCGGCCGCGGGGTCGACGGTGTGGGCGTACGCGCCGTCGCCCTCCGCGGACGAGCTGCCGCCGCTGGCGCAGCAGGACGTGATCCGCACGGCGTTCATCTACAAGCCCGCGAACGTTTCGCTCGTCGGCTCGTCGTTCGTGCTGGCCGACAAGTCGGGGCCGGGGCAGTCGTTCTCGATCGCCCGCGAGCCGCTGGCGCAGGGCTTCAAGAAGGTCGGCGCGACCGACGACAACGCCTTCGTCGCGGTCGCCAACCACTGGAAGTCGAAGGGGTCGGGCGCGCCGCTCTACCCCGGCGACGAGGAGGACACGTCCTCGCCGGCCAACGACCAGGGCGCCTTCAACGCCACCCGCGTCCACGAGGCGCAGGACGTCGTCGCGTTCGCCTCGCAGGTCGCGTCGTCGCTGGGCACGAACCGCGTGTTCCTGCTCGGCGACTTCAACGCCTACACCCACGAGGACCCGCTGGAGACGTTGTACTCAGCGGGCTACACCGACCTCGGCAGCCGGTTCGACCCGGCCGAGCAGACGTACTCCTTCGACGGGCTCGAGGGCTCGCTCGACCACGTGCTGGCGAACCCGGCGGCGCTGGCCATGGTGACGGGTGCGGACACCTGGCAGATCAACGCGCAGGAGGCGGTCGCCTACGCGTACAGCCGCTACAACTACAACGCGACGCTGCTGTTCAACGGCAGCGACCCGTTCGCGGCGTCCGACCACGACCCTGAGGTCGTCGGGCTCGACCTGCCCTCGGCGCCGGCCTGGTCCTCGACCCGCATCTACACCGCGGGTGACCTCGTCTACTACAACGGCTCCACCTGGCGGGCGCTGTGGTGGACGCGCGGCCAGGCGCCGGGGTACGCGTACGGTCCGTGGGAGCAGCTCCTGACCACCCCCGACGGCTCGGTCGTCTGGACGCCGTCGCGGATCTTCACCGCCGGCGACGTGGTGGTCCACCAGGGCAAGAGGTACGTGGCGAAGTGGTGGACGCGCAACCAGGCGCCGGGGCTCGCCTCAGGACCCTGGAAGCCGCTCGCCTGAACTACTCGGCCTCGCCCATGACGAGGCCCTCGATGGTGTGCTTCTGCGTGATCGGGGTCAGCTCGTCGACGACGGGGCAGACCATGTGGTCGCGCACGCTCTGCGGCAGCTGCTCCCAGTAGGCCTTGGTGACGGCGAGGTCGTGCTTCTCGGCGATGCCGGCGCCGGGGGAGTCGACGCCGATGACGAGCACCGGACGGGACTTCTGCGAGTAGTTCTTCGTGCCGCGGTGGATCGTGAGCGCTGTGCGGGCGGAGATGTCGCCCATCATCGGGTACTTGCGGATGGCTCGTTCGTCGTAGCGGGGGTAGTAGGGCCGAGGCGGGAACATCTGGTGCCCGAAGTCCTCGGACCAGTCCCACTGGGTGCCGGGCGCGATCTCGAACGGGCCCATGTCCTCTTCCGTGTCGACCGCGGTGAGGTTGAAGTGCAGGCTGTTGAGGCGGCCCTCGCGGCGGGTCAGCTCGGGCATCGGGTAGTCGCGGTGCCACGGCTGGTAGACCGCGCCGGCGAACGGGATGTCGAAGCCGACCTCCACGATCCGGTAGTCCGCTCCGAGCACGGACTCGCACACCTTGCGGACCCACGGGTGGTCGACGATCTCGACGAAGCCGCGCAGCTGCTCCGGGTGGATCTCGACGTACCAGCGCTTGGGGCCGCGTCCCACGGCTCCACCGGGCCGGTCGCGCGCTTCTTCGAACGCGACGTCGATGTCCTCGCGCATGCGCTCGGCGAACTCGCGGCTGAAAGCGCCCTTCTTCGCCGTGATGCCCTCGGTGTAGATGGCACGGACGATCTCGGTCGCTTCCTCGTCTGCACCCGGCGGCACGGGCAGCTCGTCGGTCTCGCGGATCACGGTCACGGTCATGCGGAGTCCTCCTCGACTTCTCGGTCCTCGCATATTGCCACGTAGCATGCTACGTGGCAAGGGCTCCGCTCCCTGGCACGATGAGCACTCGGCAACCGGGACGAGGGGGTGGGGCGTGGCGGTGAGCATGCGCGACGTCGCGCTGCGGGCCGGCGTGTCGCAGCGGACGGTCTCGAACGTCGTCAACCATGCGCCGTACGTCTCAGTGCAGACCCGCGAGCGCGTCGAGAAGGCGATGGCGGAGCTGGGCTTCCGCCCGAACGCCGCCGCGCGCAGCCTGCGCCTCGGGCGCTCCGACATCGTGGCGCTCGTGGTGCCCGAGCTCGACTCGCCGTACTTCTCCGCCCTGGCGGCGCAGCTCAGCGTCGCGGCCGAGGAGCACGGCTGGACGCTGCTCGTCGAGCAGTCCCACGGCGACCCGGAGCGCGAGCGCCGGCTGCTCGACGGCGTACGCGCGCAGATGGTCGACGGCGTCTTCTTCAGCCCGTGGGGCCTCGGCCCAGAGGACCTGCGCGGCAGGCGCGACCACGCGCCGCTCGTGCTGCTGGGCGAGCACGTCGACACCTCGGTCGCCGACCACGTCATCATCGACAACGAGCTCGCCGCCCGGGACGCCACCGCGCACCTGGTCTCGGTCGGCCGGCGGCGGATCGCCGCCGTGGGCACCCGGTGCCCCGTCGCCCGCGAGGCGGCGCGCCTGCGGCGCGGCGGATGGGCGCGGGCGCTGGCCGAGGCCGGGGTGCCGCACGACCCCGCGCTCGAGGTCCCCGTGACGTCCTTGCACCGGGACGCGGGCGCTGCCGCCGTACGCCGTCTGCTCGACGACGGCGTGTCCTTCGACGCGCTCTTCTGCTTCACCGACGAGCTCGCGCTCGGCGCCCTGCACGTGTTGCTGTCCGAGGGCGTACGCGTCCCGCAGGACGTCGCTCTCGTGGGCTTCGACGACATCGAGGACGGTCGCTACGCGACCCCCACGCTGACGACCGTGTCGCCCGACCTGTCGGCGATCGCCCGCGAGGCGGCGGGCCGCCTGGCCTTGCGGCTCCGGTCCCTGCGCGACTCGGCCCGGTTGCACGACGAGGAAGAGCCTGCGCACCAGGGGGTCATCGTGCCGCACCAGCTGGTCGTCCGGAGCTCCAGCGGTCCGGGCTGATCGTCTGGCTCCTGGCCCTCAGAGCATCTCGAGCGACACCTTGCCGGACGGCGGAGGGAACAACCGGTCGAGCTCGGCGAGCTCCGCGTCGCTGAAGCCGATCTCCGTCGCGGCCCGGTTCTCCCTCACCCGGGCTGGAGTGGAGGCCTTCACGACGGCGAACACCTCGGGGAGTCGCAGCACCCACGCGAGCGCCAGCTGGGCCGGGGTGACTCCCTTCGCCTCGGCCATGTCGACGACCGCGGGATGCTCGAGCAGCCGGCCGTGGTCGACGGGGGAGTAGGCCATCAGGGGCATGCCAGAGGCGCGGCACCTCGGCAGCAGGTCGTGCTCGAGGCCGCGGCGACCGAGGTTGTAGAGCACCTGGTCGGTCTGCACCCGGGCTCCGCCCGCCACCGAGGCCAGCTCGTCGAGGTCCGGCACGTCGAAGTTGCTGACGCCCCAGGCGCCGATGAGCCCCGCCTGCACCAGGTCCTCGAAGCCCGCCACCGTCTCGGCCAGTGGCACTCGCCCGCGCCAGTGCAGCAGGTAGAGGTCGAGGTGGTCGGTGCCCAGCCGCCGCAGGCTGGCCTGGCACGCCTCGACCGTCCCTCGTCGGGTGGCGTGGCTGGGCAGCACCTTGCTGACGAGGTAGACGCTGTCGCGTCGCCCGGCGATGGCCTCGCTGACCAGCTCCTCGGCGGCGCCGTCGCCGTACATCTCGGCGGTGTCGATCAGCGTCAGGCCGCTCTCGATGCCCGTACGCAGGGCGGCGAGCTCGGTGTCGCGGCTGGCGAACCGCTCACCCATGTACCAGGTGCCGAGTCCCAGCGCCGGGACGGCGCTCCCGCCCGGGAGGGACACGGTCCGGATGGTCGGCACGGTCATGGCGCGCTACTTGACCGCGAGCACGTCGATCGGCCTGATGTCGGGCGCTTCGGCCAGGAGGTCCGAGCCGACGTCCTGGAGCGCCGCGGGGATCTGACCGTTCACGTGCGCCTGGCGAGCTTCCTCGGTCTCGAAGGTGTCGAAGATCCCGTACGTCGTGTCGTCGAGCCGGAACGCGTACCAGGTCACGGTGCCCTCTTCCTGGGCGGCCAGCTCGCGGCCCTTCCTCAGGAAGGCGCCGAGCTCGTCGCCCTTGCCGGGCTTGGCCTTCAGGATCGCGAGCAGTCCTCGGTCGACAGCCATGGGGCAGCGCCTCTCGTCAGGGTGCGTCCGACGGTACAGATCGGAGTCGCGGCGCGCCATCGGCAGGAGTGCCGATAGTGCTGAGAAGCCCGAGGTGCTCGACCCGCACGAGCGGCTCGACCTGCCGTCACCGCCGGCCTGCTCGGCTTCCGACACCTGTCCCGGCGGGCGCAGCGGTGGGCGTGGTCAGGCACCCGTTGCAGCCTCCGGCCCGTAGGGCCAACCACCTGAGACCAGTACGCGGTTGCTGACGAGGCCGCTCGTGCTGTGAGCGGACTCAGGTGCGCTCAGGCTGCTCACAGTGCACCAGCGCGAGCATCTGGTCGAGAGCCAGCGAGCGGTGGAGGTTCGTCATGACGGCGACGACGACAGCGACAGGCCTGCGGCCGGCCCCCGACTGAGCGCGACTGCTCGCGCACGGGGTCCCGGTGCTCGCGATCCCGTCCTCGCTGTGGCGGATCGCCTGGGCCTGGGGGTGCCGGTCGGCTTCTCCGGCTCGTTGGCTAGGGAGTTCGCGGCACCGCTGGTGGATCACCGCGTACGTCCTCGTGCTCAGCGTGCTGACGGAGGCCCTGGGTCTGCTGACGCTCGGGCTGGTGAGCCCGTGGGGTGAGGTGCTGCCGCAGTGGGTGCCGGTGCTGGGCGGTCGTCGCGTGCCTCCGGTGCTGGTGGTCGCTGTCGCCACGGCGGGCGGCCTGGCGGTGTGCCTCTTCACGGGTGCGTCCGCGTGGATGTGGACAGGCCCGGAGAACAACGGTGACCCCGAGGCGCCGAACGGGCTGGCGGGCGCAGTGATGACTGCGGCCTATGCGCCACTGCTCCTGTGGGGTCCCGCGCTCCTCGCGGTCACCGCAGACTTCGCCTGTCGGCACCGGCGCCCGCAAGCCGGTCCTCGGGTCGTGCAGCATAGGGCGGCGTGACTGCGCGGATCTTCTCGGAGCAAGGGTTCGAAAGAGCCTGGACGCCCGGGGGCAGCGCATGGACGAGCAGGGTCGTCTGGCGGACGGGTTGCTGGTGCTGGGGGACAGCGCGCTGCTGCTCGGGACCTGGACGTACGGGCACGCGGTCTGGCGCACGTCGCTCGAGGCACTGGACGACGTCGTGGATGGGCGGTGGGTCCGTCTGCCGCTCGCGCGAGTCCTCGGCCGCGATCCGTCCGTGCGCCCGGCTGAGCGTCCGATGCAGTACCTGCGATGGTTCCTCGAGCGGCAGCCGCGATGGCTCGGTGAGACCTGGCGCGGCTCCCAGCGGCTGGGCCGGGCAGAGCAGATCCAGCCCGACGGTCGCCGCGACCTGTGGGAGTTCGACCTGGACGGCGGCGGCTTCTGGGCGCCCGAGGCGGTCATCCCGGTCGAGCTGGCCTTCGAGAGCCGAGGGCTGCCCGTTGATCTGCCCGTGCACGACTGCGTGGTGGAGGCGGGGGAGGTGGAGGCCGCCGGGCGCTCGGGCGTGGGCAGGCGACCGCAGCGGATCGCCTACCCGGTCGAGGTCCTTGCCGGCGCGGACGGTGACCAGTGGGTCGTCCGAGACGATCACCTGGACGAGGTCCTCGGGCTGCCGAACGCGCTCGCAGCGGAGACAGCCGTCCTGGAGGAGGTGCGGCGGGTCGACCCGGGGCTCGCCGAGCGGATCGAAGCTGACAGCGAAGCCGCGTGCCTGTTCCTGTTCGTGCCCGACGAGGACGACGCGCGGGCGCTCGCGCGACGCATCTCCGCTCTGGTCCAACGGCACCGACGTGCACGGAGGGCTGGTACTGCTTGACTGGAGGACGCTCTGTCTCCACTCAGGCAGGCGGAACGCCTCCCTCGCGCCTGGGTTGCCGATCGTCAGGGAAGTGCCGCCGGCTCGGTGACGTGGCGCAGGACGTAGCCCGCCGTCAGGGCGCCCACGGTCCCGGCGGTGCTGAACACCGCGCTGGCAAGGGCGACACCAAAGGTGAGGGTCAGGTGGAACGCTGCGGAGCCGTACGCCGTGCACTCTGCCTGAGTGCCGAGGGCTTGGCACCCGCCGCGCGTCGCGTGGGCGATGAGCAGAGCGACCCAGCACCACGTTCCGACCGCGAGGACAGCCAGCACCACTCCTCACTGAGGCCTTGAAGGCGGCGGTCACCTCGGCCATTGGCCCCCCCACGTCGTCACAGCACGAATGCCCCCACCGGGATGCTCGAGCGAACCATGCCAGACCGGTTCTCGTCGGGACGCGCGCTCGTTCGCGTGGTCGACTGGCTCGCCCGCCCCTGACCCACGTCGGGCCGGCAGAACGGCCCTGTGGTGACGTCCACCCGAGCAGGTCAAGGTGGGGACGGCCGCCAGTCGCCGCGCTTCAGCAATCGCAGTCGCGCAGGCGATCCGGTGCGGGGGTGCGGCGTACGCCGGAATCCTGCGTGCCGCGGGCGGGCGGTCGAGAGACAGTTGTGAGGTTGCAGCGGCCGGGTCGCCAGACGTGGGTGGGAGCCCGGAGGCGAGCTACCGACCGCCGCGTCCTGGGCAGAGGTGCTGTCGCGTTCACATGCCTGGTCGGCTGCTCAGGGGCGGCGGACTGGCAGGCGTGGGAGGCGGTCAGCTTCGCCCAACCGCCTCCGGGAGGCATGCTCGTCCGGTCGGACGATGGTCAGGATCGGCTGTCGTGGACCCGCATCCCGCCCTGCACAGGACCTTCCTGGTGGCAGAGTGCAACGCCTCGGACTTGATCGACTTCTACAACCAGTACAGCCGTCTCGAGCTGCCCCAGGTCGGTCCATCCCTCGTCGTGCCAGTCGGTCGGATCGAGGGTGGTGTGACCGTTATGGACGGTCAGCCGAGGGCCGGGCAGTGCACGGTCGACGTCGACGTGTCAGGACCACGCTGACGTCGGCGCAGGTCCCGAGCCGGCGGATGGCGTCCGGCACCTGTGCTCAGTGCCGGGCGACGTGGTGCCCCCGTGACGACGCAGCTCGACGCCGCAGCCCCAGCAGTAGCGAGGCTCGAGGGCAGAGCCACCTCGTCGGTCTGCGGCTCCCTCGCTCATCACCGGACGTTGCGCCAGGTGCACTCGTCGTTCGGCTGCTGCCCGCGCCTCAGGTCGCGGTGCGCTGCCTCAGGCTGCCGGGCGTAGCTGCCATGCTCTGGAGCGCGACCCGGGCGAGTCGCGGTCCGTTGGCGGCCAGCGCCATGAGGCCGAAGAACAGGTATCCGGCCGAACAGGTACCCGTCGGCAGGACACCGCCGAGGCCGGCTCCTCCGACGAGGTAGACGACCCCCTCGGTGGTGCCGACGGCGAGCGCGGTGGCGCTCAGCCCGGTGGTCGTCGGCGCCCGGAAGGCGGTCCTGACCGCCAGGGCGGTGCAGGTGAGAGTGATGGTTCCGAGGGTGGCTCCAGTGACCATGGCGGCACGGTGGACGGCGAGTCCGGCCACCCACCCGACGGCGACGGCCGCGCCAGAGGCTGCCGCGGCGCTCAGCGTGGGCTTGAGACAGCGCCGGTCAACGAGGTGCACCTCGCGCCAGAGGGCCAGGTGGAGGACGAACCAGACGCTGGTGGCCGCTGCCGCCGGCGCCGCGTGCGTGGTGGCGGCGAGCACGATCCAGCCGGGTCCGGAACCGGCGAGGAGCCCGATGGCGGTGTTGCTGATGCCCTGGCGGCACCGGGTGCGCCGAGGCCGCAGCCAGGTGGGTACGGAGCGCATGAGCTCCAAGGTCACCAGGAGCGCCCCGGCGGACACGGTGGCAGTCACTGCGGCTGCCGCGGCGTGGGTGGTGGCGCCCACGAGCAGGGCGGTGCAGAGGGTGGCGCACATGACAGCGCAGAGGCTGGCCGAGCACAGGCCGACGGCCCGTGGACTGGCGGTGACCGCGGAGCCGCTCATGCAGTGTCCATCGTCTCTTGCCCGCCCCTCTTGAACCGCCAGATGGGCGTCTCTACCCGGTGACGTGGGACGAGCTCCCAGGCCAGGAGCGCGGGACTGCCCGTGGGTCCTTGCCCGGTCTCCAGCTCGCCTCGGGTGCCTGCGGTCGGCGCTGTGCTCGAGCCGGCGCATGGTGCTGCCGACTGAGGGCGGCTGTAGCGGTCCGCTCGCGCGGACGGTCCTCCCACCGCCCGCTGGACGTCGCGGTCCTCAACCGATGGGATGGCGCCCGGGCGGCCGAGCGGACCGTCGCAGGGCTGGTCGGACGAGGAGCGAATAGTGCTGCAGGGGTACCAGAAGACACGTGGCGCTCCAGTCGCTCTCGCGGCAGGCGCCGCGGTCAGTCTCGGGACGGCGTCGTCCGCCGACGCGCTGACGAGCTCGCCGGTGACGGGACGGGCCCTCTGCGAGCAGAGCACTCCGGCGGTTGCGGCGATCCTGGTCTCCAACCCGAACGAGCGCCGGCTGGTCATCGACTGGGCGAGCGTCGACACCCCCGCCCATGGCCGGGTGATCCTCGCCGAGTACGACGATGCCGTCATCCACGTGGCGACCCCGTTCGGCGAGCAGGTGCGCGTCGACCTCCGGCTAGACGGCAAGCGGCAGGACCGCGTGCGTACGTGCCGGAGGCCGACAGCCCCCTGTGCCCGCCCCCGACTTCCCCGTCCCACCCCCGCTCGAGCTGGTGAGCACCCTCGGCTCCGGGCCGACCACCGGGATCTCGGCGTCGCTGTCCGGCGACGGGCAGCTCGTCGCCTACACCTCCCACGGCGCGGTGCTCCGCAACCGGTCGACGGGCACGACCGTGGCGCTCCCTCCCGGCACGCCTGCGGGCACCCAGGTGTCGACCTACTCGCCGGTCGTCTCGGCGGACGGCTCGACGATCGCGTTCGTGTCCCTGGCGGAGACGGCGCCCGGCTCGGGCCTCGCGATCCCCAGGCTCGCGGTCTACGACGTCCGCACCGGCACCACTCGGCTCGCGTTCCCCTCGAGCCAGGGCTTCGTGGACGGCGCGCCGACGGTCTCCGCGGACGGCAGCCGGATCGCCGTAGCCGTACGCGTCGCCTCCACAGACCCGACTCGGATCCTGCTCTGGGAGCGGAGCACGGGGGCAGCCCGCGTGGTGTTCGAGAGCCCGCACGGACGGTCGGACCGGCCGAGTCTGTCGCCGGACGGCCGGTACCTCGCGTTCCGCACCTCGGCGACCCTGCCCGGCGACGACGACTCCAGCGAGCTGGACGTCGCGCTCCGCGACCTGCAGACCGGCGCGACCCGTCTGGTGAGCACCGGCTTCGCCGCGGGAGCGCCGGCCACGGGAGAGACGCCGTCGGTCTCGGACAGCGGGCACTTCGTGGCCTTCTCGACGACCTCGGCGAAGGGCTCCGTGGGCCGCCCCCAGGTGTTCGTCCGCGACACCGTCCTCGCCACCACGACGGCGCAGTCCGCCGGTGCGGGCGGTGCCGTCTCGACCTCGGGGTTCAGCGCATCCCGGTGATCTCCAGGGACGGCCGGAGGGTTGCGTTCAGCGGCTACGTCCCGGAGCGGGTCGCCCACGAGCAGGTCTACCTGCGCGACCGGGTCACCGGCGCGACGCGCGTCCTGAGTGCGACCCCCGAGGGCTACGCGGCTGACGCCGACTGCTTCGTGGACTCGATCTCCGCGGACGGCAGGGTCGTCGCCTTCGAGACCTCCGCGACGAACCTCGTTGACGGCGTCGACCAGAACGGCCCGGGCGACAGCTACGTCTCGCTCGTGGGTGACTGACTTCCGCAGTCCGGTCGGGCGCCCCGTACCACTCGGAGCAGCGTCGTGGGCAGGTCCGTTAGCGCGTGCCGACGCCGAGGTCAGTTGACTCTCGACGGAGCTCGCTCTCCTCGGCTGTGCTCCTCGGGCACTGCAGGTCGACGCGGTTGTTGCGCACGACGGGCTTGCCGCAGCGCTCGTGCTCCCAGGCTCCGGTCCACACGACGATAGCGACGAAGGCTGGAGACACCCGAGTCGGCCGGACGACTCTTAGGCACGGCACCTTTGCTTCCCCGTCCGCCCGCCGCGCGGCATGAGCGGGCGTCGGTCGGGCAGAGTGGACCTTGTGAGCGCGGATCGACGTCGGGACGGTGTCAGGACGACCTACGGCATCGTCAGCTTGGTGATCGGTCTAGGCCTTCTGATCGCCATGGATTGGTCTCATCCTCGGTGGCTTCGAGTAGTCGCTGCTGCGCTTCTCATCTCCGCTGGAGTCGTCGCCATCACTCAGGAGTTGCGCCAGCGCCGCCGACGAAGGAGGTACTTGCGCTAGAGGCTGCCTGGTACCACTGGCCTCGCCGGGAAAGGTCGCCATTTGGAGGTCCGTTCGTTCCGCTTCGCCGGCGCTTGACGCTGTCGGCGGCAAGAGCGGCAAGAGCGAGCATTCGCCGGTTCAGCGCGCGGTCGACAGTCGGTCGTCTGTGTTGCAGGCTCAACTGGCTTGGCAGGTCAGCGGGTGAGTCGCCGGTACGCCCTTGGCTGCGCGACCCTGTCGACATGGAGCCTGTGATGGGAGAGTGCGTGACCGAGACGCTGGGGTACGACGGCGGCCGGAAGGTGACGGTGTATCTCCCGGCTCGGCCGCCGGAGGCGGTCGTGTTTGCCGGCGATGGCCAGGTGACTGCGCCTTGGGGCCGCGCTCTCGAGGCGGCCAGCGGACCGCCCACCATGCTCGTCGCCGCACACCGTGCGGCGGACGAGACGGTGAGGCTCCACGAGTACTCTCCGGGTTTTGATCCGGAACGGTTCGCCGCGCACGAGAGGTTCTTCGTCGGGGACGTGCGCTCGTGGGTGCACTCTCGTTTCGGCGTTGCGTTGCCCGCCGCCCGTACGGGCGTGTTCGGTGTCTCGGCGAGTGGAGAGATGTCGCTCGCCCTCGGGTTACGGCACCCGGAGATCTACGGAGCGATCTTGTGCGCGTCGCCCGGTGGAGGCTTCCGACCGCCTGCCGAGATAGGAGGCGTGGTTCCGCGCACGTACCTGGTCGCGGGCAGGCAGGAGCCGTTCTTCCTCGAGAACGCGACGCGGTGGGCGCATGCGCTGCGCGGTGCCGGAGCGCAGGTCGCGCTGACCGAGCGGCCGGGCTCACATGGCGGCCGGTTCTGGCGAGAGGAGTTGCCTCTCATGGTGGCTTGGGCGTTCCAGCAGTGAAATGCTCAGGCGTCTGTGGTGCACCTGGTCTGAAATGAGGCAGCGACACCAAGGGCCGGGCATCCGGTGAGGAGACTCGCGTGGCGACGACGCAAGGGGCCCCGGGCGGGTGGTGGTCGGCGGCGACGTCCCCGATTCGCTGCCCACTGGGCGCGGCATGAGCGCGAACTCCGCTCGCACTGCGAAAAGGAGGTGGCGATGCACGCCGCCGCAGACGA
This sequence comes from Motilibacter peucedani, assembly GCF_003634695.1. NCBI lineage: Bacteria > Bacillati > Actinomycetota > Actinomycetes > Motilibacterales > Motilibacteraceae > Motilibacter > Motilibacter peucedani. The sequence continues at coordinate 424,500 of NZ_RBWV01000013.1, forward strand.
AGACCGGAGTCAGGGGAGGGTGACTAGGCTGGCGATCAGAAGACAAGCCATGCTGGCGACGCCTAGGATGTGAGACCGGCTCCAGCCTTGTTCGCCGCGGCGGGCGCGGGCGCGGACGTCCATCAGGTGCAAAGCCATGACACTGAGCGCGGCGGCGATGATGGCGACGTTGCTCCAAGGGCGGAACATGGCGACATGATGCCGTAGCAGTTGACGTGAGTGATTGGTCGCTGTTGTTCTCCCCGGCCGCTGTGCAAGGGTGTTGGAACTGCGCCGCCGCTCGTCTGGAGCGGACCGACGATCGGTCACCGGCGAGTTGTGCCCGAAGGGCAAACCAACGTCGACCATGACACCTCCGAGCGCAGTCGCGTAACGGCGGTGGTGACGTGCAGCTCCGTAGGGGCGGTCGCTCAGTTCCGACTGCGCCGCCACACCCATGTGACGACGATGGGAAGTGCGACGGCGGGAACCAGGTCGCCCCACTGCCAGCCGCCGTCGCTCCAGGTGGAGAGGCTGAGCCCGAGCACCTCGACGACCAAGATGGCGGCGATCAGCCAGACCAGCGACAGGCGGCCCGTCGTCCTGCGATCTGCACCCATGGCTCGCCCTCCGGCTGACTCAACCGAGCGTCCCGGACGACTTCTACCCTGTCAACGATCTTCCGACCATCGGCTGGAACGATCACCGCAACGGTCCCTCTCGGCGGCTACTTGTGTACTGGACTCACGGCCTGAGCCTGGCGAGGCTGGTCGAGGTGTACGGCGGGGTCGCTCTCATAGCGGCTGCCCACGGC